>CAZIVB010000197.1:0-4772 GCA_964542565.1 uncultured Hyphomicrobiales bacterium | reverse complement strand
AGTGATCATCGAGGAGTATATCACCGGCGAGGCGGTCAGTTTTTTCGCTCTTGCTGATGGCGAAAACGTCCTCCCCCTGCCCACCGCCCAGGACCACAAGCGGGTAGGCGACGGCGATACCGGCCCCAATACCGGCGGCATGGGGGCCTATTCCCCGGCGCCGGTTCTGACCCAGAAGATGAAAAAGCGCGTTCTGGACGAGATTATCATCCCCACGGTCAAAGCGATGAAAGACGCCGGCACCCCCTATAAGGGCGTGCTCTATGCCGGGCTGATGATCACCGCCGAGGGGCCAAACCTGATCGAATACAATGTCCGTTTCGGCGATCCGGAATGCCAGGTGCTGATGATGCGGCTGAAAAGCGATATCCTGCCGGCGCTCTACGCCGTGGCAAAGGGAGATTTGAAAGGCATCAAGCTGAAATGGAAAAAAGACCCGGCCCTGACCGTGGTCATGGCGGCAAAAGGCTATCCGGGCGCTTATGACAAGGATACCGAGATCAAGAATCTCGAAGAGGCCGCCCGCGATCACGAGGTTGAAATCTTCCACGCCGGAACCCGCCGCGAGGGCGGCCGCGTCTTTGCCCATGGCGGCCGCGTCCTCAACATCACTGCGCTGGGCGACAGCGTCCGCCACGCCCAGACCAAAGCCTATATGGCGATAGAAGCCATAGACTGGCCCGAGGGCTTCTGCCGCCACGACATCGGCTGGCGCGCGGTAAAAAGAGAAGAGACATTGTAGATCAAACAAGGCGGAACACCACCACCGGCCCCCCGCCGCTCCGGAACTGTTTCGGTTCGATGAACCATTCCGGACGGGGTAACATACCCCGTCCGGCCAGGTCTGAACCTTCCGCTACAGCTTATCGTTACCCTCCAAATAGTCATTCCCGCGAAGGCGGGAATCCAAGCCGGATTATCGGCATGTTGAGGGCTCTTTTTGGATTCCTGCCTTCGCAGGAAGGACGGCCCCTTCCCCTGCCGGTCCGGGGTTGCACCCGGGACCGGAACTGTTTCGATTTCATGAACCATTCCGGACGGGGGAATATACCCCGTCCGGCAAGGGACCTTATGGGCAAAAAACTACCGCACGATCATTACCGAGTTTTTGGCTTTTTTCAAAATGGCGTGGGAGACAGACCCCAGAAACATCCGTTTCAAGGTGGATTTTTCGGTGGCTGAAATTACGATCAGGGAATAATCATCCCCTTTTTCAATGATTTTGCGCACCGGATCGCCGACATCGGTGATTTTCTCAACGACGGTGTTTCCCGCCTCCAGAACCGCTTGCTCGGCCGCATCAACCGCGTGTTGCGCCTTGTCGAGGCTTTCGACATCTTCGGCGACGGAAAACAAGGTGATGGGGCAATCGCAGCGCTGCGCCATGACGGCTTCCTTGCGCACCATCTCACGCGAGTGCGCGGTGTCCTCGACGCAGACGAAATGGCCGTGTCCCTCTTCCAGCTCGCGCACCAGAATAACCGTGCCGTCATGTTCGGTGGCCACACCGATGGCGGTATAGGTATCGATATGCCCCAGCCCGCCGGCGCTTTCGGCTGAGGCTGAAACGATCACGATATCATAGGGGTAAAAATGCGCCTCATCCAGAATGCCCGCCAGCACCGAGCTGGACTCGCGCAAGATCAGCGAGATGCTCTGGCCCGTCTTGGCGCTGACATAATTGATCACATGATCGGAAGAGCGCGAGCCGCGGAATTTCTTGGTAATGTCCTCGCCGTTCCAGTCCTCGCCCAAAAAGCCACTTTCCATCAGCATGTCCCGGGCCTCCTTGAGGGATTTGAGCCCCGGCAGTTCAAGGTCCCATTCCAGCATGTTGTCGCGCGCCAGATCCATGTTGAGGCCGCTCGAGCGCTCGCCCGCCCCTTCAGAGCGGACATAAAGCAAGGATATATCCGTATCCGCATGGTCAAGGCTGAACTTGATGGCGTAATGCAGGCCCCTGTAGCTCTCCTCCGAGCCATCGATGCAGACAAGAATATTGAACTGGTGATTTTGAATATCGCTCATCTATGTTTCCTTGGATTTCAGTTCACACGCCGGAGCATGCCCCCCAAAAGCGCAAACCGGCTTTGGAACAAAAGGCATGCCTGAACAAAAGAACAGGGTAAAAACAAGCGGATTTGGCGGCATATGCGCATTGTCAAAGGCGGTGCACGCCTGCCCGGCAACAAAACAGCAGCACAAGCCAAACCCGACCGCCATCTGATGACACCCCCTCAGATTCCGAATCCTTCACCTAAGCCGCCAGCCTAGCATAAAAGCTGAAAAGCACCTAGATGTGTAATTTTGCAGCGGGCCCGGATGTCATAATTTCAAATCCAAACCGGCCGCGAAGCTCTCGCATCAAGGGCATCTGCGTGTATTCGTTTTTTCCGTCATGGCCGGGCGCAAGCCGGCGATCATCCGGTTTGAGCGTTATTCAGCCCCTATTGGATTTGCGCTTGCCGGCCGTTTTGTGGCAGGATGCCCCCGGTGCCCCTCCCTCACGGCAAGGGCGCTTCAGGGAGGGTGACATCGCCAGAAAAAAAACATGACAGATACATCTCGAGATACAGCGGGCGATGCGCCTGCCTTTGAGCCGCAAGATTGCAACCGGACGCTTTTTTCCGCCCTGCTGGACGCCGTAAAGCGTTATGGCGGCAAGACGCAGATTCTTGATGATCCGGATAAAAACCCTTTAAACTATGACCGGCTGCTTCTTGGCGCTACAGTTCTGGGCCGGGCGATCGCCAAAATCAGCAAACCGGGGGAAAAGGTTGGCGTTCTGCTGCCCAACGGTAACGGGGTGGCTGTGACTTTTTTCGCCCTGCACGCCTTCGGGCGGGTTCCGGCGATGCTCAATTTCACCAGCGGCGCGCGGGTTTTGCTCGGCGCCTGCGAGGCGGCCCGGATCACCACCATCTTGACCGCGCACCGGTTTATCAAGCTCGCCGAGCTTGAACCGCTCGCCGAAGAGCTGTCGAAAAAGGTCAATCTGGTTTATCTTGAAGATGTGCGCGAGAACATCTCCCTGGGCGCCAAGCTGTCCGGCGCCATGCTCTCGCGCCTGCCACGCCTGCTCCCCGGCGCGCGCAAGGTCTCGCCCGATGATCCGGGCGTGGTGCTGTTTACGTCGGGCACCGAAGGCTCGCCCAAGGGCGTCGTGCTCTCGCACCGCAATGTGCTGTCCAATTGCTTCCAGTGCATGGCCACCGGCGCGTTTGAAGACGATGACCGTTTTTTCACCGCCCTGCCGGTTTTCCACTCCTTCGGTCTTACCCCGGGCATGATCCTGCCGCTGATTTCGGGCCGGCCGGTGTTCCTCTATCCCTCGCCGCTGCATTACAAGATGATCCCGCCGCTGATCAGGCGCGCCAAAGCCTCGGTGATGTTCGGCACCGATACTTTCGCCGCCGGCTGGGGCCGCGCCGCAAGCCCGGAGGATTTTGCCTCCCTGCGCCTTGTGGTTCTGGGGGCCGAGCGGGTGCGCAAGAAAACCCGCGAGCTGTGGCGGGACAAATTCGGCATGGATATTTTTGAAGGCTACGGCGCCACCGAAACCGCGCCGGTGATCGCCGTCAACACCCCGCGCGGCGCCAAGGACGGCACGGTGGGGCCGTTTCTGCCCGATATCGAACATGAGATCGAGCCGGTTCCTGGTCTTGAGACCGGCGGGCGTCTGAAAGTGCGCGGTCCCAATGTCATGAGCGGTTATCTTACGGTGGAAAACCCCGGTGAAATTCTGCCCCCCGAAGGCGGCTGGCACGATACCGGCGATATTGTCGAGATTGACGCGGACGGCTATATCGCCATCAAGGGCCGCGCCAAGCGCTTTGCCAAGATCGGCGGCGAGATGGTCTCTCTGGCCGCGGTCGAAGCCTATGTCGCCTCGGTCTGGCCCGACAACGCCCATGCGGTGGTCGCGGTGGAAGACGTAAGAAAGGGCGAAAAGCTGGTGCTGATCACCGATCATGAAGCCGCCAGCCGCGCGCCGATTTGCGCCTGGGCCAGAGAGCATCACGTCTCCGAGCTGCAATTGCCCAAACATATTGTTTTTGTCGAGGCCCTGCCGGTTCTGGGCACCGGCAAGCTGGATTACGTCGCGATCAATCATCTGGCGCAGCAAAATATCGGCCCCCTCCGCGCGGCGGCGGAATAGGGCGAATTGGCGATTTATGAGTGAAGACAGCAAAGTGACATCCGGCTTTTCAGGAATTCGCGCTCTGGAGCGGGCTTCGGACAAGATCATCCGCCCGGGCAATAGCGGGCCGCGCATCGGTCTTGCCCTTGGCGGCGGCGGCGCGCGCGGTCTGGCGCATATCCTCGCCTTGCAGGTTTTTGACGAATTGGGGCTCAAGCCCGCCATTATCGCCGGCTCCAGCATCGGCGCGCTTATGGGCGCGGCGTACGCTTCCGAGCTCTCGGCGGCGGAAATCCGTTCCTACGTGCTGGAATTATTTGAAAACAAGCGCGAAGTGCTGCGCCGCCTGATCAGCGCCAAGCCGCGCAAACTGATCGATCTTTTCGAGCTCTCCCCCGTCTCCCAGGCGCAGATTACCCCCGAAGGGCTGCTCGATATGTTTCTGCCGCGCCAGATGGCGCGCGAATTCCGCTTTTTGCAAATCCCCATGCTGGTGGTCGCCACCGATTTTTACGCCCGCAAGCAGATTGTGCTGGAAAAAGGTCCGCTCTTTGCCGCCCTGGCCGCCAGTAGCGTCCTGCCGGCCATTTTCAGGCCGCAGATCATCGGCGGGCGGGTGCTGATTGATGGC
>CAZIVB010000196.1:0-4775 GCA_964542565.1 uncultured Hyphomicrobiales bacterium | reverse complement strand
GACGAGAACCGGGGTTCCGAGCCCGCTGCTGGCATATTCATTGGCGGCGCGGATGACCTGCTCTTCCTCGCCCTCGGCAAAGGCGATGCGGGCCGGGTTCTGGCGCACCGACTGAAAGATGTTCTGCATCAGGCCGGCGATGGGATTCAGCCTGGCCTTGAGCCGCATCTCATAAGCTTCAAGATCAACAATGGTCTTTCTCGCCACGCCGGTATCCATGGCGGCAATGGCGACCGCCTGGGGGATGCGGGCGATCAGGCGCGGATCAAACGGGGCGGGAATGATATATTCAGGGCCAAAATGGGGCCGCTTCTGGCCATAGGCAGCGGCAACCTCATCGGGCACATCCTCACGCGCCAGCTCGGCGATGGCGCGGGCGGCGGCGATTTTCATCTCATCATTGATGGTGCGGGCGCGCACATCCAGCGCGCCGCGGAAAATATAGGGAAAACCCAGTACATTATTGACCTGGTTGGGATAATCCGAGCGGCCGGTGGCCATGATGGCGTCATCGCGCACGCTTGCCACCTCTTCGGGGGTGATTTCCGGGTCCGGGTTGGCCATGGCGAAAATAATCGGATCCCCGGCCATGTTTTTCACCATTTCCGCAGTGAGTGCTCCGGCAACGGAAAGGCCGAAGAACACATCCGCCCCGTCAAGCGCCTCTTCAAGGGTGCGTTTGGGGGTCTGCACCGCATGGGCCGATTTCCACTGGTTCATGCCCTTTTCGCGGCCCTTGTAAATCACACCGCGCGAATCGCACATGATGACATTGTCGTTTTTGACCCCCATGGCTTTCACCAGTTCAACGCAGGCGATGGCGGCAGCCCCGGCGCCATTGCAAACGAGGGTGATCTCGCTCAACCGCTTGCCGGTCAGGTGCAGGGCGTTCAGGAGCCCGGCGGCGGAAATGATCGCGGTGCCGTGCTGGTCGTCATGAAAAACCGGAATATCCATCAACTCGCGCAGGCGCGCCTCAATGATAAAGCAATCGGGCGCCTTGATATCTTCCAGATTAATGCCGCCAAAGGCGGGGCCAAGATAGCGCACGCAATTGATGAAGGCGTCCACATCGGTGGTATCGACCTCGATATCGACCGAATCGACATCGGCAAAGCGTTTGAACAGCACCGCCTTGCCTTCCATTACCGGTTTTGCCGCCAGCGGGCCCAAATCCCCCATGCCCAGAATGGCGCTGCCGTTGCTGATCACCGCCACCATATTGCCCTTGACGGTGTAGTCATAAATACGGTCGGGGTTATCCGCGATGGCCTGCACCGGCACGGCAACGCCGGGGGAGTAGGCCAGAGACAAGTCGCGCTGGGTGGCCATGGGCTTGGTGGCCGAGATTTCAAATTTTCCCGGTTTGCCGCCGGAATGAAATTTCAACGCATCTTCTTGCGTCAGGGCCGCGTGTCGGGTGGGGCTGGGGGTAGGCAGTTTCATTGCATTTCTCATACGGCTGGTGTTCAGGTCTTCAAGCGGCACCATAGTCAGACCGGCACCATCTCACAAGCTTTCCTGGTATTCTGGGGAGAGATTCGCCAAAAGGCTGGCATCCTCCTGAAGCTATGGTAATTTTGCCGCATGGCCGAGACTACAAAAACCCGCGTCACGCCCATGATGGCGCAATATATGGAAATCAAGGCGGCAAATCCCGATTGCCTGCTGTTCTACCGCATGGGCGATTTTTATGAGCTGTTTTTTGAAGATGCGGTCAAGGCTTCCGCCGCGCTGGGCATTGTGCTCACCAAACGCGGCAAGCATCTGGGCGAGGATGTGCGGATGTGCGGCGTGCCGGTGGTGCGGGCGGAGGAATATCTGCACAAGCTGATCCGGGCCGGTTTCAAGGTTGCGGTTTGCGAGCAGACGGAAAACCCGGCCGAGGCCAAGAAACGCGGCTACAAGGCGGTGGTGCGGCGCGAGGTTCAGCGCCTTGTCACCCCCGGCACCCTGACCGAGGATTCGCTGCTGGACCAGCGGCGCAATAATTTTCTTATCGCCCTGCATGAAGTGCGCGGCGGGCATGAGGACAGCGCCATGGCGCTGGCTTTTGCCGATATTTCCACCGGTGAATTTGGCATGCGGGCCACAAGCGGGCAAGAGGTGGCCAGCGATCTGGCCCGGTTTGAACCCAGCGAAGTGCTGATTTCAGAGGCGTTGCCGCAGCGCCTCAAGGCGCGGGAGAATTCCGCCCTGTCCGGTTTTCATCTGGTGCCGCTACCGGCGGCAAAGTTTGATTCGGCGCAGGCGGAGCGGCGCATCAAATCCTATTTTGGCGTGCAGGCTCTGGAGGGTTTTGGCGATTTCACCCGCGCTGAAATCGGGGCGGCGGGCGCCTTGCTGGATTATATCGAGATCACCCAGGTGGGTAAAAAACCGAGCCTGAACCCGCCGCGCCGGGAGGCGAGCGGCTCCACCATGCGCATCGATGCGGCAACGCGCGCCAATCTGGAACTGGTTTGCACCATGAAGGGTGAGCGGCGCGGCTCGCTGCTGGAGCTGATTGACAAAACCATAACCGGGGCGGGCGGGCGCGAGATCGCGGCGCGGCTCACCGCGCCGCTCACCGATCCGGCGGCAATTCACGCCAGGCTGGACGAGGTCGGGTTTTTTGCCGAAAACGCAACCTTGCGGGCCGATATCCGCACAGCGCTCAAATCCTGCCCCGAGCTTGCCCGCCCGGCGCTGCGGCTTTCATTGAAGCGGGGCGGGCCGCGCGATCTTCTCGCCATACGCGGCGCGCTGCGCTGCGCGCTCGTTCTCGTGAAATGTTTTACCGGACTGAAAGAGAATTTGCTGCAACAGCCGGCAAATCTTGTTCGGGCAACCCGGATTTTACAATCGGCGGATAGTGATTTGCTGCTTAAGCTTGATGCCGCTCTGGGTGATGAGGTCCCCTTGCAGGCCCGCGATGGCGGCTTTGTGCGCAAGGGGTATTTGCCCGAGCTAGACGAATTGCGCTCGCTTCGCGATGAAAGCCGCCGGGTGATTGCCTCCCTGCAGGTCAAATATGCCGATGCAACCGCGATCAAAAGCCTTAAAATCCGCCACAACAATGTGCTGGGCTATTTTATCGAGGTAACGCCGCAGCATGGCGGCAAGCTGATGCAGGAACCCCATAACCGGCAATTCATCCACCGCCAGACCCTGGCCAACTCGCTGCGTTTTAGCACCGCCGAGCTGAACGAGACCCAGGCCCGCATCTCCCGGGCGGGGGAACAGGCGCTGGCGCTGGAACTGATGGTTTTTGAAAAACTGGCGCAAGCGGTGCTGGCCGGGCATGAGCAGCTTGGCAAACTGGCAAAGGCGCTGGCCGATATTGATGTGGCGGCGGCCCTGGGCGAACTGGCGCTGCAATGCGCTCTTACCCGTCCGGAGGTGGATGAGAGCCATGCCTTCAGGCTCACCGGGGCGCGGCATCTGGTGGTGGAGGCCGCCCTTGGCGAACAGGGCGAGAATTTTGTCGCCAATGATTGCGATCTTAACCCCTCGCTGGAGGATCGCGGCCAGATCTGGCTGCTGACTGGCCCCAATATGGCGGGTAAATCGACCTTTTTGCGCCAGAATGCGCTCATTGCCATCCTGGCGCAGATGGGCGCGTTTGTTCCGGCTGAGGCGGCCCATATCGGCATTGTGGACCAGCTTTTCTCGCGCGTCGGCGCGGCGGATGATCTGGCGCGCGGGCGCTCGACCTTCATGGTGGAGATGGTGGAAACCGCCGTGATCCTCAATCAGGCCGGGGCGCGCTCACTGGTGATCCTCGATGAGATCGGTCGCGGCACCTCCACCTTTGACGGGCTCTCCATTGCCTGGGCCTGTGTCGAGCATCTGCATGAGACAAACAAATGCCGCGCCCTCTTCGCGACCCATTTTCATGAACTGACCGCATTGTCGGAAAAGCTCGACCACATCTTCAACGCCACCGTGAAGGTCAAGGAGTGGAAAGGCGAAGTGGTGTTCCTGCACGAAGTCAGCGCCGGCGCGGCGGACCGCTCCTATGGCCTCGCGGTGGCCAAACTGGCCGGACTGCCGCCAGCGGTTATTGAGCGGGCCGGCGAGGTTTTGCATGCGCTGGAGCAGACCGAGCAGCATAAGGCGGCGCAAAACCTGATTGACGATCTGCCGCTGTTTTCGGCCGCAAGGCCCGAATCAGCCAAGCCGGCGGCGGTGCATAGCCAGATTGAAGACCTGGTGCGCGACGCCCTGCCCGACACCATGACCCCGCGCGAGGCGCTGGAATTTTTGTACCGGCTGAAAGAAGAAATGACAAAATAATGCCCATGAATAGGCTCAAGGTTTAACGGCAGTGGCTTTGTCAAAAGTGCTTTTGGAGCGTATAATGTCCATTATGGAACTTGCAACAGAATGGCCAATTCTGTTTCAATACGGAACCGAGAATTATTTCGGTTTCCATCCATATTTTGGCCCGCTTTTCTCCAAAGACTGGAGATGGTTTTCTTTCATATCCTCTAAGCCTTCGTCCAACTGTTGTTCATTTGGTATTGGGATACCATACCGTTTGCACATGGTAGCAAAAGGCGGTTTCAGCAGTTGCTCGACAGCGATTGTCGAATGCCTAAGTTTTGCCAATTCGATCAGAAGCCGCCAACAACTGTTTTCGTCGCTAAAATGAAGAATTTCCTCACGAAAAAATCGGTGGGTGAAATAGTCTCGAATGTGTTTGAGTTCTCTAAGCCTTGGTTCCAAAATTGCGAATTCTGGTTCCTTTATGGTGCGGTTAATTAGATTTCCAAAGGTTTGATCGCAGGCCA
>CAZIVB010000195.1:0-4782 GCA_964542565.1 uncultured Hyphomicrobiales bacterium | reverse complement strand
ATGGGTGTAAATATGATCAATTTCAAAATCCTCGAAATACAAACCCGGCATGGCTGATCCTTCACTGCTGGCGCCGATTAAACGCGGCATGCGATAAAAAGGCGAATTTATCGCGACTCACTTTACAGGGAAATATGAAATTTCGCCGCGAATAACGATTACACAGCTCATCCGCGTGAACAACAGATTATTGCCAGCGCATCACAACAGATTGAAAACCCTCATGTATTGCAACCGTGAGCAGGCGCAAGGGCGCATTAAGAAATCGTTAACCATTACCGGGGCAATCTTTTGTTAATGAGTATCAATTCGGCATATGGGCAGTGTTCCGTATCCGGGAAATGTAAGACATGGGTGAAATCATGAAAAGCGGCCTGATTGTTGATCCCTGCCCGTCCATGCGGGCGGCCTTTCAGACCCTGCTGGCGCAATATGATTTTAATGTGCGCGAGGCTGATAACGGGGCAGAAGCGATACGGCAATGCCGCACCGACCCGCCGGATTTTATTCTGCTCAGTTCGGTAATGCCGGATATGGGCGGGCTGGAATTTTTATACACTCTGCGCCAATCTGAACGCGGCAGAAGAGCTGCGGTTCTGTTTTGCTCCGCCAACCGGAGCGCCGCTGATATGGGTCTGGCTATCTATAAAGGGGCCGGGGAATGTCTCATCAAACCCTTTGATGCGGATCTGCTGGATTTCAAGCTGCGTCAGATCGGGGCATTGCCGCCCTTTGATGCGCTGGACATGGCGGCCTGAAACCGATTTGACAATTTGGCGTCTCTCCCGGAGCTAAGGAGATAGGCCCAAACACCAGCACCGGGATTGTGTATGGCTGCCGCTTCCTTATCCGCTATTCCTCCGCGCATAGAAACAGCGCTCAAACGCGCCGCCAGGGCGACGGGGGCTGATTTTGACTACCTGCTGAAAACCGCGCAGCGTGAAAGCGCCTTCAGGCCCGGGGCAAAGGCGAAAACATCAAGCGCCGCCGGATTGTTCCAGTTTATCGAGCAGACCTGGCTTTCCACCCTTAAGGATGCCGGCCCGCGCCACGGCCTTGGGAAAATTTCAGACGCGATTACCCGCACGGATACGGGGAAGTACACAGTGTCTGATCCGGCGACAAAACGCGCCATACTGGCGCTGCGTTTTGACCCCAAGCTCTCGGCCCTCATGGCGGGGGAGTTTACCAATAAAAATGCCCGTATCCTCAAAAACAGCATTGGCCGCCCCCCCAGTGACGGCGAGCTTTATATCGGTCATTTTCTCGGGGCTTCAAATGCCTCCAAACTGATTACTCTTGCCAGCAAGAACCCCGATGCGGCCGCCGCGCCCAGTTTTGCCAGGGCCGCCAAGGCAAACAAGTCAATTTTTTATACCGCTTCGGGCGCTGCGCGTTCAAACCGGCAGGTTTACCAGAATCTGACCCGGCATTATGACAACCAGCTTACCCGTCTGGCGGGCAATCCGGCAAAACCGCCAATTGGCGGGGACGCGCATGCAAAAGGGGAGCGCAAGACCGTGGAAACCGGCAAAATCCTCCCCCTGACCCAGGCCCTGTTCACCATCTGGCAAACGCCGCTGGACAAGATCGAGACCGGTTCAGGATCGGCATTCCACAATCTGTTCTCACCCGGCAAGGCGAATTTACCCGATGATGCGGCGGGCATTTACCGCAAGGCGCGCGGGCGTTATCTGCCGACACAGGCGCAATTGCTTGCCGCTTTCGGGCAAGGGACGGGTATTGAGGATAAATCCGCAGCGAATGTTCCGGCCCGCAACAAGACCGGTCGGGCGCAAGAGACGCCTGAAAACACCCGCACGCGAATCAGCGAACTTTGGGGCCGCAAGGGGACCCATACGGGCGGGCTTTTAAAGAGCAGAAATCCGGGCGGCATATAGAACCGGCGCAATCCTTGAAAAAACACGGTAAATATTTTGTTAATCCTTGTCTGGGAAGATCAATCACGATTCTTTTTCACGGTTTTTTCAACGCAACGGTTTTCAGGTGGTTCAGGCATGACAAGAACGCTCAAAAAAGATGTGCTTTTGCGGATTATCAAGGATCCCGCGCCCGAGATCAGAAAGAAGCTGGCCGGGGTTTTGTTCCAGGCGGTGGAGGCGGGCGATCTTGCTCCGGCCGATCAGCGTTTTGCCGCGGCTATTTTCTCCATTGCGGTGGATGACCCGGATCCGGAAGTGCGTAAAAACCTCGCCCGGATCATGTGCGCCTCACCCAAGGCTCCGCGCGAGATTGTGACAACGCTGGCCTGTAGCCCGGAGGAAATTGCCCTGCCGGTGCTCAAATCCTCGCCGCTGCTGGATGAGGGCGATCTTGCCAATCTGGTGCGGGGGGGCTCGGAGCGGTGTCAAAGCGTGATTGCGGCGCGAAAAGGCATTACGCCTCATGTGAGCGGCGTTATCGTAAAATACGGCACCGGCAAGGCCTGCGCCGTTCTGGCGCGCAACCGGCATGCGCGTTTGCAGACGCGCGATATGATGCGTCTTATCAAACGCTTCGGCCGCAATTCAGACATCTCGGACGCCCTGATTGAACGCGGCATGCTGCCCGCCGTCGTGTCGCGGCAGGTGATGAGCAATGTCTCCGAGACGTTGCGCAAGCTCATGATCGAGAAAAACTGGACCAGCGCGCGCCGCGCCCAATCCGTCACCATGGGGGCGCTTGAAAACGGCACCCTTGATCTTTCGCTGCGCGTTAGTGCCGCCGATCTGGAAATACTGGTTGCCTCGCTGATGGCGGATGGCCAGTTGACGCCAACCCTTGTCCTGCGCGCCATCTGCGCCGGATATATCCGTTTTGCCGAAGCCGCGATAAGCCTGATGGCGAAACTGCCGCGGCGGCGGGTGAGCGCCATAATAAGGGGCAGGGGCGGATTTGGCCTGCGCGCCCTTTACGCCAAGGCGGGGCTGCCGCTCCAGGCTTTTGCCCTGTTTAAAACCGCGATTGTCACCTATCAGGAGTTGCTTGGCGAAAATAATGATGAACTCAGCCCGGCGTTTCACCGCCGCATGATTGAACGCGTTCTGACCTGTTACCGGGATATTTCCGACGATGAATCCGCTCAGCTCCTGCGTATGCTGGAGCATTTTGCCTCCGATATGCGCCAGGTGGAAAATGCTGATGCCGGGCATGCCTTGAAGAACGCCGCCTGAGAAGGGGGCGGCCCGGCGGAGGCTGGCTCAACGCCCTATTTACGGGAGATTTCGTCGATGGCCTCTTCAATCAGGCGCGCGGCACGCTTGAAGCCGTTCTTTCGGGCAAGCCACTGCAGCGGGATAAGGCTTTCGCGTAACTGTTTGCGTGCGGCTTTTTGAGTAAGCTCTCCCGCAATCGCGCCTTTATCAGGCCTTTTGATATCTCCGCGTCTTTTTTCCAATTTCTATCCTGAGGTCGCAGAAGAACGCGACATCTGAAATAACGACAATCAGCACACTACAACAGATGATATAATTTGTCATTGATTATAGTCAATGAAATAGTTTAAATTAATTTCTGCCTTGATATTCGGCCGCCGACCACACCGGAAAGTAGCATTGAAACGCGCATAGGTGGTTTCTGCCGGTTGTTATTTTGATTATTAATCTTAACAACATAACTTTTGAAGTTTTGTAAATATGTCCGTTTAAGAATACCAAAGAGTATGGTAATTATGGCAGATGTTACAAAAGAGAATTATTAAAAAGCGTCACAAGCCGACGCAACGGGACCTGCAAAAGCTGAAAACCCATGAGCGCATCTATGATGCGGCAAAAACGCTTTTTGTCACCAAGGGATATTTTGAAACCCGTTCCAGCGATATCGCCAAACTGGCCGGGGTTTCCCATGGCAGTGTATTTTCACATTTTAAATCCAAATCCGAAATTCTGGAGCAGCTTCACAATGAGTTTCTCGAATCCCAGATACAGGAAATTGAAGCGCAATCCTTTGAAGAGGTCAGCACCAGAGGGCGTTTGATCTTTCTTCTCGATTTGCTATGGGAAAGCTCGATACAGAATATCAAGCTCAGCAAGGCGATGTTTGCCCAGGGGTGGCTCTGGAATGAGACCCGTGAAGAGGAATATCAGGAATTGACCGGCAGGCTTCGCCGTATTGGTGAGAAAGTTTTGCGTGAGGGCAAGAGAAAAGGCGAGGTCAGAACCGGGCTTGATACCGTGGCCGCGATGAATACGATGCAGGCGCAGTACAAGGAAGGCCTCAGAATTGCCTTTCGCGGGCCAAATTGCGAGGCGGCGGGAAAAAAACAAATCCACGATTATATTGATATCATCTGCCAAGGCTGAATTTTTCCGCCATAACATCCATAGCCCATATTGAAGCCGTGTCCTTGCAATGCTATGAGGTCATTGCGCCCGTGCGGCGGCGTTGATTTGGTTTTCTTGGCAAAAAGGACAGGTTCATGGCGGTCGATCAGGCCACGGTCCGGCGGATCGCGCATCTGGCGCGGATTGCCGTTACAGATGACGAGGTCGTGCATCTGGAAGGCGAGTTGAACGCGATCTTGCACTGGGTGGAGCAACTCGGGCAGGTCGAGACATCGGGTGTCGAGCCCATGACCAGCGTGGTGCATGTCCAGCGTGAAATGCGCGCCGATGAGGTCACCGATGGCGGTTATGCGGAAAAAATCGTTGCCAATGCGCCGCTCAAGGATGGTCACTACTTCACCGTGCCCAAAGTGGTGGAGTAGGCCATGACGGATTTAACCGCCCTGACCATCGCCGCCGCCCGCAAGGGGCTCGGGGTTGGTGATTTTACCGCCCTTGA
>CAZIVB010000194.1:0-4952 GCA_964542565.1 uncultured Hyphomicrobiales bacterium | reverse complement strand
CGCGGATGGCCAGATAGGCGAAGGCCTCCGCCTCCAGCATATCGCCGCGCCAGCCAATATCCCCGGCGCTTCGCACGGCGCCGGGCAGGCAGTCGTCCAGCGCCCGCATCAGCGCCGGGTTGCGCCGCCCGCCGCCGCAGATAATCCATCTCCGCGGCGCGCAGGGCAAATGCGCCAGCGCCGCATGCACGGCCCGGGCGCTAAAGGCGCAAAGGGTGGCGGCGCCATCGGAAGCCGGAAGCGATTTCACCGGGCGGAGCGTAAAAGCGTTCCGGTCCAGCGATTTTGGCGGTTTTTGCTTGAAAAACGGATGGGCAAGCAAGGCGGCGAGCACATCGGTGTCAACCCTTCCGGCTCCGGCCAGAGCCCCGTCCTTGTCCATGGCGGCGCCGGTTTGGGTGAAAACCCAGTCATCGAGCAGGGCATTTCCCGGGCCGGTATCAAAAGCGAGCAGTTCATGCTCATCGCTGATGAAGGTGATATTGCCGACACCGCCAAGATTGAGCACCGCGACCGGGCCGGTCAGTTTCGACGCCTGCACCAGAGCGCGGTGATAGAGCGGCGCCAGCGGCGCGCCCTCACCGCCCGCCGCTACATCCGCCTTGCGGAACTGGTCAACAACATCAATGCCCAGCGCCGCGCGCAGGGCCGCGCCATCGCCCACCTGAAGCGTAAAGCCCAGCTCGGGGCGATGAACCAGCGTCTGGCCATGAAAGCCGACAAGGTCAATATCCGCCGCCGCCAGACCGGCGATATCCAGCAACTCGCGCACCGCCTCTGCATGGGTGCGGGTGATCATCTCATCGGCCTTAACGATCGCGGACGGCCACAGAGCGTCAGGGGCAAGCGCGGCAGCGGCCTGCATGGCGGCGGCGATAATCCGGCGCTCTTTATCGCTGTAGGGGCGCTCATGCGCCGGGCCATGGCTGAAAATCTTCACCCCGTCGGAGATCAGGACAGCGGCGTCAATACCGTCCATTGACGTGCCGCTCATGAGGCCGATGGCGGTCAATCTGATCTGGGTTGAATTACGCTCGTGCATTTGTCGTCCCGGACTGCTAAAACCAGCCGCAAATTCGTAACCTGAAGCAAGATGATGACATGAGCAACAGCAAATCCCGGTTTTTACGCGATATGGAGGCGCGCGGTTTCATTCACCAGTGCTCCGATATGGAGGCGCTTGACGAGGCCGCTTCAAGCGGCATTATCACCGCCTATATCGGTTTTGACTGCACCGCGCCTTCCTTGCATGTCGGCAATCTGCTCGGCATCATGATGCTGCGCCGGTTGCAGCTTGCCGGTCACAAGCCGATTGTGCTGATCGGCGGCGGCACGACGAAGGTGGGGGATCCTTCGGGCAAGGACGAAACCCGCAAATTGCTGGATGACGCGCAGATCGGGAAGAATATCGAAAGCATCAAAAAAGTGTTTTCCCATTTTCTCGACTTTAACGATTCGCCGACCGGGGCGA
The DNA here is from genome assembly GCA_964542565.1 of uncultured Hyphomicrobiales bacterium. Taxonomy (GTDB): domain Bacteria; phylum Pseudomonadota; class Alphaproteobacteria; order Rhizobiales; family BM303; genus BM303. Next base: position 3,481 of record CAZIVB010000194.1, on the reverse strand, counting down.
TCATGGTCAATAATGCCGAGTGGCTGAATTCGCTCAACTATATTGATTTCCTGCGCGATTACGGCCGCCATTTCACCCTGAACCGGATGCTGAGTTTCGATTCGGTCAAATTGCGTCTTGAGCGCGAACAGCCCCTCACCTTCCTTGAGTTCAACTACATGATTTTTCAGGCCTATGATTATCTGGAACTCAATCGCCGCTATGGCTGCACCTTGCAGATGGGCGGCTCGGACCAGTGGGGCAATATCATCAACGGCATCGAGCTTGGCCGCAGGACAGACGGCAAAGCGCTCTTTGCCCTCACCACCGCCCTGCTGACCACGTCCTCGGGCGCCAAAATGGGCAAATCGGTGAGCGGCGCGGTGTGGCTCAATGACGACATGCTCTCGCCTTACGATTACTGGCAGTTCTGGCGCAACACCGAGGACACCGATGTGGGCCGCTTCTTGCGTCTGTTCACCGAATTGCCGCTGGACGAAATCGCCCGGCTGGAGAAATCGGAAGGGGCCGGGATCAACGAAGCCAAGAAAATCCTTGCCACCGAAGCCACCGCGATGGCGCATGGCCGCGCGGCGGCGCAAAAAGCGGCGCGCACCGCAGCAGAAACCTTTGAAGCGGGGACCGCCAGCGCCGGATTGCCGACAGTGGAAATTTCCGGTGCTGATCTGAAAGCGGGGCTTGGCGCTCTTAATGCGTTTTGCATCGCCGGCCTGGCCGCCTCCAACGGCGAAGTGCGGCGGCTGATCAAGGGCGGCGGCGCAAAGGTGAATGATAAAGCCTTAGGCGATCCCCATGCGGTCCTTGGCCCTGATGATGTCTCGCCGGAGGGGGTGATCAAGCTCTCGATTGGCAAGAAACGCCATGTTTTGCTCAAACCGGTTCAGAATTAGGAGAACTTGCAATCATGCTTCAGATTGGCGATCAGGCTCCGGATTTTACCCTGGCCACGGACACGAAGGGCGAGGTTAAACTCTCTGATTTCAAGGGCCGCAATGTGGTGGTCTATTTCTACCCCAAGGATCTGACATCGGGCTGCACCAAAGAGGCCATCGGCTTTAGCGAAAGCCTTGAGGATTTTGCGGCGGCCAACACGGTTATCATCGGCATTTCGGCCGATCCTGTCGCCCGGCACGAAAAATTCAGGGCCAAACATGATCTTACCATAATCCTTGGCTCTGATGAAGAATGCGAGATTATCGGGGTTTACGGGGTCTGGGTTGAGAAAAACATGTATGGCCGTAAATATATGGGCATTGAGCGGGCTAGCTTTCTTATTGACAACAAAGGGAAAATAGCTCAAATCTGGCGCAAGGTCCGTTTGAAAGGACATGTGGAAGCCGTGCTGAAAGCGGCGCAACAACTGGGGTCGTGATGCAAATTGTGCCGTTATGGCACGGAACGCGCCGCGAACTTCATAAAATATTTAGACTTTACCATTGAATTTGGCGGTGAAATCCGTTGAAATAAAGGTAGTCTAGCAGTGGGAAGCAATACGCATATGTATCAGGACTCGCAAGAGAACGAGTCGTGGGGATCGCGGTTCGCACATTTTTTTCGCGAACGGCAGATTTATCTACGCAGTGACGGGCAGGTCCACTTTGTCACCATCCGGCCATGGGTGCAAATCCTGGCGGTCGTTCTGGTGCTGGTGGCTACGATCTGGGTTGTGTTCGCGTCGGTGAATGTCGCGTTCAAGGACCAGATTATCGCGGCGAAAAAACTCAAATACCACCGGATGCAAATGGCCTATGAGGACCAGCTTGCGGCCATGAGCGCCAATGTCAACCGGCTCAATGGCAGGCTGCTGCTCAATCAGGATGCCTATGAGGCCAAGCTCAACACCTTCAAGCGCGAGCAGGCCGGGCTTGAGGACCGGCAGGCCCTGATCGAAAAGCTGATGCGGCAGGGCTTTGGCCTGCGCCTTGCCAGTGATACCGCGGCGCATCTGGGCGCCAAACCGGCAAGGGCGGCCAGGGCCGGCGCAAACGGCGACCGCATTGGAGTGAGCTTCGAGCCGCGCCGCCCGGTAAAGGCCCAGTCGCGCCAGAAAGATACCCGCTATCAAAACAGGGCGCGCACGCGGCAATTGCGCATTTCGACAACGATTTTGTCCATTGATGACGAGCTTGCCGGGATGCGGGAAAAACTGCTAGCGGCGCATGAGTTCCAGACAGAGGTTCTGGAAACACTGGAAAGCGCCAGCGCAAGTCAGGCGCGCAAGGTGTCCAGGATCATTGCCTCTTTGGGGTTCAATGCCGACGATCTTTACACAAGAAGAGAAGCCGAGAGCCCCGGCGTTGGCGGGCCCTTTGTCAGTCTCGGCAAGGGCGTGGAGTTCCGCGTCGACAAGGATGAAGAGCGGGTGGCGCGCATCCGCGAAAACCTGACAAAAACGGCAGCCCTGCGCCGTGAACTCAAGGTCATGCCGATCGCGGTGCCGCTCAAGGCCAGGCTGAAAGTGAATTCTCCCTTCGGCCCGCGCCATGATCCGTTCCGCAAAACCGGCGCCATGCATACCGGGATCGACTATGGCGCCAAATGGGGCGCACCGGTTTACAGCACCGCAAAAGGCAAGGTCGTCAGGGCCGGCTGGATGGGCGGGTATGGCCGGGTGATTGAAATTTTGCACGCGCATGGTATTATAACCCGCTTTGCTCACTTAAGCCGTATAGACGTGAGCGTGGGAGATAGTGTAAGAAAGAATGAGATAGTCGGCCGCGTTGGCAGTAGCGGTCGCAGCACAGGCGCGCATTTGCATTATGAAACGCGTGTCAACGGTAAGGCTGTTAATCCAAATAAATTCATGCGAGCAGGACGTCATGTTTTCTAGAAAAAAGAAACCCCAGGCCAAGACCGCTCCGGCAGCGGCCACGGCGGCCAAGAATTCCGAAACCACGAATCTGAAGAAACCGGTGCGGGCTGTCCCTTCCATTATCAGCGGCGATCTTGTGGTGACCGGCAATCTGGTATCGGGCGGCGAAGTGCAGGTTGACGGCACCATCGACGGCGATATCCGCGCCGCTTCGCTGGTGATCGGCGAGCAGGCGACTATTACCGGCGAGGTCATGGCCGAAGAGGTTATCGTGCGCGGCCGGATTATCGGCGTGTTGCGGGGCCTGCGCATTGTTCTGGCTTCCAGTTGCCATGTTGAAGGCGATATCATGCACGAATCGCTGGCCGTGGAACCGGGCGCCTATTTCGAGGGCAATTGCCGCCGTTCGGAAGACCCGCTTTCCAGCAGCTTCAATACCGCGCCAGGCAAACCGGCGGCATCTGAAAACCTTCAGGCCGCACCCGCCAAAAAGAGCGGGCGTCCCAAGGCGAAACCACGCTCGCTTGAAGACACAAGCCCGGTGGTCGTCAAGGACGGCAATATTGTGGTGCGGCGGCCCGCGGCGCAGTAACCCGCCATTTATCTTATATTTTTTTCAAGAGCAGGTTGCCCGGCGCAGCCTGTTTTTTTGTTTGTCAGCCGGTTTCA
>CAZIVB010000193.1:0-5019 GCA_964542565.1 uncultured Hyphomicrobiales bacterium | reverse complement strand
ATCCCCAAGGTGGAGGGCAGCGGCGCCGGGCAGCTTTATATGGCGCCCGAGACGGCGCGGGTGTTCGAAACCGCCGACAAGATCGCCAAAAAGGCCGGAGACAGCTTTGTCACCGCCGAACGCTTGCTGCTGGCGCTGGTGCTGGAGAAATCCGAGGCCTCGCAAATTCTGAAAGACGTCGGGGTGAGCGCTGAAGGGCTCAATGCGGCCATTAACGAGCTCAGGCAGGGGCGCACGGCCGATAGCGCCAGCGCCGAGGACCAGTATGACGCTTTAAAGAAATATGCCCGTGATCTCACCGAGGCGGCGCGTGAGGGCAAGCTTGATCCGGTGATCGGGCGCGATGAAGAAATCCGCCGCACCATTCAGGTGCTCTCGCGGCGCACCAAGAACAATCCGGTGCTGATCGGCGAGCCGGGCGTCGGCAAGACGGCGATTATCGAAGGCATGGCGCTGCGTATCGTCAATGGCGATGTGCCCGAATCGCTGAAAAGCAAGAAACTGCTCTCGCTTGACATGGGCTCGCTGATTGCCGGGGCCAAATACCGCGGCGAGTTTGAAGAACGCCTCAAGGCGGTGCTGAACGAGGTGACGGCTTCTGAAGGCCAGATCATCCTGTTTATTGATGAAATGCACACCCTTGTGGGGGCGGGCAAATCCGAAGGGGCGATGGACGCCTCCAATCTGCTCAAACCGGCACTGGCGCGCGGTGAGTTGCACTGCATCGGCGCCACCACGCTGGATGAATACCGCAAACATGTGGAAAAAGATGCCGCTCTGGCGCGGCGTTTCCAGCCGGTGTTTGTCGCCGAGCCTTCGGTTGAGGATACAATCTCGATCCTGCGCGGGCTGAAGGAAAAATACGAGCTGCATCACGGGGTGCGGATAACCGACAGCGCCATCGTGGCGGCGGCCAATCTGTCGCACCGCTATATCACCGACCGGTTTTTGCCCGACAAGGCGATCGATCTGGTGGATGAGGCGGCTGCGCGGCTGCGCATGCAGGTGGACAGCAAGCCCGAAGCGCTGGACGAGCTTGACCGGCGCATCATCCAACTCAAGATCGAACGTGAGGCTTTGAAGAAGGAGAGCGACAGCGCCTCGAAGGAGCGGCTTGAGAAACTGCAAAAGGAGCTGGCGGATCTGGAAGAGCAATCGGCGGCGCTGACAACGCGCTGGGAGGCCGAAAAGGACAAGCTTTCAGGAGCGCAAAAGATCAAGGAACAGCTTGAAAAGGCGCGTCTTGAACTGGAGCAGGCCGAACGCGGCGGCGATCTGGCGCGGGCGGGCGAGCTTTCCTATGGCGTCATCCCCGATCTGGAGGCCAGGCTCAAGGCGGCCGAGGATGTGGGCGAGGTGGACCTGATGGTCGAAGAGGCGGTCAGCGAGGACCATGTGGCCCAGGTTGTGGCGCGCTGGACCGGCATTCCGGTGGACAAAATGCTCGAAGGCGAGCGCGAAAAACTGCTGCGCATGGAATCCGAGCTTGCAAAACGCGTGATCGGTCAGGACGAGGCGGTCAGGGCCGTCTCCACCGCGGTGCGCCGGGCGCGGGCGGGTTTGCAGGACCCCAACCGGCCGATCGGCTCGTTCATGTTCCTTGGCCCCACCGGGGTCGGCAAGACGGAGCTGACCAAGACGCTGGCCGATTTCCTGTTTGATGACGAACAGGCCATCGTGCGCATGGATATGTCGGAATATATGGAGAAGCATTCGGTGGCGCGGCTGATCGGCGCTCCGCCGGGCTATGTCGGCTATGAAGAAGGCGGCGCGCTCACCGAGGCGGTGCGGCGCCGGCCCTATCAGGTGGTGCTGTTCGACGAGATCGAAAAGGCGCATCCGGATGTCTTCAACGTCCTTTTGCAGGTGCTTGATGACGGGCGTCTGACGGACGGGCAGGGCCGCACGGTCGATTTTCGCAATACGCTGATTATCATGACCTCGAATATGGGGGCCGAGTATCTGGTCAACCAGAAGGAGGGCGAGGAATCCGAAGCGGTGCGCGAGGAGGTCATGCAGGTGGTGCGGGCGTCTTTCCGTCCTGAATTCCTCAACCGGGTCGATGAGATCATTTTGTTCCACCGTCTCAAACGCGACCAGATGGCGGCGATTGTCGATATTCAGTTTGCCCGGCTGCAAAATCTGCTTGATGAGCGCAATATCGTAGTTGAGCTTGATGATTCGGCGCGCGCATGGCTGGCGGATAAGGGCTATGATCCGGCCTTTGGCGCCCGGCCCCTGAAGCGCGTTATCCAGAAGCAGGTGCAGGACCCGCTGGCGGAGCGGATTCTGGCCGGGGTTATCCATGACGGGGACCATGTCCGCATCCGCGCCGAGGACGGCGTGTTGCTGTTCAATGATCAGCCGGCGGGCACGGCGGTCTGATCACCGGCCTCTACGACGCCAAGACGCCAGAGGTTCACGGGTTGGTTGCGTCCCTTGACGGAAAACTCGCCAACCCGTGAAACCTCGTAGGCGTCCTTGATGAGATTTGCGGTTTCGCCGCTGAGCAGGATATTGACGCGCCCGGCGGTATCAAGCTCGCCGCACAGTTTTTCGATCCGGGCGCAGGTGTTCACCGTATCGCCGATAATGGTGTAATTCATACGCGATTTTGCGCCGATATTGCCGACGATGAGCGGGCCGGTGTGAATGGCGATCTTGATGCGCAAATCCGGCCAGCGGGGATCGGAGGGCTGTTTCTCCAGGGCTCTGGCGATGCAAAGGGCGGCGCGGGCGGCGCGGCAGGCATGATCGTCCTGACGTTCGGGCGCGCCCCAGAACGCCATGGCGGCATCGCCGATATATTTGTCCAGCGTGCCGCCGCTCTCTTCAATACAGCCATTGATGAGCTCGAAATGGGTGTTGAGCATGGCGGCGGTATCGGCTGGAGACAGGCGCTCGGACAGGGCGGTGAAGCCGACAATATCGGTGAACATTACGGTCAGTTCGGCCTCGCGCGAGGCGGCGCCATCGCCTGAGCCTTCCGATATCAGGCGTTTGACGAGACGCTGCGGCACATAGGTCTGAAAGGATTTGAGACCCTCCAGCATCTGGTTGAAAGCATGGCTCTGATTGTTCAGCTCGGTGATTCTTGAAGGCTTGAGCGGTGCGATGGCGGCCAACTCCAGCTTGCCGATTTTCTCCGCCGCACCGGCGATCTCCCGGATGGGGGCCGCTATCCGCCGCGCCATGATAATGGCGGCGAGAACGGCGATGACCAGAAGAAGCGCGCCGATTGCGATCGAGACGCGCAGCCGGGCAATTTCCGCCGTTAACGCCGCCTGATGACCGTAAATGCCGATGCGCCACGGCGTTTTGCCGTAAGCCTTCAGGGATCGCAGCAGCGCCAGATAGGTGCTGTTGCCGCTTTGAATGCGGTAGCTGTTGAAGTTGTATTTCTTCAGCAACTGGCGCGGCGTTGTGTCTTTCAGCTTCAGCAATACCGGATCGCCAAGCTGGGTCAGGGTGAGCAGGGGGGACTTGTTACCGTAAAGCCGGCGTTTTTTTGTCCCCCTCAAAACCGGATGCGCCAGGATATGGTCATCGCCAAAGAGAATGAAGGCGGTCGAATTCAGCCCTTTTCCCAGTGCGCTGACATAGGACGACAATTCCTGAATGGAGATCCCGGCGCCAATCGTGCCCTGAAACTCGCCGTCGCGGAACAGGGGGGCGAAAACAAGCAGATAAGTGTTTCCCTCAACCCGGTAGGGATCATTCCATACCGGCTTTGCCTGCATCCGGATGGTTTTCAGAAAAGCTTCCGTGCCGTCATCTTGCGGATTGAAATCGGAAAAAGTGACGGGCGTGCCGTCGGTGGTGCGCGAAACGCGGATTTGCGACATGGAAGGCGACCAGACGATAACGCCGTCTATTTGCGGTGCGGCGGACAAGGAGCCGTTCAGGGTGGAAATCAAAGACGGCTTGTCGGTGAGATCAAGCTTGCCGCTTTCAACCAGCAACGAGATATGCCGGATCAGGGAAAGCGCCGGATTGAGATGCTGTTCGATGGAGCGTTGAAGCGCATCAATGGTCAGCATGGCCCGGCTTCGCATAAGCTCGCGGGTGCCGGTTAAGCTGGTATAGGCCGAGATCAGGAGCACGAGGCCAACGGAAAGAGCGGTTAAGCCGCCAAAAACCGACATCAAGAGGACCGTGATCCTGACCACATGCCTGTTTTTGTTCGTACCCATCAGCAAAACCGCCCGATCCGATAAAAAGCCGCCCGCTGCGAGTATAACGGCCCCGGGGCGTTAGAGTCTTTCACAATTAATCGGTGCCGATAAAATCAAAAGATGAAGCGCGCTATAACCGCCGGTTTTAATTGCTGATCGAGGCAACATTGGTTGCGACCGGGGTCTGTCGGCGCAGCCGGTCGATGCGGGATTTTTCTTTCTTGAACAGGGCCAGCCAGCGGCGGCGGAGTTTTTTGGTTTTGTTGACCAGCTTATAGCGCATGGGATTAACCGGCTTGCCGCTGACGCGGAGTTCATAATGCAGATGCGGCCCCGTCGAGCGCCCGGTGGAGCCGACATAGCCGATAATCTGCCCCTGGGATATGGTCCGGCCGGGACGAATGCCTCTGGCGATCCGGCTCATATGGGCATAGGCGGTGGTGAGTTTCTTGGAGTGCTGGATGCGGACATATTTGCCGTAGCCGCCGGCCCATCCGGCTTTTTGAATTTTCCCCGATGCGGCGGCGTAAATCGGCGTTCCCCTGGCGACGCCGAAATCAATGCCGGTATGCATTTTGGTGTAGCCCAGAATGGGATGCTTGCGGCGGCCGAAACGCGAGGTGATGCGGGCGCCGTTAATGGGGGTGCGCATGAAGGTTTTTTGCGCACTCTCGCCGTTAGTGTTGTAATAATTGATCATCCCGTCGGGGGATTTGAAGCGGTAGAACGCATGTTTTTTCCGGTTGGTGACAAGTTCTGCATAAAGGACGCCTTTATCCTTTGCGTGGTTCTTTGAATACAGAACCTCAAATGTATCGCCCCGGTTGACCTCGCGCTGAAAATC
>CAZIVB010000192.1:0-5034 GCA_964542565.1 uncultured Hyphomicrobiales bacterium | reverse complement strand
ACAAATTCGGCGCCGCCGCAAGCGCGCTGTTTGATGATGCGCAGGACATGCTGGGGCAGATTGTGGCGGAAAACTGGGTCAGGGCGCGCGCCGTGATCGGTTTCTGGCCGGCAAATTCGCTCGGCGATGATATTGCGCTCTATGGCGATGCAAAGCGCGGCAATTCCCTCGCCGTCCTGCATACATTGCGCCAGCAGATGAAGCGTTCATCCGGCCGCCCCAATCTTGCTTTGAGCGATTTTATCGCGCCGCAGGCCTCAGGCGTTGAGGATTATATCGGCGGCTTTGCGGTGACCGCCGGGCAGGGCGAGCGCTCGGTGGTGGAGCGTTTTGAGCGCGCCAATGATGATTATTCCAAAATCCTGTTCCAGGCGCTTTGCGACCGTCTGGCCGAAGCCTTTGCCGAGCGCATGCATCAACTCGTGCGGCGCGAATATTGGGGCTATGGGGCGGATGAGCATTTTTCCAATGACGAGTTGATTAAGGAAGCCTATCGGGGCATCCGCCCGGCGCCGGGCTATCCGGCCCAGCCGGACCACAGCGAAAAGGGCATTTTATTTGACCTGCTCGATGCGCCGGATATGGCCGGGATTACCCTCACCGAAAGCTACGCCATGAACCCGCCAGCCTCGGTTTCGGGTCTTTATTTCGCCCACCCGGACGCGCGTTATTTCGGCCTCGGCAAGATCGGCCGCGATCAGGTGGAAGACTACGCCGCCCGCAAGGGCTGGAGCGTGGAGGTGGCCGAAAAATGGCTGGGGCCGGTTCTGGGGTACAGGGGCTGAGTATATTGATACGGTATTGCCAACACCTTGAAATCGCCTAAAAGCCGGTGCAGACTCACCGCTTGGCATATCTCAAGGGAGGTTAAGGCTATGACCATATGCTTAAAAACAGCTCCCGTATTCGGGGCTCTGGCGCTGGCCGGAATGTTTCTTTTTGCGCCTCAGGCGGCAAATGCGATGGGGGTTTCGTTCAGTTGGTCAAAGGCGGATGCCTGCGCGACAAAATCCCCGGCTTTTAAACTCTCCGGTGTGCCCAGGGGCGCTAAAAGGCTGCGTTTTGCCATGAAGGATCTGAATGTCCCCTCCTATTATCACGGCGGCGGGACAATCGCCTATAAAGGCCTAAAAATTGCGCGCGGGGCGTTTTCCTATAGGGGCCCATGCCCGCCGCGGGGGCAAAAGCATACCTACCGCTGGACGGTAAAAGCGCTTGATGCCAAGGGCAAGACACTGGGGAGTGCGTCATCAAGCCGGGCTTTCAGGCGCTGACAATGGGTTTTGCGCTGCCGGTTTCAGGCTTTCCAGCGCGCATAGGCCAGCCCGCCGATGATGAGGGCAAGGGCGATCAGGGTTGTGGGCGCAAGCGGCTCATGGAGCAGGATATTGCCCAGCAGAACGCCGACAACCGGCACCAGATAAACCCCCAGCACCATATAGCTGTAGCCCACGCTGCGGATGAGATAAAAGCGCAGCAGATAGGCCAGACCGGTGGGCACAAGCCCGAGATAGACAACCGCCATGAGCGGCAGGGCCGAGACGGCGCCGTCAGCGTGAATAGCGGAGGCCGCCAGCCATGGCAGCAGCGAGAGCGCGCCGGCAAGCAGGATTGCGGTGGTGAAGCTTTCCACCGGAATATGGGTAAAGCGGCGCACGAAAATGCCCGAGGCAACATAGCAGGCGCTGGCGGCCAGCAGGGCGAGCTGCCCCATGACATTGTTCCCCAGCCCCGCCAGCGCATCCGTGCCGGCAATAAGCAATACGCCGCTGAAGCCCATGGTGACGGCAATCATCTTGGGCGCGGTGATTTTCTCATCCGTCGTCATAAAATGCGAGCCGATAATGGCCAGAAATGGCCCGGTTCCCATGAGCAGCGCCGCTATGCCCGAATCCACGGTGGTTTCGGCCCAGGAGACGAGAAAAAACGGCACGCTGGTATTGAAAATCCCGATCAGAGCGACCGGAGCCCAAAAGCGCCAGGAACGGGGCAGGGACAGCCCGCGCCACCGCATGACGGCGTAAAGGACAAAAAACGCGATGGAAATGCGGATCGCCGCCACCGATGTGGGAGCAAATTCGCGCACCGCCACCTTGATGGCGAGAAAAGACGTGCCCCAGATCAGGCCGATGCTCACGATCAGCGCCATATCGGCCAATGTCGGTTTGCGGATCGCTTGCATGAGGTGCGCAGTAGCATGGGGGCGGTGAACAACAAAGCAATTTCGTCACTCCGGCAAAAGGCGGAGTCCATTATTATGTTGGGTGCCTGTTACGGACATCCAGATGGATACCGGCTTTCGCCGGTATGACGAGGGGGAGGTTTGCTTATTCCGGTTTGCCGAAGCCGCCGCCGGTCGGGGTTTCGATGGTGATGGCCTCGCCTTTCTCCAGTATGGTCTGGTCGCAGCCCTTCAGTTGCACTGTCGTGCCGTCATTGCGGCGCACTTTGTTGCGGCCTCTCTGGCCGTTTTCCCCGCCATTGAGGCCGTGGGGCGCAACGATGCGGTGGCTGGAGAGGATGGCGCAGTCCATTTTTTCCTCAAAGCGGATAGTGCGCGAGGTGCCGCTGCCGGCGCACCATTTGCCCTTGCCGCCCGAACCGCGGCGGATGTGGAAATCCTCCAGCACCACCGGGAAGCGCCATTCGAGGATTTCGGGGTCGGTGAGGCGTGAATTGGTCATATGGGTATGGACGGCGTCGGCGCCGTTAAAGCCCATCCCCGCCGGGGCGCCGGAACAGATGGTTTCGTAATACTGATGCCTCTCATTGCCGAAGGTGAGGTTGTTCATGGTGCCCTGGGCGCAGGCCAGCGCGCCCAGGGCGCCGAACAGGGCATCGGTCACGGCCTGGCTTGTCTCGACATTGCCCGCCACCACGGCCGCCGGGTATCGGGGTCTGAGCATGGAGCCTTCGGGCGTGATGATATTGATCGGGCGCAGGCAGCCGGCGTTCATGGGGATATTGCCCTTGACCATGCAGCGGAAGACATACAGCACGGCGGCCCGGGCGACGGGTTCCGGGGCGTTGAAATTATCGGGCTGCTGGGCGGATGTGCCGGTGAAATCCACCGTAGCGCTGCGCGCTTTTGTGTCCACCCGGATGGCGACCTTGATCACCGCGCCCTGATCGGTTTTGACTTCAAATTCGCTGTCTTTCAGCGCCCCGATGACCCGGCGCACCGATTCTTCGGCGTTGTCCTGCACATGGCCCATATAGGCGCGCACGACATTGAGACCGAAATGCTCGATCATGGCGCGCAACTCCTTGACGCCTTTGGTGTTGGCGGCGATCTGGGCTTTTAAATCGGCGATATTGTGATCGATATTGCGGGCGGGGTATTTCGCGCCGCCCAGAAGTGCGGCAATTTCCTTTTCGCGGAAACGGCCGCGATCGACCAGTTTGAAATTGTCGATCAGAACCCCTTCTTCATCGACATTTGTCGCCAGCGGCGACATGGAGCCGGGCATGATGCCGCCGATATCGGCATGGTGGCCGCGGCTGGCGGTGTAGAACAGGATTTCATCCCCCGCCTCGTCGAAAACCGGGGTGATCACCGTGACATCGGGCAGATGGGTGCCGCCGTTATAAGGCGCGTTCAATACAAACACGTCACCCGGCGCGATATTGCCTTCATTCAGTTCGATAATGGTTTCTACCGAGCGGTCCATGGAACCCAGATGCACCGGCATATGGGGCGCATTGGCCACCAGATGGCCTTTGGCGTCAAAGACGGCGCAGGAAAAATCCAGCCGCTCCTTGATATTGACCGAATAGGCGGTGTTGGCCAGCGTGACCCCCATCTGTTCGGCGATGTTCATGAACAGATTGTTGAAAATCTCCAGCATCACCGGATCGGCCTTCGTGCCGATGGCGGCAAGGCGTCTGGCCTTGGTCTTGCGGGTGAGCAGCAGATGGTTATGGGCGCTGACCTGCGCGCTCCAGCCCGGTTCGATCACGATGGTGGAATTGGGCTCGATGATCAGCGCCGGACCGGGGGCAATCTGGCCGGGGCTGAGCCGGGCGCGTTCATGCACCGGGCAGTCATGCCATTTGCCGGAGCTGAAGATGCGGGTTTGGGCCAGCGGCGCGGCCAGCGGCGCATCGGAAAGAGGCAGATAGGGCTCTTGCGGTTTGGCGCCGCCGCCAAAAGCTTCCACCGAGAGGCTCTCCACGATCAGGGCCTTGTCATTGAAGATAAAGCCAAAACGCTGGATATGTGCGTCTTCAAACGCTTTTCGCATGGCGGCGGGGCGGTCAAGCGCAACATCAAGCGCGGTATCGGTGCCGTCATAGCGGATTTGGACCTTGGCCACGGCTCTGGCCTCGCTGCCCGGGATGTTTTGCGCGGCAAGCTCGTCAAGGGCGGCTTTTCGCAACTCTTCAACCGCCCCGGCAAGATCAAGCTTTTCATCCAGTTCCAGTTCCATGGCGCGCTGGCGGCTGGCGGAAATATCGGCCAGCCCCATGCCATAGGCGCTCAGGACCCCGGCAAAGGGGTGAATCAGGACCTTGCGCATGCCCAGCGCATCGGCCACCAGACAGGCATGCTGGGCGCCCGCGCCGCCAAAACAGGCCAGGGTGTAGCCGGTGACATCATAGCCGCGCTGGACCGAGATTTTCTTGATGGCGTTGGCCATGTTTTCAACCGCGATATGCAAAAAGCCTTCGGCAATCTGCTCGGGGGTATGCGCCGGGTTTTTTGCCAGCTCCGCGAATTTTTCCGCGACAATGTCCTTGTCCAGAGGATCGTTTTGCCCGGGGCCAAACAGGGCCGGGAAGTAATCCGGGTTGATCTTGCCCAGCATGACATTGGCATCGGTGACGCTGAGCGGCCCGCCGCGGCGGTAGCAGGCGGGGCCCGGATTGGCGCCGGCGCTTTGCGGCCCGACGGTAAAACGGCTTGCATCATAATGCAGCAACGAGCCGCCGCCCGCCGCCACGGTGTTGATCATCATCATCGGCGCGCGCATGCGCACGCCGGCCACCCGGGTTTCAAAGGCGCGCTCATATTCACCGGCGAAATGGCACACA
>CAZIVB010000191.1:0-5035 GCA_964542565.1 uncultured Hyphomicrobiales bacterium | reverse complement strand
TGTCGGTCTTGTCGCCTGGGTTTCGGGCATGGGGATTGAGGCCGCGGCGATCATAGGCGGCGGCCTGGCGCTTTCTTCGACGGCATTTGTGCTTCAGTCGCTGGTGGAACGCGGTGAGCGCGCAACCCGCTTTGGACTCACGACGTTTTCCATCCTGCTTCTTCAGGATCTGGCGGTGGTTCCGCTGCTGATGCTGGTGGCGCTGCTTGGTGCGGCCGGGTCTTCTTTTGCTGAAGCTTTTGGACTGGCCGTCATCAAAGGGGGGGCGGCGCTGATCATCGTCATAAGTTTCGGGCGCTATCTGTTAAGGCCCCTTTACCGGATGATTGCCGGTATGAGAAGCGCGGAGCTTTTTGTCTCGACGACATTGCTGGTGATTCTGGGCACGGGATGGATTATGTCGATCGCCGGGCTGTCCATGGCGCTTGGGGCGCTTCTGGCGGGCCTGCTGCTGGCGGAAACCGAATACCGGCATCAGATCGAGGCGGATATCCGGCCGTTTCGCGGCATCCTGCTCGGCCTGTTCTTCATGACCATCGGAATGTCGATTGATCTGGCGCTTATTTTGTCAAATCTGAGCCTGATCGCCATCATCGTCGCAAGTCTTATGATTGGCAAAACCATCGTGACATCGGTGCTTTGCCGCCTGGTCGGCATCCCGGCCGGCACTTCGATCAGGGTGGGTCTTGCCCTGTCGCAGGGCGGTGAATTCGGCTTTGTGCTTTTTGGCGCCGCCATGACCTTCAATCTTGTTCCGGAATATGTGGCGCAAATTCTGATCGCCGTGATCACCCTGACGATGATTGCCACCCCGGCGATGTTTTTCGCCGGCAAGCGCATCGCCGGCATGTTAGCAGTGCGGAGCGGCAAGCCACTGGCCAGTTTTGATGCCGAAACAAAAAAACTGAACGATCATGTTCTGATCGCCGGGTTTGGGCGCGTTGGCCAGACGATTGCCAGTGTTTTATCCGATGCCGGAATTTCCTATGTGGCGCTCGATCTTGACCAAAACCGGGTCATGAACTGCCGGGCAAGGGGCATGTCGGTTTATTACGGCGATGCCGATCAAATCCATGTCCTGCAAGCTGCCGGTGCAGAACGCGCCAAGCTGGCGGTGATTACCCTTGATCAGGCGCAAACGGCAAGCCGGGTGGTGGCGGCATTGAGAAATAATTATCCGCAACTGCCGGTTTTTGTCCGGGCGCGGGACGGGCGGCATACCCGGCAACTGGAAAAGGCCGGAGCAACGGCGGTGGTCTCGGAGGCCGCCGAATCCAGTCTTCAGCTGGGAAGCATCGTTCTGGCGTCTCTCGATATCAACTCCGACGAAATCAGCAGCGTTATTCAGCAGTATCGCGAGGATGATTACCGGCGGTTGGATGAGATCATCGGCGCAGATTGAAGCTTGATCAAATTAGACTCTCACGAATAATATGATGATCCCGCTGGTGACGCTGGCAATTCTTGTCAGCCAGGCGTTGGGAGCGATGAGGCCAAAGGAAATCAGGGCGAGGGCAAGGCCGGTTTTCAGGGCGGCCAGAACCGCCAGGCCCGGCGTGGTTTCCATGGCGATCAGGGCCGGATTGGCGATCATCCCGAGCGGAATGAGATAAAGACCAATGCCCAGCGCCATGGCGTGGCCCGCCACCTTGAGCCAGTTTTCCCCGACCATTCCGGCGGCAATGAACACCGCGCCGCAAACCGGCGGCGTGATGGTGGAGAGCAGGGCGAACCAGAAGACAAACAGATGCGCCTGCAACGGCTCCAGCCCGAGATTGATCAGGGCGGGGCCGGCAACCGAGACGCAGATGACATAGGCGGCGGTGGTCGGCACTTCCATGCCGAGAATGAGACAGGCCAGCGCCGTTAATCCCAAAGCCGGCCACAGCATGCCGCCGGAGCCGGAAAGGATCAGGGAGGTGATTTTGACCCCAAGGCCGGTTATGCCCAATACGCCGATGATGATCGAGGCGCAGATAATGATCGAGGCGATGGTGGCGATCTGGGTGCCGGCTCCGATGCAGACCTTCTCAAGCCGCTTCAGGGTCCGTTTGCGGTCGAATCCCAGTTCTACATCAAGCAGCAACAATGCCGCACCGGCCAGAAGAGCCATGGAGGCGGCGTATTGCGGCGTCACCCCCAGAACGAACATGCCCCATAAAAGCACGGAAAACGGCACCATGAAAAAGGCCGAAGTGATCAAAACCTGCCTCAAGGCCGGTTGCTGGTCTTCGGGAAGGGATTTCAGGACATGGCGTTTTGAAAACGCGTCAATACCGATCCAGACGGCAAAAAAGTAAAGCAGGGCGGGCAGGAAGGCCGCCGCCATGATGCCGGTATAAGGAACACCGGTCAACTCGACCATGACAAAGGCGCCCGCCCCCATGAGCGGCGGCATGATCTGGCCGCCGGACGAGGCGACCGCCTCCACCGCTCCGGCCAGGGCGCGCGGATAGCCAAGCCGGGTCATGGCGGGCAGGGTGATGGCTCCGGTTGAGGCGACATTGGCGGAGGCCGAGCCGGATATTGAACCAAAAAGGGCCGATGAGAGAACCGAGACCTTGGCGGCGCCGCCGCGCAGGCGGCCCGCGGCGGCGGCGGCGACATTCATAAAGCCCTGCCCGGCTTCACCAGCGTTCAGCACGGCGCCGAAAATGACGAATATGGCGACAATATTGACCGAGATGCCGGTAAGCTTGCCCCATATGCCGCCCTCGGCAATGGTCAAGGTGCCCAGAAAACTGGCGATCGGCGTGCCGGGATGGCCGAATTCGCCGGGGATATACTGCCCCCACAGCCCATAGGCGAGAGCAATGAGGGCCACCAGCGGCAACGGCCATGAGATGGCGCGGCGCGCCATTTCAAGGGTGATGAGCAAAAGGGCGATGGCGATCACCAGTTGCAGATTGCCGGAAAGATAGCCGTATTGATCGCCCAGCATGGAGTGGTTAAAGGCAATCCAGAAGGTGCAGGCAATCCCGATCAGGGTGAGGGCAAGGCCAGATTGGCGTTGAAGCTGCGTTTTGGCGGCGTAAAGCATCACCCATGGCAGCGCCAGCGCCATATGGAGCGGCCGACTGACCAGATTGGGGATCAGGCCGGAAAAAATCAGCCAGATATGAAAGAAAATGGAAAGCGCCCCAAGGACAATCCACAATACGCGCGGGTTGAGTAACACCGGGACCAAACCTCTTGCAAATATGTGAATGATGGCCCGGACGGCAAGACCCGGGCCAATGATGTTGTATCGGTGAAATTACATCTGGGCGCCGGTAAGCTTGAAACCGGCTTCTTTATAATATTTCACCGCGCCCGGGTGGATTTTGCCCTTGATATTGACCATCAGGGCCTTGTCCACCGCGTTCCACCACGGGGCGCTCTTGCCCATATTGGCTTTTTGCTCCCAATAGGTTTTGGTCAGCGCGTAGGCGGTGGCATCATCCATATTCGTGGTTGTGTAGGCGACAACCGGCAGCGAGGTTGTGGTTACGTCCCTGGTCTGTCCGGCGTAAGTCCCGGCGGGAATAACCAGTTTTGTGCGTTTGGTTTTCCTGATCTGCTCATCGGTGAGCGGGATGATGCTCACGCCGGTGCCCGCGGCGGCTTCGATCACATTGGGGGCGGGGTAGGAACCGGCGGTGACAAAGCCGTCGATCTGGCCGTTTTTCAGTGCCGGGCCGGCATTGGAAAGCTCGACTTCCGCCAGTTTGACCTTGCCCTCAAGGCCGAACAGTTTGAGGTATTTTGCCCCTTCCCTGGCGCCGAACGATCCCTTGCCGAGAAGAATGGTCTTGCCCGCCATCCCGGCAAAATCCTTGACCCCGGATTTGGCGCTCATGACAAAATGCATGGTGAGCGAGGGGATCGGAAACAGCGCCCGGATATCGTTGAATTTCGGATTGGCTTTTTTCTTGAACATGGCCTTGCCGGCCTTGGCCAGTTTCACCAGCACGGGCGGCGTGGTGAAAACGTAATTGCCGGGCCGGACGGTTGATTCCATGACATTCTGGACCGAGCCCTGGCTCTCTTCAACAGTGACGATAATGGCGCCCTTGGAGCCGGTTTTCACCGCTTCGGCGAGCTGCACCGCCATCTGGTAATAAGATGAGGTGGTCTTGGCGGATTTATAGGTGATGCGGGTTTCAGCTTGCGCGGCGGTGGCAATCAACGCTCCGGTTGCAGCGATGCAAAATATTTTCAGCTTATTCAATTCTCTCTCCTTCAACTGGGGTGCAAACCACGCCAGGCGGCCGGTTCTATCAGGAGCAAGATTGCACAACCGCTTCGGGCAGGCCAGAATTTTATCGCCGGAGATGTTGCCCAACAAGGGAGAGAGGCAAATAATCCGGGCCCGGAGCGGTCAACCAGCGCCCCGGACCCGTCACCCGATACACTGAAATAAGCCATATCGGGGAACTTGTTTGTTTTGCGTTTTGCAATAAACGCCGGAGGGCCTACGGCCTTATATAGGCAAAGCCCTTTTCCTGAAGTTCGATCAGACGCACCACGCCCGAGGGCACCATTTTGGCCTCACTCATCAGTTTGATTTGCTTGCCGGCTTTCTTGCTCATCTTGCGGTGCGTGTTGCCGCAGGCGGAAAATGTCAGATTCGGCATGGAAAGCGACATGGTCTCAATGCGTGATTTCACCGGGCTTGTGTCATCGCGCAGCATGTGAAGGCCGGGGCCATAGGCGACAAGTTCAATCACGACCTTTTCGCCTTTGGCGGCATAATATTTGCTGACATTCTGGGCGTTGTTCAGCGCCATGTTCATCACCCGCTTGTCGTTCTGGTCGACATGAATGGCGACCTTGTGCAGCGTTTCAGCCGCGATGGAGGCCGGGGCGGCAATCAGGAGCGCCATCATGGCAATGGCAAACGCGGAAAATATCCTGGTCATTGTTGTTTCCTTTATTGTCGGTTTGAATTTTATTCGGGTCCCTGTTGAAGGCATTGCAAGCTGCGGTTCGGGACCGCAGATAAACAACATAAATTTATTGTGTTTATCGGGAAGAATCGCTCTTCTAAGGTTAA
>CAZIVB010000190.1:0-5044 GCA_964542565.1 uncultured Hyphomicrobiales bacterium | reverse complement strand
CCGCAGGCGCGACAGGGAAACAAACAAGAGGCGCGGAGTGGCTTCAGCCACGACCGGGATAAAATAATGTTTGAGACGCTATCAGATCGCCTGGGCGGCATATTCGACAAGCTGACGCGCCGCGGCGCGCTTGGCGAGACGGATGTGAACGCCGCCATGCGCGAGGTGCGCCGCGCCCTCATCGAGGCGGATGTGGCGCTTGATGTGACCCGGGATTTCATCGCCAAGGTCAAAGAACGGGCCATCGGTTCTGAAGTCGTCAAATCGGTAACGCCGGGGCAGATGGTCATCAAGATTGTCAATGACGCGCTGGTTGAAATGCTCGGCAGCGAGGCGGAGACCATCTCGCTGGCGGCCACGCCGCCGGTGGCCATCCTGATGGTGGGTTTGCAGGGCTCGGGCAAGACCACCAGCACGGCAAAAATCGCCAAGCGCCTGAAAGAAAAAAACAAGAGCAAGGTATTGATGGCCTCGCTCGATGTGCGCCGTCCGGCGGCGCAGGAGCAGTTGCGGGTGCTGGGCGAGCAGGTTGATGTCGCCACCTTGCCTGTCATTGAAGGGCAGATGCCGGTTGATATCGCCAAGCGTGCTATGCAAGCGGCCAAACTTGGCGGTTATGACGCGGTGATGCTCGATACCGCCGGCCGGTTGCATATCGATGAAATGCTCATGGGCGAGATGGTCGCGGTGCGCGATGCGGTGAGCCCGCATGAAACCCTGCTGGTGGCCGATGCGCTCACCGGTCAGGACGCGGTGAATGTGGCGCGCGAGTTCGATGGCCGCATCGGCATCAGTGGCATTATCCTCACCCGGCTTGACGGCGACGGGCGCGGCGGCGCGGCGCTCTCCATGCGGGCGGTGACCGGCAAGCCGATCAAGCTGGTGGGCACCGGCGAGAAAATGGATGCGCTGGAGGAATTTCACCCGGAGCGGATCGCCAACCGCATTTTGGGTATGGGCGATGTGGTCTCGCTGGTGGAAAAGGCGGCCGAGAGCATCGAGGCGGACAAGGCCGAGGCCATTGCGCGCAAGATGGCCAAGGGCCGTTTTGATCTTGACGATCTGGCGCAGCAGTTGCAGCAGATGAAAAAACTTGGCGGCATGGGCTCCATTTTAGGCATGCTGCCGGGTGTCGGGCGGGTGAAAAAGCAGATGCAGACCGCCAATCTCGATGATTCCGTTTTCACCCGGCAAGAGGCGATCATCTCATCCATGACGCGCAAGGAGCGGACCAATCCAAAATTGCTCAACGCCTCGCGCAAGCGCCGGGTGGCGGCCGGGTCCGGCACATCCGTGCAGGAGATCAACAAGCTCCTCAAAATGCACCGGCAGATGGCGGGCATGATGAAGAAAATGAGCCGCTCAGGGATGCTCAAGGGTATGTTTGGCGGCGGCAAACCGGATATGTCGCAACTAACCGAAGGTTTGCCGGGCGATCCGGGCGCCATGCCGACGGGTGGCTTGCCGGGCCTCGGGCAGGGATTGCCGCCGGGCCTTGGGCAGGGATTGCCGCCGGGCCTGCCGGGCGGGTTTCCGGGCAAGCTTCCGCCCGGTTTCGGCAAGAAAAAGTAGTCCGGCACAGTTTTTTTAATTCCATAGCAAATTCCAACAGATGTAACGAAGAGGAAATCAACGAATGGCACTGAAAATCAGAATGTCGCGGGCGGGCGCCAAAAAACGGCCCTATTACCGGATTGTGGTCGCCGATGTGCGCAGCCCGCGCGATGGCCGCTTTATCGAGCGGGTCGGCTCGCACAACCCGCTGCTGCCCAAGGATCATGAAGACCGGGTCAAGCTTGATGAAGAGCGGATCAAATACTGGCTGAGCGTCGGCGCCAAGCCTTCGGACCGGGTTAACCGTTTTCTCGATGAAGCCGGTATTTTAAAACGCGAGGCGCGCAACAATCCCGATAAGGGCAAGCCGGGCAAGAAGGCGCTGGAGCGTCTTGAGGCGCAGCGCATCGCCGAGGAAGAAGCCAAGCAAGCGGCCAGCGAAGAAAGCGCCGGTTAAGGCCTCTTCACATTATGGCTGCGGCAAAGGACAAACGGGTCTGTGTGGGCGTCATCTCCGGCGTTCACGGCGTAAAAGGGGCGGTTGTCATCAAGCCCTTTACGCAAAGGGCCGATGATGTCGCCGCTTATGGTCCGGTTTCCACCGCCTCTGGCGGCGCGGCGCTGGTGCTTCAGGTTACGGGGCGCAAGAAGGCCGGTCTGATTGTCCGTATCGAGGGCATTGATGACCGGGACAAGGCGCAAATGCTCAGGGGCGAGAAGCTGTTTGTCGAACGGGCGCGGTTGCCTGAGCCTGAAGACGAGAGCTGGTATCTGGCGGATCTGACAGGGCTTGAGGTGGTTGACACCAAAGGCGCGCTGATCGGCTCGGTGGCGGCGGTGCAAAATTATGGCGCCGGTGATCTGCTGGAAATCCGGCTGCCGGAAAAAGGCAGGGCGACGGTGTTCCTGCCTTTCACCAAAGCGGCAGTGCCGGTGGTTGATGTGGCGGGCGCGAAGATAACCGTTGATCCGCCTGAAGGGTGGATTGAAGACGAGGCGTGAAACATGGAGGAAAAAGGACATACACCATGGCGCGCCAGCGTGCTTTCGCTTTTTCCCGATATGTTTCCGGGGCCTTTGGGCGTCTCGCTGGCCGGGGCGGCGCTGGAGCGGGGAATCTGGGAACTGGAGCGGGTGAATATTCGTGATTTTGCCACGGATCGCCATGCCTCGGTTGATGATACACCGGCGGGCGGCGGCGCGGGGATGGTGATGCGGGCCGATATTGCGGCGGCGGCGTTTGATGCGGTTTACGGGCCCGGTGACGGGCGCACCGCGTTTTATCTCTCGCCGCGCGGGGAAGCGATATCGCAGGCACGCGTAAAAGAGCTTGCTTCGGGCCCCGGAATTGTGCTTTTTTGCGGGCGATTTGAAGGTGTCGATGAGAGGTTTTTGCAAAGCCGCGCTATAGAGGAAATCTCGCTGGGAGATTTTGTGCTCTCGGGCGGCGAGATTGCGGCGATGGCGCTGCTTGATGCCTGCGTCCGGCTGCTGCCGGGGGTGGTTGGAAAGAGTAAATCTCTGGAAGAGGAGAGTTTTGCGGACGGGTTGCTTGAATACCCCCATTACACCCGCCCCAGGGTTTGGCAGGGTTTGGAAATTCCCGATGTTCTGCTGAGCGGCGATCACGGTAAAATCGCCGCATGGCGGCGCGGGCAATCGGAAAAGCTTACGATTGAACGGCGGCCCGATTTATGGCGTATCCGCAAGGATGCGAAGGGCCGGAAGAATTAACCCTTGCGGACTGTAATCGGGTCCCGGGGGAGTTGAACACGGTGCGCCATATGGCGTACAAGGATTTGTCAGGAAAGGTTGAGAGACATGAATATTATTGAACAGATCGATCAGGAGCAGCAGCAGGCTCTGGAGGCCAAACGGGCGATCCCCGAATTTGCCCCCGGCGATACGCTGCGGGTCAATGTGAAGGTAAAAGAAGGCCAGCGCGAGCGCGTGCAGGCTTATGAGGGCGTGTGCATCAGCCGTTCCGGCAAGGGCATCCATGAAAGCTTCACGGTGCGCAAAATTTCCTATGGCGAGGGTGTTGAGCGTGTATTCCCGCTTTACTCGCCGATGATCGACAGCATCGATGTTGTGCGCCGGGGCGCGGTGCGCCGCGCCAAGCTGTATTACCTGCGCGGCCGCCGCGGCAAGTCCGCCCGCATCGCCGAGAAGGTGGATCACAAGCGCGGCAAAAAGGGCGCGTAATCATCGCTTTTTGTTGCCTGATTGCGCATCTGCCTGAAATTGCAAGGGATTTGTTGCCATGCCCAAGACCCTCTATGACAAGATCTGGGATGACCATCTGATTGAAACCCAGCCCGATGGCGCTTCTCTGCTCTATATCGACCGGCATCTGGTGCATGAGGTGACAAGCCCGCAGGCGTTTGAAGGGCTGGCCCTTTCCGGGCGCAAGGTGCGCTCGCCGGAAAAGGTGCTGGCGGTGGCGGATCACAATGTGCCGACCACGGACCGCTCGGCGGGGATTGCCGGTATCACCGATGCTCAGGCCCGGCTTCAGGTGGAGACGCTGGAGAAAAACTGCGCCGATTTTGGCATTGAATATCTCTCGATGAATGACGAGCGTCAGGGTGTTGTGCATATTGTCGGTCCCGAACAGGGCTTTACCCAGCCCGGCATGACCATTGTGTGCGGCGATTCGCATACCTCGACCCACGGCGCTTTTGGCGCGCTGGCGCATGGCATCGGCACATCGGAGGTCGAGCATGTTCTGGCGACCCAGACGCTGATCCAGAAAAAGGCCAAAAAC
Source organism: uncultured Hyphomicrobiales bacterium (assembly GCA_964542565.1). Taxonomy (GTDB): domain Bacteria; phylum Pseudomonadota; class Alphaproteobacteria; order Rhizobiales; family BM303; genus BM303. The sequence continues at coordinate 723 of CAZIVB010000190.1, read as the reverse complement.
ATGTCGGTGCGGGTGGACGGTGTGCCCTCGAACGGGGTTGGCCCCAAGGATATCGTGCTGGCCATTATCGGCGAGATCGGCACGGCGGGCGGCACCGGCCATGTGATCGAGTATCGCGGCGCGGCGATCGAGGCGATGTCGATGGAAGGGCGCATGACGGTGTGCAATATGTCCATTGAAGCGGGCGCGCGTGCCGGGCTGATTGCGCCCGATGCCAAGACCTTCGCCTATATCAAGGATACGCCGCGCGGTCCCAAGGGGGCAAACTGGGATGCGGCAATGCGCTATTGGGAGCGTCTTTACAGCGACGATGATGCGCATTTTGACAGCGAAATCGTGCTGGATGCGGCCAATCTGCCGCCCATCATTACCTGGGGGACCAGCCCGGAGAATGTGATTTCGATCACCGGCCGTGTGCCGGACCCGGCGGAAATCGAGGATGAGACAAGGCGGGTTTCGGTGGAGCGGGCGCTTTCCTATATGGGGCTGAACGCCGGCACGAAAATGACCGATATTACGATTGATCGCGCCTTTATCGGCTCATGCACCAATGGGCGTATTGAGGATTTACGCGCCGCGGCGGCGATTGCCGAAGGGCGCCGTGTGAATGAAAATGTCGGCGCCATGGTGGTGCCCGGCTCAGGGTTGGTAAAAGCGCAGGCGGAGGCCGAGGGGCTGGACAAAATCTTTATCAAGGCCGGATTTGAATGGCGCGAGCCAGGT
>CAZIVB010000189.1:0-5063 GCA_964542565.1 uncultured Hyphomicrobiales bacterium | reverse complement strand
CGGTGCGATAGGTGAGATGAACCGGGATGTTCTGCTTGAGCCGGATGGCCCGGTTGCGCCGCGCGGCGATCTTTTTGGCGATGGTTTTTTTCGACCAGCCAAATTGCGGCTGCATGAGAATTTCAGCGAATTTAACCGGATCCTGAACCCGGACGCAGCCATGGCTGAAGGCGCGGCTGTCGCGCTGGAACAAGGATTTGGAGGGCGTGTCGTGCATGTAAACCGAAAACTTGTTCGGAAACATAAACTTGATGCGTCCCAGCGCATTGTTGGCTCCGGGTCGCTGGCGGATGCGGAAATTGAACGAGCGCCTTGAAACGCGGTTCCAGTTGACGCTGTAGGGGCTGATTTTGCGCCCCCGGCTGGAGACAAGGCTCATGCCCTTGCGGGCAAGATAGCCCGGATTGCGCGACAGGAGGGGGAGAATTTCCTTGGTGGCGATTGAGCGCGGCACGTTCCAGTAGGGGTTGAGGACAATTGTCTTGATGGAATTGCTGAATTCGGGCGTGGCGTGTCCGGGTTTGCCGATAATCACGCGGGAGCGGTAGATTTCTTTTTTGTTCTCAAAAACGCGCAGCTTAAACTCGGCCTGATTGACAAGGACATGGCGGTAGCCCAGATCATCGGGCAGCCAGCGGCGGCGCTCAAGATTGACCCGGAGCTGTTCAAGGCGTTCAGAGGCCGGAATATTAAGCTGTTTCAAGGTGCCGCCGCCCACAACGCCATCGGCCTTGACGCCGTAGCGGGTCTGGACCGCCATGACGGCGTCATGAAGGGCCTGATCAAAAAGCGGATTGTCCGCCGGTTCATCCTCGGGCAAATCGCCGCTCATGGCGAGATATTGGCGCAGGGCCAGAACGCGTTTGCCTCTGGAGCCGAGTTTTAAGGCCCGGCCCCTGGCGATGACGGGCCAGCCGCCGCGCGCCACGATATTGCGATAGTCAAGAAAGGCCTCGCGCAGGGCCCTGAATTCGGAGGTGTCCGGGTGCAGGCTCAGCAGATATTGCACCGGGTTTTCATGGCTGGACATGATGTCGAGAACCTTGGCCGGGTCCTGCGCTACGGGGTCCAGATCGATATTGCGCGAGATGCTGCGCGGTTTGATGCGCCCGGCGCTGGCGTGACGGGCGTATAAGAGCGCGGCGCGCATCAAGGTCAGCTCGGCGCGCGCCAGTGCGGCCGGTCCGCTGCCGCGCCAGTCGTCTTGCGCCAGTTGCAGGGCCGGGGCGTAATCGGCCGGGGAGAGCGCATAAAGATCGGCATGGCGCAAAGCGGATAAAAACGGCGCAACGAAAGCCCTGGGGCCGTCCGGGCCCATCCAGTAGGGCTGATTCCAGCGGGCGGCGTAAAACCCCGACAGGGCATCACGTTCGGCCCGGTTGAGAGTAATGCCGGCAAAGTTTTTTTCAACCGCGTAGGCGGCTATGGCCAGGGAAAGGGGAGTCGCTTGCATGAGCGGGGTTTCAAGCGGGGCTGGTATTTCTTCTGGCGCAAGCAAGGTCGCCGAGGCCGGCGCGGCCGCCAGAGCCAATGCGCCGAGCAGGCTCAGCGCCGGTAAATATCGTGATTTACGCTTCATGTTGCGCCCCCCATTGGCGCGTTGCCGGTATCGTTCCCGGCGCCATCGTCCCGGCGGGCCCTGAACGTGAAATGTGCCTTGATCAGGCGCTGGCTTCCAGCCCCATTTCCTTGACCTTGCGGTAAAGCGTTGAGCGGCCGATGCCCAGACCGCGCGCCACTTTCGACATATGGCCGCGGTAATGATCAATGGCATGGCGGATCATTTCCGCCTCAATATCCTCAAGCTTGCGCAATTCACCCGAATCCGACAGATATCTGATCCCGGTGCCGGTCATGGCGGGGCCGGAAAAACCGGGCAGGGCGCAAGATGAATCGCCGATCATGGCCGGGCCTTCATAGCTGGCGGCCGGGCTTGAGGAAACCGCCGGTACCGGCGGCGGCTCGGGCACAAAACCGTCCACATGGGCGGCGATCTGGGGAAATTCGGTTTTGGTCAGGATATCGCCGTCGGCCAGAACAACGGCGCGGAAAACGGTGTTTTCAAGCTGACGGACATTGCCGGGCCAGTCATAGGCTTTGAGCATTTCAAGCGCATCGGGCATGATGCCGACGATCTTGCGCCCCTCCTCGGCGGCAAAACGGGTGATGAAAAGCTCCACCAGCGCCGGGATATCGTCGGGGCGGCGCTTGAGCGGCGGGATCATGATGGGGAATACATTGAGACGGTAATACAGATCCTCGCGGAATTTGCCTTCGGTCACCAGCTGGATCATGTCGCGGTTGGTGGCGGAGATGAGGCGGATATCGACCTTGACCGGGTGCTTGGCGCCGACCGGGTCCACCTCGCCTTCCTGAATGGCGCGCAGCAGCTTGACCTGGGTGTCGAGAGGAAGCTCGGAAACCTCATCGAGAAACAGTGTGCCGCCGGAAGCCTCGACAAATTTGCCCTTGTGTTTTTCATTTGCGCCGGTAAAGGCGCCCTTTTCATGGCCAAACAGGAGGCTTTCCACCAGATTGGCGGGAATGGCGCCGCAATTCACCGTAATAAAGGGTTTGCCGCGGCGCTCGCCTGTGCCCTGAATGGCGCGGGCAAAGACCTCCTTGCCCGAACCGCTCTCGCCCTCAAGCAAAATGGGAATATTCGATTTTGCCGCCCTCTGGCCGAGTTTGAGCACCTGGGCCATGGCGGGCGATGAAGCGATCAAATCGTCAAAGGTGAAGGCGCCCTTGCTCTGCTTGCGGGTCCGGGTAAGCTCGCTCTCCAGCGCGTTGACTTTCAGCGCATTCTTGATGGAGACCTGCAAACGCTCGGGGCTGACCGGTTTGACGGCGAAGTCATCCGCTCCGGCGCGCATGGCGCTGACCGCGGTGCCGATGCTGCCATTGGCGGTCTGTACGATCACCGGCAGATTGGGATATTGCGGCCGCAGTTTTTCCAGCACCGCCATGCCGTCAAGATCGGGCATGACAAGATCAAGGATAACCAGCGAGATATCCTGTCCCGCCGGGGGGGCAAGGCGCTCAAGGGCTTCCTCGCCGCCGCCGGCCTCGATGCATTCAAGCCCGGAGCGTTTCACAATTTCTTCCAGAAGACGCCGCTGGACGGGATCATCATCTACAATGAGAACTTTCTTTGTCATTTGACCGGCTTACCCTCGATACTCTGCCAACCCCGCGCCCCCGAACGGTATTCGAGGGCTTTTTTCAGGATCTCTACTGAACGAATCTCGCGGGGGCTATCTTGGCGCAGAAGCGTAAAGACGTGCTTAATCAGCCGTTTAGTATCTGTTTACCATAAAACTTGAATTCGGCTGCCCGTCGGCGCATATGAATGGGCATGGATATCCCCGCAAGATGAGAGAAAACACCTTGAAAAACTTGAAAAATTTTGATTTGAGAGCATTTTCCCCGGACGATTCCGCCAGCGGGGATGTGGCCGGGCAAATCGGCGATTTGCCGGAATGGGACCTGGGCGATCTTTATAAAAGTCCCGAAGATGAACAGTTGGAAGCCGATCTCAAGACCGCCGAATCGCGGGTTTTGAAATTCGTTAATTCCTGTCAGGGCCAGCTTGCGCAGCTTGCCGCATCGGGCGGGCTTGCGGCCGCCATTAGCGAATATGAAGCCTTAAGCGATCTGCTGGGAAAGGCGGGGTCCTATTCGGGGCTGCTTTACGCCAGTGATTCGACCAATCCTGAATACGCCAAATTCGCCGGTGATATGCGCGATCGTTTAACCGCGATCTCAACGCAGTTATTGTTCTTTGAGCTTGAGCTGAACCGGATTGATGACGGTGTTCTTGACGAGGCGCTGAAAAATCCTGATCTGGCGCATTACGCACCGTGGCTGAGCGATATCCGCAAGGAGCGCCCGCACCAGCTTGATGATGAAATCGAGCGCCTGTTCATGGAAAAATCGGTGACCGGGTACAGCGCCTGGAACCGGCTGTTTGATGAAACCATTGCCGAACTGCGTTTTGATGTTGATGGCGAGGAGCTTAGCATTGCCCCGGCGCTTGACCTGATGTCGTCCCCGGATGGCAAAAAACGCAAAGCCGCCTCGCTTGCCATCGGCAAGACTTTTGCGCAGAACAAGCGTATTTTCACCCAGATCACCAATACGCTGGCCAAGGACAAGGAAATCTCCGACCGCTGGCGCGGCTTTGACGATATTGCCGCCTCGCGCCATCTGGCCAACCGGGTGGAAAAGGAGGTGGTGGATGCGCTGGAGCATGCGGTTGCGGAGGCTTTTCCGAAACTCTCGCACCGCTATTACGGGCTCAAAGCCAAATGGTTCGGTGTCGATGCGCTTGATCACTGGGACCGCAACGCGCCCCTGCCGGAAGAAGATACCCGGATTATCCCCTGGGATGAGGCCAAATCGATCGTGCTTGACGCCTATGGAGGCTTTGCGCCCGAAATGGCGCGGATTGCAAATCAGTTCTTTGACCGGAGCTGGATTGACGCGCCGGTGCGGCCGGGCAAGTCGCCGGGGGCGTTTTCCGCCTCAACCGTGCCCAGTGTCCACCCTTATGTCCTGATGAATTATCTGGGCAAATCGCGCGATGTCATGACCCTGGCGCATGAGCTTGGCCACGGGGTGCATCAGGTGCTGGCGGCCAAGCAGGGCGCGCTGATGGCGCCGACGCCGCTCACCCTGGCGGAAACGGCCAGCGTGTTTGGCGAGATGCTGACTTTTCAGTCCCTGCTGGCCAAGGCGCCGGATGCAAAAAGCCGCAAGGCGCTGCTGGCGGGCAAGACGGAAGATATGCTCAACACGGTTGTGCGCCAGATCGCCTTTTACCGCTTTGAACGCAAGGTTCACAGCGCAAGGCGCGAGGGCGAGCTGACGGCGGACCAGATCGGAAAATTCTGGCTTGAGGTGCAAGCTGAATCGCTGGGCAAGGCGATTACGCTGGGCGAGGGCTATGATGTGTTCTGGGCCTATGTGCCGCATTTCATCCATTCGCCGTTTTATGTCTATGCCTATGCTTTTGGCGATTGTCTGGTCAACTCGCTCTATGCGGTTTATCGGCGCGAGCC
>CAZIVB010000188.1:0-5091 GCA_964542565.1 uncultured Hyphomicrobiales bacterium | reverse complement strand
ATTCCCTTTGAGGACCCGCCCACATACAAGATGCTGGCGCACGGCGACACTACGGGCGTATTCCAGTTTGAAAGCGCCGGCATGCGCGATCTGCTGCGCAAGGCGGTGCCGAGCGTTTTTGAAGACCTGATCGCCATCGTCGCCCTGTTCCGCCCCGGCCCGATGGAGAATATCCCCAAATATCTCGATTGCAAGCACGGACGCGAGGCGCCGGAAGATTTGCACAAGATGATCGAGCCGGTAGTGGCGGACACTTACGGCGTCATTATCTATCAGGAACAGGTGATGCAGATTGCCCAGGTGCTGTCGGGCTATTCGCTCGGCGAGGCCGATCTGCTGCGCCGCGCCATGGGCAAGAAGATCAAATCAGAGATGCAGGCCCAGCGCAAGCGTTTCGTCGACGGGGCGCTGGCCAACGGGGTCGATAAGGCGCGGGCCGAATATATCTTCGACATGGTCGATAAATTTGCCGGTTATGGCTTTAACAAGAGCCATTCGGCGGCCTATGCGCTGGTGGCGTATCAAACCGCGTGGCTCAAAGCGAATTATCCGGTTGAATTTCTCGCCGCCTCCATGACGCTTGATCTTAACAACACCGACAAGCTGGCGCTGTTCAAACAAGAAGCTGAAAATCTGGGCATCGAGGTGGTGCCGCCCTGCATCAACCGCTCGCAAGTGGAGTTTTCGGTCAGGGACGGCAAGATCATCTATGCTTTTGCCGCCATTCGCAATGTCGGCAGGCAGGCGGCCCTGTCGATTGTGGAAGCCCGGCAGGCGGACGGGCCGTTCAGGGATTTAAGCAATCTGGCGGCAAGGCTGGAGCCGCGTTTCGTCAATAAGCGGGCGCTTGAGAATATGTCCCGCGCCGGGGTTTTTGATGTTTTCGAGCCGAACCGGGCCCGGGTGCATGGCGGGCTGGAGATGATTCTCGGCGCGGCGGGGCGCGCGGCGGATAACCGTATCCGGGGCCAGAATGATTTGTTCGGCAATCCGGACAATGTATCCGAAACCCCGTTTGCGCTGCCCGAACGCCCGGCCTGGACACCGGCGGAGCGGCTGGCGCATGAATTCGACGCCATCGGATTTTATTTGAGCGGCCATCCTCTGGACGCCTATGCGCCCGATCTGCGCCAGCTCGATATCCCGTTTTACAAGGCGTTCGGCGTTCTGGTGCGCGAGAAGGGGCACGGGGCGGGGCAACTGGCCGGAACGGTGAGCTGGCGCAAGGAGCGCAAATCGGCCAAAAGCGGCAACCGCTATGCCTTTGTCGGCTTTTCCGATCCCACCGGACAGTACGAAGCCATTATCTTTGGCGACGAGTTGCAGCAATATCAGGATTTGCTCACCCCCGGAAACGCCGTGTTGCTCAGGGTCGAGGCCAATCTTGAAGATGACGATATCAAACTGCGCCTGCTGAGCATCAAGGCGCTGGACGCGGCAACGATCAGGAGAGATACGAAAATTCAGGTTTTCATGCGCAGCGCGGAACCGCTGAACGGGCTCAAGACGAAGCTGGACAAGGTTGCGGGCCCAAATGGCGGCAGCGGCAATGTCTCCATTATCCTGCTTCTCGATAACGGCGCCTGCGAGGTGGAAATGAGCCTGCCGGGGACATACCGGATCACAACCGATATTATCAGCGCCATCAAGGAAGCGCCCGGAATTGTCGCAGTCGAGCGCCGGTAACACAATTTCCTTGCATTCGCCCGCCAGCATTCGTATAACCCGCCCGATTTCACACGCGAAATGCAAAGAAGGCGCTGATGCTGCTTGCAGCCACATATAAGCGTCTTTTCCGGTGCCTGGTTTTAAACCCGGCTCATTATTTCGCGGAGGACCAACCGGAACAAGAAGGAGAACGGGGCCATGGCTCTGCCTGAATTTACCATGCGCCAGCTGCTTGAAGCTGGAATTCACTTTGGACATCAAAAACGCCGCTGGAACCCCAAGATGGGGCCGTTTATTTTTGGCGCGCGCAACAATATCCATATTATCGATCTGGCCCAGACGGTGCCGCTGCTGCACCAGGCTCTGGTGGCGGTAAGCGATATTGTCGCTGGCGGCGGGCGGGTTTTATTCGTCGGCACCAAGCGTCAGGCGTCGCAGCCGATCGAAGATGCGGCCAAGCGCTGCGCCCAGTATTACATCAATCACCGCTGGCTTGGCGGCACGATGACCAACTGGCAGACCATTTCCAAAACCATCAAACGCCTGCACGAGCTGGAAAAACTGCTCGGCGGCGAGGCGCAGGGCCTGACCAAGAAAGAGCTTCTTAAAATGACCCGCGAGCGCGACAAGCTTGACCGCGCCATTGGCGGGATCAAGGATATGGGCGGGTTGCCGAATATCCTGTTCGTGGTCGATACATTAAAAGAATCCATCGCGATCAAGGAAGCGCAGAAACTGGGCATTCCGGTTGCGGCGGTGCTTGATTCCAACTCCGACCCGGACGGCATCACCTACCCCATTCCGGGCAATGACGATGCGGGCCGTGCCATCGAGCTTTATGTTGATCTGATCGCCAAGGCGGCCATTGACGGTATCGAGCGCGCCCAGACATCCGCCGGTATGGATATTGGCGAGGCGGTCGAGCCGGTGATGGAAGAAACCATTCTGGTTGAAGAAACCGTTGTGGTCGAGGAGACACCCGAAACCGTTGTGGTCGAGGAAACCGTTGTGGTTGAAGAGGCGGCTCCGGTTGCTGAAGCTGCGCCGGTTCGCGAAGAAGCGCCGGCCGCCCCGGAAGAGGCCCCTGCCCCTGCCGCCGCCTTTGCGCCCATGAGCGCGCCTGAAGGCGAGGCTGATGATCTGAAGAAAATCTCCGGCGTTGGTCCGGTGATCGAGGAAAAGCTGAACAAGATGGGGATTTACCATTACCGGCAGGTTGCCGGTTTCTCGGCTGAAGATGTGACAAGGATTGATGATGAGCTGAATTTCAAGGGCCGCATCGAGCGCGACAACTGGATCGAACAGGCCAGAACGCTCGCGGCCGAATCAAAATAGGCTTATCGGAATTATCTGAAAAGGGATGAACACAATGGCAGGTATTACAGCTGCAATGGTGAAAGAGCTGCGCGAGAAAACCGGCGCGGGCATGATGGATTGCAAAACGGCGCTGAGCGAAAACGGCGGCGATGTGGAAGCCTCGATCGACTGGCTGCGCACAAAGGGTCTGGCCAAGGCGGCCAAAAAGGCCGGGCGCGTGGCGGCCGAAGGTCTGGTGGGCATTTCCAGCGACGGCACCCGCGGCGCGGTGGCCGAGGTGAACTCGGAAACCGATTTCGTGGCCCGCAACGACCAGTTCCAGTCGATGGTGCGCGATATCTCGACACTGGCGCTGGACGCGGGCGGCGATCTGGATGCGCTTCTGGCCATGGCCTATCCGGGATCGGATAAAAATGTCGGCGAATATGTTACCGAGATGGTCGGCACTATCGGCGAGAACATGTCGGTCCGCCGCACGGCGCAGCTTGGTGTGGAAGACGGTGTTGTCGCCTCTTATGTCCATAACGCCGCCGGTGACGGCCTGGGCAAGATCGGGGTTCTGGTGGCGCTGGAATCGACCGGCGACAAGGCCAAACTGGAAGCTTTTGGCAAACAGCTTGCCATGCATGTGGCGGCGACCAATCCGCTTTCGCTTTCCACCGATGATCTTGACCCTTCCGTTGTCGAGCATGAGCGCACCGTTTTGAGCGAACAGGCGCGCGAATCGGGCAAGCCGGAAAACATCATCGAAAAGATGGTCGAGGGCCGCCTGCGCAAGTTTTATGAAGAGGTTGTGCTTTTGTCGCAGGTTTTCGTCATCGACGGCGAAACCCGCATTGAAAAAGCGATCGAGGCGACCGCCGCCGATGCCGGCGCGCCGGTTAAACTCACCGGTTTTGTGCGCTTTGAGCTGGGCGAAGGCATCGAGAAAAAGAAAGAGGATTTTGCCGCCGAGGTTGCCGCCGCAACCGGGGCGTAATTTGCTCCGGGCGGGAAAACACGTAAAAGCCCCGGAAGGTTTTTCCGGGGCTTTTTTATAATCTTATTCACACCATATTTTTTTCCTAAACCGGACAAGCAGAACTCGACACGGACGGCAAGTTGCGCCATATTGAAGACTGGGTGGGTGCGCCGCCTGTCTGGAGCCGTAAGGGCTGCCTTGGTTGAAGGAAGGATGATTATGCTGGGTGCGGACAAAAAAACGATGATTCTGGGTTTTGGCCTTTTCGCTTTCGGGCTGGCCGTCATGTCCGTGCATCAGCTTCAGGCGCAAACCCTTGATGGTCTTTCTCTCATCCCGGGCGAGGGCTTTGGCTCAGGGGTTTATATCGACGGGCGCACCCCGATCGACAAGGCGACGCGCGATAAGGTTGATGCCTATCTTGAGGGCTACAAACGGCGTCAGGAAACCCGGAAGGAATATTTCGACCGGATGAAAAACCATCAATATCATGACCTTATCTCCCGCAGTCGGCCTGTCGGACGATACTAGATTTTTTGCTTTACCGCCTGCGCGTATCCTTTTTTGTGATCCGGACCGCGTCTTTCAAGATACGCTTTCATGGCCCTTCATCTCATCAAGCTTTGTGTCGGTATTGAGGATATAGCCCATCTGCGCCGTGTTCAGCGCGCCCGGCTTGATGCGGCGCGCGCGGTGGACCGCGCCGCCACCCTGGCGCATATCACCCGGCAGATGCCGCGCCGCGCCGATGAGCTGCTTGCGGGCGGTTCCCTGTACTGGGTGATCAAACGTCAAATTCAGGTGCGTCAGCAGCTTCTGGATATTGTCCGCTTTACCGATGATGAAGGGATTAACCGCTGCCGGCTGGTGATCGACCCGCAGCTTGTTCCGGTGCGCCCCAATCCGCGCCGCGCTTTTCAGGGCTGGCGCTATCTGGACGCTGCCGATGCGCCGCCGGATCTGGAAATCCCGGACGGGGGCGAGGCTGAAATGCCGCCCGAAATGCGCGCCAGACTGCTTGAGATGGGGTTGCTTTAGATTTAATTTCGCTCGCGGCGATTCCTCGCTGACGCTCGGGCCTGCGCGGGCGCGGCGCAGGAGCGCCGGGCCGCAGTCGCGGGCATAAAAAAATATCGCTCGCGGCG
>CAZIVB010000187.1:0-5097 GCA_964542565.1 uncultured Hyphomicrobiales bacterium | reverse complement strand
TTTACGATGCCATGGCGCGTCTGGCGCAGGATTTTGCGGTGCGCTATCCGCTGGTCGACGGGCAGGGCAATTTTGGCAATATCGACGGCGATAACGCCGCCGCCATGCGTTACACCGAAGCGCGGCTGACTGAGTATGCCAAGGCGCTGCTGCGGCACCTGGATGAGGATACGGTTGATTTTCGCGAGACCTATGACGGGCTGGAATCGGAACCGGTGGTTTTGCCCGCCGCCGTGCCCAATCTGCTGGCCAATGGCTCGACCGGCATTGCGGTGGGCATGGCGACCAGCATTCCGCCGCATAATGTCGGCGAGCTTTGCGATGCGGCGCTGCATCTGATCAAATTCCCCAATGCCGGGATTGAAAAACTGGTGGAATTTGTTCCCGGTCCGGATTTTCCCACCGGCGGCATTATTACCGAGCCCAAGGAATCGATTCTCGAAGCCTATAAAACCGGCAAGGGCGGCTTTCGTTTGCGGGCGAAATGGGAGCGCGAGGATACCGGGCGCGGCGGCTATGTCATCGTGATTACGCAAATGCCGTATCAGGTTGCCAAATCGCGCCTGATTGAAAAAATCGCCGAAATGATGCTGGCGAAAAAACTGCCGCTTCTGGGCGATATCCGCGATGAATCGGCCGAGGATGTGCGCCTTGTTCTGGAGCCCAAAAGCCGCAGCGTGGATGAGGTGTTGCTGATGGAATCGCTGTTCAGGATTACCGATCTTGAAGTGCGCATCTCCATCAACATGAATGTGCTCAGCTATGGCCAGATTCCCAATGTGCTCAATCTGCGCGAGGTTCTGCGCCAATGGCTCGATCACCGCCAGATCGTCCTGATCCGGCGGACGAATTACCGCCTGGAGAAGATCGATCACCGGCTGGAAGTTCTGGGCGGCTATCTTGTGGCCTATCTCAATCTGGACGAGGTCATCCGTATCATCCGTTTTGAGGACAAGCCAAAGCAAAAGCTGATCACGGTCTTTGATCTTACCGATGTTCAGGCCGAAGCGATCCTGAATATGCGTCTGCGCGCCCTGCGCAAGCTTGAAGAGCTTGAAATCCGGCGCGAATTTGAGGAACTGACGGCGGAGCGCGAGGAGCTCAGGGCGCTGGTCGGGTCCGATGATCTGCAATGGAAGACGATCGCCGGTGAAATCCGCCAAGCACGCAAGGCATTTGGCAAAGGCACTGCGCTTGGCGAGCGGCGCTCGCAATTTGCCACGGCGCCGCAAGCCTCCGAGATTGATCTTGAACAGGCGATGATCGAGAAAGAGCCGGTGACGATTATCTGTTCACAAAAGGGCTGGGTACGTGCATTGCGCGGCCATCTGGAGGACACTTCAAAGATCAGCTTCAAGAAGGGCGACAGCGCCAGATACATCCTGCACGCCCAGACTACCGACAAGCTCATCCTGTTCGCCACCAACGGCAAGTTTTTCACCCTTGCGGTCTCGACCTTGCCGGGCGGGCGCGGCCACGGCGAGCCGGTGCGCCTGATGGTGGATATCGGCCGGGATCAGGACACGGCCGCCTTGTTCGTGCATCAGCCGGGGCGTAAACTGCTCATTGCCTCGACCGCCGGAAACGGCTTTATCGTCGCCGAGGAGGATGTCATCGCCAACACACGCAAGGGCAAGCAGGTGCTCAATGTCAAGGCGCCGGATGAAGCGCTCATTTGCACTCCGGTCAAGGGCGATCATGTGGCGGTGATCGGCGAGAACCGCAAACTTCTCATTTTCCCGGCGGCGCAGCTCAACCAGATGAGCCGCGGCCGCGGCGTGAGATTACAAAAATATAAAGACGGCGGCCTCTCGGATATAAAAACCTTCAACGGTGCGGATGGCCTGACATGGCAAAATGCCGGCCGCACCTTCACCGTAAAGGGGTTCTCCGACTGGCTCGGCAATCGCGCCCAGGCCGGCCGCATGCCGCCCAACGGCTTTCCCAAAAGCAACCGCTTCGGCGGCGGGCTTTAGGCTTTATCCGGTTAAACGGGCGTATCACACTTGAGCGGCGGGGCCGATGAGCTTCAGGCCAAGCTCCAGCGCCGATTGCACGGTTTTCAGGCGTATGGACGCGCGGCCCGGATCGCCAAAGCGGCATTCGCTATGGACAAGCCCGCCGCCCTTTACGGCCGCGGCGATATGAACCAGACCAACGGGTTTTTCAACACTGCCGCCGCCGGGTCCGGCAATGCCGGTCACGGCGAGGCTCAAATCCGCCGCCGAATTCACAAGCGCGCCGAGCGCCATGGCTTCGGCCACTTGTTTTGAGACCGCGCCATGGTTTTCAATCAAAAGGGCGCGAACGCCCAGCATCTCAATTTTTGCCGCATTGGAATAGGTGACATAACCGCGCTCAAAGACATCCGACGAGCCGGGGATTTCAGTCAAAACCGCAGCGATAAGCCCGCCGGTGCACGATTCAGCCGTTGCAATTTGCAAGCCCGCCGCGCGGCAGCTTTGCAGGAGATGAGTAGCACTATTGAGCAGGTTTTGCGGGAACATAAAAAGCAAATACAATAATTTACCCGATCGGACAACCGGGCGGCGCCAACTGTGTTCATGATATCCGATAGTGGTTGTTGCGGCGGCTTGATGTTTTGTGCGATACTGCGCCGAGCGTTCGTTTCAGACCCGCCGGTTGATAAAAAGGGCGGGAGACAGTAACAGGAGTATCGAGGATATGGGTATTAGTGCTTGGCAGATCATAATTGTGGTCGCATTGGTTGTATTGCTGTTTGGCCGCGGCAAGATATCGGATTTGATGGGTGACGTAGCCAAGGGCATCAAGAGCTTCAAAAAGGGAATCGCGGAAGACGAGACGGCCACGAAAAACGAGCCGTCCAAGACGATCGATCACGATTCGGGTGAGCCGATCAACACCGCTGATAAAACCGGGACTTCGGCAAAAAGCTGAAAAACGTGAGGCGAAAGCCTGATCTTTTGCACAATCAACAGGGTTTGATTTGATGTTTGATTTCGGTTGGTCGGAATTGATGGTCATTGCCGCCGTTGCCGTCATTGTCGTGGGGCCGCGCGAGTTGCCGCGCCTGATGCGTACGCTCGGGCAATATGTCAGCAAGGCCAAATCCATGGCCTCGGAGCTCCAGTCCCAGTTCAATGATATCGCGCATCAGTCCGAACTGGAAGAAATTCGCAAATCCGTCAATGATTTGAAAGACGATAACCCCCTGAAGGAATTTGAAGACTCCCTGAATTCCATGGCAACCCAGGGCGAGGAGATCAATTCCTCGCTCGACAATGTCACCGAACGCGAATCGGGCAGCAGCGAGATTGAGGAAGATCCGGGCCTGGTCGAGGATTATGACGGCGAGGACAAACTGGACGCCGGCACTTCAGAACCGGAGAGCCCAGATGCCGGTACCGGCGGGCAGGAAAGCGAAGCCGGGGCTGCAACGGAAACGGAACAGACCGCGAAACCGGCGGATTCAGGAAAGTAATCTTACGTGGACAAGGAAAATCTAGACGATTCACGGGCGCCTTTGCTTGAGCATCTGGTTGAATTGCGCTCCCGGCTGATGAAATCCATTGCCGCCATGGTGGTCGGTTTTGTTATCAGTTTCTATTTTGCCCGGGACATATTCAACCTCCTGCTCATCCCGTATGAGCGCGCCGTGGGGGGCAAGGCCACGCTGGAGCTTATCTACACCGCGCCGCAGGAATATTTCTTCACCCAGCTCAAGATCGGCCTTTTCGGCGCGGTTATTCTGGCCTTTCCTATAATCGCCTCGCAAATCTACCAGTTTGTGGCTCCGGGGCTGTACAAGAACGAGCGCGGCGCCTTTATGCCGTTCCTGATCGCCACACCGGTGCTGTTTTTTCTCGGCGGCGCGCTGGTTTATTTCCTGATCATGCCGGCGGCGATGATGTTCTTCCTCTCCATGGAGCAGGCCGGCGGGGAGGGGGTTGCCAAAATCTCGCATCTTGCCAAGGTGGCGGATTATTTCGGGCTGATTACAACCCTTATCCTTGCCTTCGGTTTTTGTTTCCAGCTTCCGGTTCTGCTCACTCTTTTGGGGCGCGTCGGACTGGCAACCTCCAAGGGGCTCAAAGCCAAGCGCAAATACGCAATTGTCGCGACTTTCGCCGTCGCCGCTTTCCTCACCCCGCCCGATCCCATCAGCCAGATCGGCCTCGCCCTGCCAACCTTGCTGCTGTATGAGCTTTCGATTCTCTCCGTCAGCTATGTCGAGAAAAAACGCGCCGAAGCCGAAGCGCGCCGGGATGCGGAACTGAACGAGAGTTAGGGCCGGATGGTTTCAAAAATAATATTATCGGCGTATTGCGCCGCTTCGGCCCGGTTTTTCGCTGTGCGCACGGTCCAGGTCAGCACCGGACCGCGCAGTTTGCGGAACAAACGCGGCTCGATTGATCTGAGGCGCCCGACATCATGGGCGATAAAATGCGGTCTGACGAGCAAGACATAATAAAAGTGGCGCATTTTAAAACGGGTAAATGCGCTCAGTTCCGGCCAGTATTGCAAATTGAAACTTCCCGTTGTGAGACCGCGCAGGATATTCGGGAAGCGCTCGCCAATCACCCTGATCATGCGCGGATCAAAAGACATTAATGCGCAAGGCCCCTGATACCGGCTCAGGATTTGCCCGATGCGGACAGGAAACTCAAGGCTGGTTTCCCGGCGGGTCTTGATTTCAATCAGCAGCGGCGTGCGGCCGTCAACGAGTTCCAGGAACTCTTCAAGATCCAGCATTTTGTCGTTTGTGCCGCGAAACCGCATCTTTTTCAGTTTGCTGGCAGGAAAAGAGGCCACAGCGCCTTTTTCATGCGTGAGCCTGTCCAGAACATGATCATGGAACATCATCGGCATGCCGTCGGCGGCGCATTGCACATCGGTCTCGATCCCATAGCCGGCGGCAATCGCCGCCTCAAAGGCGCTGGGAGAATTTTCAATTATGCCGCGCGGCCCACCATGCAGCCCGCGATGGGCAAAAGGGCGCGCGGTCAGCCAGTCCAGGTGGGGCATTTTAGAATCTTTCACGTTTAATCGGCACCGGCCCGCTTGCATGTTCGCTACGAGCATTGAACGAATGGTTTAATGTTTACATTGGGGATC
>CAZIVB010000186.1:0-5133 GCA_964542565.1 uncultured Hyphomicrobiales bacterium | reverse complement strand
CATAGCGGATCGCGTTATGGATGATATTCTGAAAAACCTGCACCAGCTCGTCTTTTTCGCCGCGCACATAAAGCGGGCCCTCGGGCAGGCCGGGTTTGAGCCTGATGGCATTTTCCGCCACCTGGGGGCGCAGCACATCAATGATCTCGGCCAGCGTCTCAACCATATCAACCCTCGTCTCCGGCAGGGGCTCGGCGTTCATCTCCAGACGGCTCAAGGCCAGCAGGTCATCAATCAACCGGCTCATGCGCCGCGCCTGCGCCGCCATGATATTGAGAAATTTTCCCCTTGCCGCTTCATCCTCGCGGGCGCTGGTCTGCAAGGTCTCGACAAAGCCCGAAATCGCCGCCAGCGGCGTGCGCAGCTCATGCGAGGCATTGGCGATAAAATGCATCCGCATCTTCGCCAGCCGCTCCTGCTCCGAGACATCGCGCATATAGATAAAAATCACATCCGCGCCATCGCCCGCATTTTCATGCTCAAGCGGGATCAAGGTTGCATTGACCCGGCGCTTGAAGGGTTTTTTCAATGTAAAGGAGACACTGGTCTTCTTGCCCTTCCGGAAAGTGCGTTCCGCCGCCTCAAGCAAGGCGCTGTTGCGTGTGACATGCGAAAGCGCCCGGCCGCTTTCGGGCTGATCAAGCAAATCACGCGAAGCCTCGTTAAAAATCACAATCTTCATGTTTGACGAGATAACGATCACCGGATCGGGAAAGGCTTTGACCAGGGCCTGCAAATCCTTCATGTCATTTTCACTTTCAATACGGCCTCTATTGCCAAAATCCCGCTCATCCGTGCGGCTTGGCTTCAAACAGGGCGTCGATAACCGGACATTCGGGCGCATCATCGCCGCTGCAGCGCGAAGAGATCATGTCGAGGGTTTTTTCCAGCCGTTGAAGATCGGTAATTTTCTCGCGCACGCCAGCGAGGTGCCTTTGCGTCAGCGCCCTGACCTCGCCGCAGCTATGCCCGCCATCGGCCAGAGACAGCAGGCGGCGGATATCATCCAGCGAAAACCCCAATTCGCGGCTGCGCTTGATGAATGAGAGACGCTTGAGCTGTTCCAGATTGTAAATCCGGCTGCCGCCTTCGCTCCTGTCCGGCGCGGGCATGACGCCGATGCGCTCATAATAGCGGATTGTCTCGATTTTGACCCTTGTGCGCCGGGAGATTTCGCCAATCCGGTACGCTCTCATTTTCGTGACCTCCGTCAGGAAAGAAACCGCTTGTATCTGTAGCTACTACAGGTCCTAGCCTGTCACCGCAAGGCTTAATCACAAGGAGTGAAAAGGATATGGATACCGTGCACGATCAACCCTCCCGGCATATCCTGGACAAGAGCAAGGGCGATGATGGCAAAACGCGTCTTCTGGCAACCGGGGGGATTTTAGGGGCGATAGCGGCCTCTTCATGCTGCATATTGCCGCTGGTTTTATTCTCGCTTGGCATATCTGGCGCATGGATCGGCAATCTGACCGCGCTTTATCCCTATAAGCCTTACTTTATCACCTTTACCCTCGCCCTGCTGGCGTACGGGTTTTATCTCACCTACCGCAAAGCCGGGACATCCTGCGCCGATGGCGCGGCCTGCGCCCGGCCGCTGCCGAACAGGATTGTCAAAATCGCCCTGTGGGCGGCCACCGCCCTCATCATTGCGGCGATTTTGTTTCCCTACGCTGTGCCCTATCTGCTGGGCGATCTGAACTGAAAGGACAAATTCTCATGAAAACCTATCTGCAACTGGCGGCCATCGGGGCTTTTCTCATCACCTCCATGCCAGCACTCGCCGCGGTGAAAACCGTCAAGCTCAATGTCAGCAACATGTATTGCGCCGCCTGCCCCTATACGGTCAAAAAGGCGCTCTTGAGCGTAAAGGGCGTCAACAAGGTTTCCGTTTCTTTCGAGCACAAGAGCGCGATCGTAACCTTTGATGACGCCAAAACGGATATTGCCGCCCTTACCGGCGCAACAACCAAGGCCGGTTACCCTTCCGCCCTGAGCCCGAAATGAAAACCGCAACCGGCTCGCGCGCCCCGGGCGGCGGGAGCCCCCATGATGACGGGCCATATGATCTTGGCATCATAGGCGCGGGCTCGGCCGGGTTTTCCGCCGCAATAACAGCCGCCGGACACGGCGCGCGCGTGGCGCTCATCGGCTATGGCGCAATCGGCGGCACCTGCGTCAATATCGGCTGTGTTCCCTCCAAAACCCTCATCCGGGCGGCGCAATCCATCCACCAAGCCAAAACGGCGCACCGCTTCGGCGGCATCAGCGCCAGCGCTAAAATCGCTGACTGGTCAACAATAATGGCGCGCAAGACCGAGCTGGTGGACCAGCTCCGGCGGGCCAAATATGAAGACCTGCTGCCTGAATATGCAAATGTGAGCTATTTTGAGGGCCGCGCAAAACTGCAGCGCGGCGGCATCAAACTTGATGGCAGGTTCATCAGGACGGCAAAAACCATCATTGCGACCGGCGCATCCCCCGCCCTGCCCCCCATCGCGGGAATTGAAAACACCCCCTTCCTCACCAGCACATCCGCGCTTGAGCTTGAAACCCTGCCCAAATCCATGATCGTCATCGGCGGCGGCGTTATCGGTTGCGAGTTGGGGCAGATGTTCGCCCGTTTCGGTGTCAAGGTCACCCTTATCTGCCGCTCACATCTTTTGCCCGCCGCAGAACCGGAAATAAGCGCCGCCCTGAAGCAATATCTGCTTGCCGAGGGGGTCAATGTAATCTGCGGCGCCCGTTACGGTTCAATCCGCCACGAAGCTGAATTCCGGCTGGACTATGAACACGAAGGCAAAATCCGTGAACTGAAGGCAGAACAGCTCCTTGTCGCGGCCGGCCGCAAACCCAATTCCGCCGCAATGGGACTGGAAGAGATGGGCATTGAGCTTTCCCGCAATGGCGCTGTCCATGTTGATCGGCATATGCGCACCGCCTGCGAAAACGTCTATGCCGCCGGCGATGTCACCGGGCGCGACATGTTTGTCTATATGGCCGCCTATGGCGCCAGGATCGCGGCGCTCAACGCCATAAATAATGAACAGCGCCGCTATGACGCCCGCGCCATGCCGCAAGTCGTCTTTACCGATCCGCAAGCCGCCAGCGTTGGCCTCACGGCCAGCGCGGCAAGAGCAAGCGGCCTTGACGTGATAACCTCAACCCTGCCCCTTGAGCACCTGCCGCGCGCCCTGGCGGCGCGTGATACGCGCGGCCTTGTCAAGCTGGTCGCCGATGCAAATTCACGCCAACTGCTCGGCGCCCATATCCTCGCCCCGGAAGGCGCCGACAGTATCCAGAGCGCGGCCATCGCCATAAAACAGCGGCTTGGCATTGATGATCTGGGCGAGATGATCTTCCCCTATCTCACCAATGTGGAAGGACTGAAACTCGCGGCGCAGGGCTTTGACAAGGATATCGCCAAACTTTCCTGCTGCGCCGGTTAAAGAACTTGCCGCTTACTTCGCCGGATAGCTCTGGAAGATTTTTTCAGAACCTGATGCATCGAAAAGCACCACATTGAAAGGCTCGCGCTCATTGCCATATTCCATTCCCGGCGAACCGGTCACCATACCGGGCACCGACAGGCCCCTGGCTTTCGGGCGCGTTTTCAACATGCGCCGGATATCTTTAAAGGGCACATGCCCCTCGATCACATATCCGTCCACCGAGGCCGTGTGGCAGGACTGAAGGTGTTCGGGCACCCCGGCCTGTTTTTTCACCACCTCCATATTTTCGGTATTGGTGATCTCGACCTTGAAACCGGCCGCCTTGGCCTGATCGACCCATTTGCCGCAACAGCCGCAGCTCGGCGATTTGAACACCTTGATGACAGGCGCATCACTGCTGGCCCGCAAAGACTGCATCCCCGCCGCGCCCGACAGCATGACCGCGGCAATACCCAGACCCATAATTTTCCACAACTTCATGATATTTCCCTTTGTTGCGCCGTCCCGGCGCGCAAGATGAATTGTAAAATCTCCGACAACAATGTGAAGATACATCCATGAGAGCAACCCTGAATACTCACAACTTGTTGATAGGACCCGCTGCGACTTTCAACGGTGGATATGGCACTGTGCCCTGAGGGGCATTCTTGCCCTAACAC
The DNA here is from genome assembly GCA_964542565.1 of uncultured Hyphomicrobiales bacterium. GTDB lineage: Bacteria > Pseudomonadota > Alphaproteobacteria > Rhizobiales > BM303 > BM303. Next base: position 1,019 of record CAZIVB010000186.1, on the reverse strand, counting down.
CATCTGAAATAAAGGAAAACCCGGACGTGCCGGAAGCATTTTTAACAACATTTTTTCTCCTCCCCGCCGCTCTTGGACTGCTCGGCTTCATCGAGCCTTGCACCATCGGCGCCCATCTGGTGTTTTTAAGGTCGATTGAAGGCCGGAGCCGGGCCAAAAAACTGATATCAACCCTGATATTCACCGCCGCAAGAACGCTCATTGCGGCGCTGTTCGGCGCTCTTGCCGCTCTTCTTGGACTGGTGCTCATTGGGGCGCAAAAGGGATTCTGGCTGATTTTCGGTTTTATCTATCTTGCTCTGGGTCTGGCCTATCTGTATGGCCGCGCCGGGTTTTTAAAACACCGGATTTCTCTCACCCCCCGATCATGGCGCAGAATGAAAAACCCGGCCATCCTCGGCCTGGCTTTTGGCCTTAACATCCCGGCCTGCGCCGCCCCGATCCTGTTTGCCCTGATCGGCGTCGCCGCCAGCACCGGCAGCGTGCTTGCCGGGCTCTCCACCATGACGGTTTTCGCTCTTGCCCTTTCCTCGCCGCTGATAGTGATCGCCGCAGTGCCGAAACTGGCCGCAGGGCTTGATGCGATAAGCGCAAAACTGGGGCAAATGCATCGGCTGCTGGGCATGATTTTCATCGCTCTTGGTTTCTGGGCCATCTGGTTCGGCCTTTACGTCAACCCGGCAGACTGGGCCGGGATATAAAACCGGCACCCCCTTGAGCTTCCAGCGACTGGAAACATTATATACCCACCAGACACTCAAATTGAAGGAGAAACCAGATGATGAATGGCGGCGCAATGGAAATGGATGGTTTTATGAACTGGGGCGGGATGTTTGTCGGGCCGCTGGTGATGCTTGTCGTTGCCGGGCTTGTGATCGCCTGTATCGTGATGCTGTTCCGCATGATAGCTTCGCCCAAAGCGGCGGGAAATTCCCCTCTCGACACCTTGAAAACACGCTTTGCCCGCGGCGAGATCGACAAGCGCGAATATGAAGAGCAATACCGCATCCTGAACGGCT
>CAZIVB010000185.1:0-5208 GCA_964542565.1 uncultured Hyphomicrobiales bacterium | reverse complement strand
CAGCGCCGCCTGCATTTTCAAATCCGCCGCATTTTTCGCCTCAAGCCGCGCCAGCGCCCGCGCCGCCGGACCGCGCGGGTGAAAGTTCCACTCCGTCGGCGCCACAATCCGGTAATTTCTGACAACCCCGTCCACAAGCTGAACCATATGCACCAGCCGCCCCCGCGCCGCCTCGATTTGCGCAATTCCGTAGCCGTCATCGCGCCGTTGGACTCCGGCTGCGCCGCCATCCGCTTCAAGGCAGGCAAGAATATCCTGCGGCAGGCGCGCCAGCTCGCACAGCCTTGCGCTCAGCCGCGCCAGCAATCCGTTGCCGCAACGCCGTCTCAGGGATTTGATAAGAGGATTTGCGGTTTGACGCGAAAAAGCGCTGGTCTCGCAAGGGGTATGGTTCCATACCGGACGGGCACAGAATTCGCCGGCATCATCGCGCAAAAGGCGCGCCAGCATATCCTTATCGGCGATGGCGGGAAGAAAAGCCGCGCCATCATCCCCGGCCCGCTCCCAGTTCTTCCGGAGAATGTCGCCGATGAGGCGGGCGGCAATCGTCTCGCCATTTTGCGCCCATTCCTCCAGGGCATCAAAATCCTGCCGCTCCTGCCAGAGTGCAATATTTTCGCCGAAAACCTCAGCTTCAAGCAAGCGGCGGATATCGGCAATCCGCGCCTGAATTGCCGCCCGGTTGATTTGCGCCCGCGCGCTGGTTGCAAATGCCGCGCGGCTGGCAAACAACGCCTTTTGCAAGCGCCGGGGAAGCTTTGCCGCCGCCTTGAGATCAACCGGCCTTTCCGGGCCGGAAACAAATTGCGGCCAGTCCAGCATGATGCGAAGCACATGCTCGCGCAGGCTTTCCGCCATCACGATCATATCGCGTCCATTTTGCGTATCCGCCGTCTCGCCAGTCCCCGCCGCCCGCTCGCAGGCGCGCACCGCCGCACCCGATTGCGCCATGGCGCAGACGCTGAAAATGAGCGGAACGTTTTGCAGCGTTTCGGTAACAGTCTTGCCGATAAAAAGCTGCGCAATGCGCATCGGCCGCGCCGAAGAGATCACCACCTGACCAATTCCTGTTCCCTGCCGATGCAGGTCGATCATCAGATGCCCTTCAATCCCCATCGACCTTGCCCTGAACCGTTTTGTTTATTTTTATCCAAGTTCAATTTATGGGAGGATATGGGAGGAAATGGAAAGTATATATACAACTTTATGATAAAAAGGATAGTTTTCTTCCAGATTTCAAGCGTTGCAAGCTGGATTCAGCCTTGCCTAGCGCGAAAACTTGCCTCTTATAAAATCGCTGCGCGCGATTTGGACCGGCGCTCCGCTCTGGACAGGGGCCGCCTTGTCGGATCGCGCCCCGGCCTCAACTTCCTCTTGCCGGATTTGCGGCCCCTCCTCGCCATTGATAAACCGCTCAAGGCGCTTTTCATCCAGTCTTTCTTCCGGCGCTTTAAAGACCATCAACTCATCCATGATCCGGCGCGCTTTCAATCTGGCCGAATCTTGCGCCCTGAACCCGAACATGGGGGAATAAAGCGCCTGTGTCTGGCATATGCCAAGGCCATCAAAGGCATTGACGACAAAATCACGCGGGCCGGAGGGAAACTCATGGCTTTGCTTGCTGCCCACCTCCAGCCGGCTCCAGTCCTCGTCAGCGGCGGGAAACAACACCAGATTCATCAGCCAGGGGGTAATCAGCACACCGACAACGCGGCCCTTAAATTCGCTAAACCCCACCGCCTCAACCTGAAGCTCGAGATTTAATAGCGGAATTCCCGCCATGCGCTCATTCTGGATGGCGTTAAAAACCCTCTCCAGCTGCAATGCGAGGTCCTCAGCCGGGTTCATTTTTCACCAGATCAGGGAAATAATCGTCAATATTGACCTCGCCAGCCCCCTGCATCAGCGCCGCCAGCCCGTCAAGCGCCAGATCGATTTTCATTGCTTCATCTTCCGTCAGCACTTCGCGCGCCGAGCCGAGAAAATTCAGCACCCAGACCCCTTCAGGCTGCGGGCCGGTCAGCATCATATTGATATCCTCCACCCCGTTGCGCCCCTCGCAGCGGGAGATGAATTCACCCGATTCAATGATTTTCACCGGCACCCCTATGCACATGTCCCCGTCCCTTCCAGACGGGCCTGCGACGCCCAGAAGCCGGTTCGCGGATGGGCCCGTTTTGCAACGGCCACCCCCACATCTTCAAGCTCGCCAACCAGCATCGCCACCATCTGCACCAGCGCCGCATCCGCCTTCCGGCTCAGACCCAGCCGGTTTTCAAGCAAATGGGGCACCATGCCGATAATGGTGACATGTTGCGGCGCATCGCCGCTGATCTGAAGCAGCGCCAGAAGGTCGGAGATCCCCAATTGATGATTTGAAATTTTGGTCTGGAAAAACGCCGGAACCTGCTCATCCGCCAGACGCACCAGAGTGCCCGGCGGCGCGCCGGTATTGACCGCATCGGCAATAATCAGATGCTTTTTATTCCGCATCGGCGCAAGAAGCTCGGTGCCGGTGGTGCCGCCATCTATAATCTGCACCGGATCGGGAATATGATAATGGCATTCAAGCTCTTCCACCGCCCGCACCCCGACGCCTTCATCCTGCATGAGCACATTGCCCATGCCGATGACAAGAATACCGCTCTTTGCGCCGTTTCCCGGCGTGGATTGCTTGCTCAAAGCGCCTTGACCCTGACAATTTCCCTGTCCTCGGTATCCACCATATGGATGGCGCAGGCAATGCACGGATCAAAGGAATGCACCGTGCGCAATACCTCCAGCGGTTTTTCAGGATCGGCCACCGGATTGTCGAGCAACGAGGATTCATAAGGCCCGATGGCGTCATCGGCATCGCGCGGCCCCGCATTCCAGGTGCTGGGCACCACGGCCTGATAATTCTTGATCTTGCCATCATCGATAACCACCCAGTGCGACAGCGCCCCGCGCGGCGCTTCATGAAAGCCCACGCCTTCAATCTCGCCCTTGGGAAATTCGGGTTTGTTGAAGGTCTCGACATCGCCGGTTCCGATATTGTCCACCAGTTTTTGCCACTGATCGCGCAAGGTGTCGAGCATGACCGAGCAGCGCACGGTGCGGGCGGCATGACGCCCGATGGTGGAATGCAGCGCCGTGAGCGGAATATCGGGTTTTTTGGCCACCGCCCTGAGGGTGCCCATCACCTGATCAAGATATTTTTTATAGCGTTTATCCCCCGCCGCGACGGAAACCAGCACATTGGCCAGCGGCCCCACCTGGGCGCGTTTGCCGTAAAAGGTCGGCGCTTTCACCCATGAATATTTGCCCTCATCCTGAAAATCGGTGTATTCAGGATCGGTCCTGCCCTTGAAGGGATGCAGCGCCGCTGCCCCTTCATACCAGGAATGCTTGGAGCTTTCGGCCACGCCTTCACGGAAATACGGATCATCGAAGCTCTTGATCGGCTTGTAAGAGGCCAGATCGCCATTTTCGATATAGCCGCCCGGCAGATCAAACTTGGTCCCCTTTGGATCTTGCGGGCAATCGGGCACGGAAAGATAATTCATCACCCCGCTGCCATATCCCGCCCAATCGAGATAAAACGCGCCAATCGCCGGGACATCGGTCAGATAAGCGGATTTTACAAAAAGTTCCAGTTTTTCGATAAAGCCTTCTATCAGCATCAGGCGCTCAAAATTGAGCACGGAAGGCGCGCCGTCATTGATGGAATTGCTTACGCCGCCAACGGCGACATTCTGGATATGGGGCGATTTGCCGCCTAAAATGGCGACGATTTTACTGGCGTAATTTTGCACATCGAGCGCTTGCAGATAATGCGCCACCGCCATCAGATTGACCTCGGGGGGAAGCTTCATCGCCGGATGGCCCCAATAGCCGCTGGCGAAGGGGCCAAGCTGGCCGGTGCCGACGAAGGTCTTGAGGCGGTCCTGCACCGCCTTCATTTCATGCACCCCGTTCAAGGACCAGTCCGACAGACTCTCCGCCAATGTGGCCGCCGCCTTTGGATCGGCGCTCAGCGCCGAGACCACATCAACCCAGTCCACGGCGGAAAGGTGATAAAAATGCACAATATGGTCCTGAATCGCATGCGCCGTCTGGATGATATTGCGGATGAGCTGGGCATTGACCGGAATTTCCATTTGCAAGGCATTTTCCACCGCCCTGACGGAAGTTATCGCATGCACCGTGGTGCAGACGCCGCAGAAGCGCTGGGTATAAAACCAGGCCTCCTTGGGGTCGCGCCCCACCAGAATCTTTTCTATGCCGCGCCACATCTGGCCCGACGACCAGGCCTTGGTGACTTTCCCGCCATCAACTTCAACATCAATGCGCAAATGCCCTTCAATGCGGGTGATTGGGTCAACAGTTATGCGTGTTGTCACGATTTTTTCTCCTTGAACTGAAAGGGCTTGCCTGCATGTTTCAAGCCGGTTTCGCACGCTGCAAAACAGGCAGTCTCTTCACGATGACCAGATAGAGCATCAGCTCCAGCGCCAGAACGCCCAGGGTGATCATGATCTCGGGCGCGGTGGGGAAATAGGAAAAGCCCGGCCCGGGGTTGTATGTGACCAGAAAGGCATCAAGCCGGTAGGCCGCGCCGCCAAGCAGCATGGTCACGGCCGCGATCAGCAACAGGCCGCTGTTATGGCGCGCGCGCTCCGAGGACAGCAGGACGATGGGAATCACAAACAGCGCCATCTCGGCGATGAAAATCACCGAACTGAGATCACCGGCAAGGATCAGCCCCAGCTTGCCCTGGGCAATCAGGATAACCAGACGGATGACCACGAAACCGGAAAGCAGCCACAAAATGATCTTGCCCAGCCCCGCCAGCAGCGGCGTCTCGGAGGGCTGGCGCAGCCCGGCTGTTGTCAGCGAGGCTTCAAAAACCACAATCGAAAACCCCATGATCACGGCGCTGATAATCGCCAGCAGCGGCTGGAACTGGTTGACCTGCCACAGCGGATCAACCTTGTGGCCCATGGCGATCAGCAAGGAGCCCAGCGAGGACTGGTGCATGGTGGGCAGCAAGATACCGAGAGCGATAATCAGGAACAAAACCTTGTTCAGGGCCTTCAAGAGCCCCTTGGCGCCGATACGTTCCAGAAAAACCGGGAAAAACTCGATAAAGAGCACCAGAATATAGGCCGTGACGCACAAGGCCACCTCAAGCATCACCGAGTTGAAATTCCAGTTCCACGGCAGGAA
>CAZIVB010000184.1:0-5276 GCA_964542565.1 uncultured Hyphomicrobiales bacterium | reverse complement strand
AAAGCCTCAAAAGAGCGCACCAAAAAGATGGTTGAAGACGCAAATCGCCATTTTTCCGATAAGGCCACAAAAGAGCGCCTGAAAAAATGGCAGGAACGCTTCGACGCGGCTGAAAAAGCCTCAAAAGAGCGCTCTGAAAAAATAGCCGAAGAAACAAAGCGCCATTTTTCCGACAAGGCCAGAAATGAGCGCCTGCGCAAATGGCAAGAACGCTTTGACGCCGCCGAAAAAGCCTCAAAGGAACGCGCTGAAAAAATAGCCGAGGAAACAAAGCGCCATTTTTCCGATAAGGCCACAAAAGAGCGCCTGAGCAAATGGCAAGAACGCTTCGATGCGGCTGAAAAAGCTTCAAGAGAGCGCACCAAAAAGATGGTTGAAGACGCAAATCGCTACTTTTCCGACGAGGCCACAAAAGCGCGCCTGAACGATTGGAACAAGCGTTTTGACGCCGCCGACAAGGCATCGAACGAGCGCACGCAGAAAATGATCAACGCAACAAAGCGTTACTTCTCGGAAGAGGCCCGCTTAAAACGCATCAAGGACTTCCAGAACCGCGCCAAGGGCGGCGGGGCCGCGGCAAAGGGCGCGGGCGCAGCGAAGAAAACCGGAAGCTGGGCCAAATCCTACAACCCCGATACCGGCATCACCACCACAAGCGAGGGCCTGACCGACGGCACCCATCTGGTGACTTTGACAAACCTGGCCGGAAAAGTGATCAACCGGTTTGTCGTGAAGTAAAACCATCAAACCCGAACAAAAGGCCGGTGCGCACAATCACCGGCCTTTTTTTTAACTTACAATCCGTCAATAACGCCCTTGAGCATACCGCGCACCTCGCCGGCGATCTCTTCCAGCGCCGGGTTTTTGATCGCCATCATCGAGGCAGCCGGATCAACGGCCGAAACCTCGACCTTGCCGGGTCCGGCTTCTTGCAAGATGACATTGCACGGCAGCATGGTGCCGATCTTGTCCTCCGCAACGAGAGCCTTATGGGCGAAACCGGGATTGCACGAGCCCAGAATCACATAGGGGCGAAAATCAACATCGAGTTTCTTCTTCAGCGTCGCCCCGACATCGATCGTGGTGAGAACGCCAAACCCCTTATCCGCCAGTGCCCGGGTGACTTTTTCGATTGCCTCGTCAAAGGGCATATCTATTGTTTTGCTGAAATGATAGCTCATGATTTCTCCATTACTTATAAGTGTTGATGCTTGCAAAACTATCTAATGCCGTCAGGGGGGAATTGCAATCAGCCCCCCTGAACGCTCTCATTGCCGGTGAGAAACCGCAGGAACGAACCAGCGGCGACGGAAAGCGACTTGCCGGCCGGATAGGCGGCAAACCAGCGCCGCCGCAGCGGGAAATTCTGCACGTCCAATACCGCGATGCTGTTGGTTTTAAGCTCAAATTCGAGAGAATGGCGCGAGAGTACGGCCAGCCCCAGATTGGCCATCACGCCGTTCTTGATCGCGCCGCTCGAGCCAAGCTCCATGAAGGGCGTGATCTCCAGCCCGTGCTTCACAAATAATTTATCCACCGCAATGCGTGTCCCTGAACCGGGCTCGCGCACCAAAAACCGCTCCTGCACCAGCCGCTCCAGCGCAATGTTCTTCTGGCCGCACAGCGCATGCCCCGGCGGCGCGATCACCTCCAGAATATTATCCAGAAACGGGATCGCCTTCATCTTCACGCTGCCGGGGATCTGCCCCAGAATATAAAGATCATGCCGGTTCTGCGCGATGGCTTCGAGGATGCTGGCCCGGTTGGTCACCTTCAGCCGCGGTCTGACCTCAGGATGCGCATTGACAAACGCCCCCAGATAACGCGGCAGAAAATGCTTGGCCGATGTCACCACCGCAATATCAAGATTGCCCACCACCTTGCCATGGACCGCTTCCAGCTCGCCCTGCATAAGCTCCAGCCTCTGCAGGATGTCGCGCGCCGCCTCCAGAACCTTGTTGCCGTCCCCGGTGATAAAGATGCGCTTGCCGATCTGCTCCGCCGCCGTAATGCCGAGCATATCCTCAAGCTGCCGGATCTGCATCGAAACCGCGGGCTGGCTCAAATTCAGCTCCTTGGCCGCATGGGTGTAGTTTTGATGGCGGGCCACCGCCTCAAGGGTTTTGAGCTGACGCAGGGTGATATTCATGCCGCACAATCTATCATAATGAAAATTTATCGTATATATAAAAATGTTTTATTTTTCTTATGCATCAGATTGCGCTAATGTGTTTTGCAACAGGGGCGGTATCCGCCTCCTGAACCTGATTATTAAAAACCGGCGCAGATATTTTCGCCGGTCAAGCAAGGAGAAAATTGATGGCTTTAGACCAATCCAACCGCTACGCCGATTTGAGCCTGAAGGAAGAGGATCTGATCAAGGGCGGCAAACATGTGCTGACCGTTTATAAAATGAAGCCCAAGGCCGGTTTTGGCGGCTATCTGGAAACCGCGGCGCATTTTTCGGCCGAAAGCTCCACCGGCACCAATGTCGATGTCTGCACCACCGATGATTTCACCAAGGGCGTGGATTCGATCGTTTACGAGATCGACGAGGAAAACGAGATCATGAAGATCGCCTACCCGATCGATCTTTTTGACCGCAACATCATTGACGGCCGCGCCATGGTCGCCTCCTTCATGACCCTGACCCTTGGCAACAATCAGGGCATGGGCGATGTTGAATACGCCAAAATGCTCGATTTCTACATCCCGCCGGCCTATCTGCAACTCTTTGACGGCCCGTCGATGAACATTCAGGACATGTGGCGCGTGCTCGGCCGCGATCTGGAAAACGGCGGCATGGTGGTCGGCACCATCATCAAGCCCAAGCTTGGCCTGCGCCCGCAGCCCTTCGCCGATGCCTGCCATATGTTCTGGCTTGGCGGCGATTTCATCAAGAACGACGAGCCCCAGGGCAATCAGGTCTTCGCGCCCCTGAAAGAAACCATCACCCTGGTGGCCGATGCCATGGCCCGCGCCCAGGACGAAACCGGTCAGGCCAAGATTTTTTCCGCCAACATCACCGCCGATGATCCGGCCGAAATGATTGCCCGCGGCGAGTTTATCCTCGAAACCTTCGCCGAAAACGCCTCGCATGTCGCCTTCCTGGTGGACGGCTTTGTCGCCGGCGGCACCGCAGTGACCACCGCAAGGCGCAACTTCCCGGCCCAGTTCCTGCATTATCACCGCGCCGGTCACGGAGCGCTGACCTCGCCCCAGTCCGATCGCGGCTATACTGCCTTCGTGCATTGCAAAATGTCGCGTCTGCTCGGCGCCTCGGGCATTCACACCGGCACCATGGGTTATGGCAAGATGGAAGGCGACAAGGACGACACCAACATCGCCTATATGATCGAACGCGACAGCGCCGATGGCCCCTATTTCCATCAGGAATGGCAGAGCATGAAAGCCACCACCCCGATCATCTCCGGCGGTATGAACGCGCTGCGCCTGCCCGGCTTCTTTGACAATCTGGGCCATTCCAACGTTATCCAGACCTCCGGCGGCGGCGCCTTTGGCCATGTTGACGGCGGCACCGCCGGCGCCAAATCCCTCGGCCAGGCGCATGATGCCTGGAAAAGCGGCGTCGATCTGATCGAATACGCCAAGGAACACAAGGAACTCGCCCGCGCCTTCGAAAGCTTCTCCGCCGACGCCGACAAAATCTACCCCGGCTGGCAGGAAAAACTCGGCGTCCACAAATAAGCACAACCATTTAGCTGAACAACCCAACCGGGGGCCACATGGCCTCCGGTTTTTTTATGAACGACAAACAAAAAGCCGGTCTGGGGTAGCACCCCTGATCGGAACCGTTTTCCGATTTGCTGAACCGTTCCGGACGGGGTAGCATACCCCGTCCGGCAGCGGGACAGGAAAGAGAGTTAAGTATAATGGCTAAACCAAATGAACCATACCGGATGGTTAAAGTTGAAAGTTTTTTTACCGGGAATTCAAGCGGATTGCATGGTGATGTTCATATTCGGCCATGTAAGGGACAAGGATATTCGACAGCATTGCACGTTGAATGCTCAAAAGAACTATCCCGAAATTATCCAGTTGGAACACGTTTCAGAATTCAAGCTAAATTAACTGACCGTAAAGGAAAAGGCGAATTTCTCTATAGTTATTTTGGATGGAGCTATGAGGTCCTAAACAAACCTTAACCGCCCTCCGCCGGACGGGGTTTGTAACCCCGTTCGGAATGTTTCCTCACAACCCCGCCACCTTGATCGGTGACTTCGGATTTGCCGAGGACCATTTCCAGTGCTCGGCGCGCTCCACATAGCCCTTGCGGACCGGGTTTTCATGGATGTAGTTCATTTTCTGCATAAAGAAATGTTCTGTTTCCAGCAGTTTTGGCTGATTGCCCTCCTGCCAGAATGAGAGACTGCCGTCCTCGTTTTCAAACAGCGCCAGAACACGCGGTTCAGTGCGTTTGATGTTACGGATAAGTTCGCGTGATGTGTGGCGTTTGAAATCGCGGACAAAGCCGGCCATGTCACCGCAGCTTGCGATCAGGTGCAAATGGTTGAGCATGAAGACATAGGCAAAAATCTCAAGCCCCTTTTCGCGTTGGCAATATGTGAGGCTGTCGCTGAGAATTTGCCATCGCTCATGGCGGTCAAAAATATAATACCAGTTGCGGATTGTCGGTGTGAGGAAATACACGCGGTTGTTCGTCTCCAGGCTTATGCGGGCTTTTGGCATGCTTCTCCCCATTATCCGGTAAGAGCATAAACGCTCCCGGACGGGGTTACAAACCCCGTCCGGCCGAGGGGGGAAAGCCGGTCCGGGGTTGCACCGCTGACCGGAACAGCTCCCCAAAATTTGTTAAAAAAACCCGGATGGGATAATATGCCCCGTCCAACAGGGGAGCTTTATGCATTCAGGGCTGAAAGCTGGTTTTGTTTATTTCGCCGTTGTGTTTGCCGCCGGGTTCGTGCTCGGGACTGTGCGGGTTTTGCTGCTGACGCCAATGCTGGGAAAGACAGGCGCGGTCCTGACCGAGTTGCCGGTCATACTTGTGATCTCATGGCTGGTGTGCCGGTGGCTGGTCGCAAAGGGCCCGGTGCCGGCCACCCTGCCAGCCAGACTGGCCATGGGCATAGTGGCTTTTGCCCTCCTCATGGCGGCGGAAGCCGGTCTTGCAATTTTTGTTTTCGGGCAAGATGTTACCGGATATTTGCGCAGCTACCAGACAATGCACGCCATGCTGGGGCTGGCCGGTCAGCTTGCTTTCGCCCTCTTCCCACTGGTTCAACTGCGCATGGGCG
>CAZIVB010000183.1:0-5286 GCA_964542565.1 uncultured Hyphomicrobiales bacterium | reverse complement strand
CGCCAGATCAAGCGGCGCAACCGCATGTTCCGTACCATAGCATTTATCCACGCCGGTCAGTTCAATGGCTTGCATGATGATGTGTCCGTTTTAGATCAACCTGCCTTCAAACGCAGCCGTTTGAAGGCAGACAAGTTGATCAATACCAGGAAGATAGAGCAAAGTGCATGAACAAAAGTGAATGCACGGCGCTCTGGAGCATCGTGCGATTAAAAAGAATCACCCGATGCTCTAATTGCTTGTTTTGCCGCATCATTTTACCCGAAAACCGCGTACACTTTTCGGAATGATGCTCTAGCCCGCCGATTCCTGAATCCAGAAATCACGCACCTTGGGGCCTTCGCGATACATGAAATCAGGATCAACCGTCCACGCCTTCATGTCATTCCACGCCTCGCCGCCTTCAGGAAACGGCACATCATTGCGCGGGCTTTTCGAGCCGGGCTCAAAATAGGGCAGCAGGCCCTCGAGCAACTCGGCGCTGCGGCCTTTCTTGTAGGGTTTTTCAAGCTTCGTATCCGCTGTTAGTTCCGGGCTGCCCAGCAGGAAACGGGTAAACAGCTTGGCCGCATTGGGGTTTGGCGCCCGCGCCGCAATGGCGGTATAGGTCGGGTAGATGATCTTGGCCGCCGGATCGAGATTGATGAAGAACTTGTTCACCAGCCCCTTGGAGAAATTATAGCGGTAATAGGTCATAGCGCCAAAAAACGCCGGCGGGTTTTTCTGCCCCGGCTTGCCCGAAGCCTTGGCCGATTTGGAGCCCGATTTCAAAATCACCAGATCATTGTGCAACAAACGGTACAACAATTCATACCCGGCATTGGGAACCCCGTCGCTGAGGACAATATTCTTGCCGGTATGGCGGTGATAGGCGGCGGCCAGCTCATCGGCGTGCTGCGCCAGAGTGGCAATGCCCATATAATTGGTCAGCGATTGCAGCGGGTCCTTCATCACCAGCTTGCCCTTCCAGCGCGGCTCGGTGAACTCCCAGATGTTTTTCACCGGCGGCATATCGGGATAGACCTCGCCGTTATACATGAACACAACCGCTTCAAGCACCCGGATCAGCACCGGCTCGCGGTATTCCCTGGGGATGGAAGCCTTAAACATATCCGGCACGAAATTGACAATCCGGTTCTTGCCCCAAAGCTCATGCACTACCTGGCCCGAACCGCCGGTGGTGACAATATCGACATTGAACAGATTGGCGCTTTGCTCGCGCACAGTCTTTTCGATCGTTTTCACCGATCCCAGATCGTAAGATGTCGCCTTGATGCCGGGATATTTGTCCATGAAGCGCTTGGCGACCTTCGACATGCGTGAAGAGGCGGAATAAATCACCAGCGCGCCTTCTTCCTTGGCCTTTTTCTCGATCTCGGCCCAGTCATGCTTGCCGGTATCATAGGGGCCAAGCTTGGCCGCCTTCATCCAGGCGTCCATTTCCGGCGATGGCGGCGGGCGCTCGCCCGCTTGCGCAAAAGCGCCCAGAGCCAGCCCCAGACCCAGACCGAGAGCCAGGGTTGATATGGTTTTTGTAAGACGCATTGTTTTGTCCTCCATTTATGGTTTTTTTACACATTGCATCACGCCTGGCGCAAACCAGACAGACTGTCGCCGAAGAAACGGCGAACCAGCAGATTGACCCCGATAATAATCAGAACCAGAATAAGAGTTACCGCCCCGGCATGCTGGGTCTTGTCCTCGGCTTCGTAGGAAAAGATCAGCCCCGTCATGACCATGGTCGAGGGGGTCAGCAGCAAAATAATCAGGGAAAGCTCCCGCATGGCGGTGATAAAGGTCAGCAGCATCCCGGCCACGATCCCGCTCGTCGACATCGGGATGATGATCTTGTACATGCGCTTGACCCATTTGATCCCCTGCACCCTCGCCGCTTCTTCCAGCGACTTGTCGATTTGCAGCAGGGCCGAAATCCCGGTTCGCGAGGTAAAGGGCAGGTTCTTGACCGTGGTGATCAGCACCAGAAGCGCAAAGGTGCCGTAAAGCGCCGGCAGCGGACCGTACCCGGTGGAGAAAATCCCCAGATAAATGGCGCCAAGGGCGATCGAAGGGAAGATATAGGGCGTAAAGGCGATGCCTTCGAGGCCCTTGGACATCCAGCTGCCACGGGTGCGCACGATGGCGTAGCCGACCAGAACCCCGACAACGCCGTTAATGGCGGCGGCGAAAAAGCCGAGCCGCAGCGAGTTGCCAAGGGCGGCAAGGATCTGGTTGTTGCGCATCACCCCCGCCTCGCCGTGGACAAATTCCTCGCCCGCCTCGCCAATCCAGTAATGCAGGGTCAGATTGCTCCAGCCATATTCGCCCGGATTGATCAGCATGGATTCCCACGCCAGCAGGATGAGCGGCAAAAAGACGGTTGAAAGGATAAACAGCCCCACCAGTATGCCCAAAGGCATGCGCCAGCGGCCAAGCGGGATGCGGCGCTGGCGAAAGCCCTTGCCGGTCATGGTGACATAAGAGCGCCGCACGCCCAGAATGCGGCTGTTGATATAGATGAACAAAACCGCCAGCACCACCAGCACCAGCGCCAGCACATAGCCGTCACCGGCGTTGCGCGCATTCAACGAGGCGTAAATCTGGGTTGAGAAGGTGAAAAAACGCACCGGCAGACCCAAAAGCGCCGGAGTGCCGAACGTACCCAGAATGCGGATAAAAGTCAGCACCACCGCCGAGCCCAGCGCCGGCAGCAGCAAGGGCGCGGTAATGCGCCACAAGCGGCGAAAGCGCGACATGCCGCAGATAGCCCCGGCCTCTTCCAGCTCCGAATCCACCGTCATCAAGGCGCCCGAAACCAGCAGATAGGCATAGGCATAGTAGTGCAGCGCCAGACAGATGATGATCGGAAACAGGCCGTAAGCTACCCAGTCCGGCGGCGAGATGCCAAAAAAATAGGTCACCATGCCATCCGCGCCGCCGATGCGGTCGTTTTTGAACAGGGTCATCCAGGCCAGCGCCAGAACCCAGGACGGCATCATGTAAGGCACCACCGCCATGGCGCCGAAAAAGCCGCGATAGGGCAGATCGGTCCGCACCATCAGCCAGGCCAGCCCCGAGCCGATAACCACCGCCAGCACCGTAACCCCGGCGCCGACCATCAGCGAGTTCAGCAGCGGTTTGTAAAACAGGGCGTTGGAAAGCCGGCCGGTAAAAACCCGCTCCAGATGAAACAGGGTAAAGCCGCCGACCTTTGCGTCCGGGTGATAGGCAAGATCATAATCCTGATAGCTCAACGCATCGCGTATGATCTCGAACAGCGGCGTCATCACCAGAAACAGCAGCAGGACCAGAAAAACAACCGCCAGAATGCGCTCCGGCGCATGCATCAGTTTGCGGAAATAAAACGGAACGGATTGACCAGAGGCGCTTTTCATATCCCGCGCCTTTTCAGTCTCTCCACGCTGTCAGCCGTAAAGCTGAAAAGATCAGATTTACCTGCTTCCAATCCGGTTGAACCAACCCCGGCCGGTCGTAACTCAAGACGCACTTTAAAACTGCCCCCGCTGAAAATATAAAATTTTTCAGAGGATGATAGTTGTTTATTTCCCGCCTGTCACCATCAGGAGGGCATAAAAATGATTTGAAATGATTGCGGAATTCCAGTTCGGACAAACCTTGCAAGGCATGACCGCAGATCTGGTGGGCGGTGAGAGGCTCGAACTCCCGACCCCCTCGGTGTAAACGAGGTGCTCTCCCAGCTGAGCTAACCGCCCTGATCGACCAGATACCAACGGGCGGCCAGATGCCGCCCGTCATTGTTATAATAAATTTAGCGGAAGCGGTCTAGCTGTTGACCGCGTCTTTCAGGCCCTTGCCGGGTTTGAACTTGGCATTGTTGCGGGCGGAAATCTGAACCGGATTGCCGGTGCGCGGATCACGTCCTGTTGTCGCGGCCCGGTGCGAGACGGCAAAAGTGCCAAAACCGACAAAGCGCACATCATCACCGGCTTTAAGCGCATTGGTAATAACGCCGAGCAAGGATTCAACCGCCTTGGCGGCGTCATTCTTCGTCAATCCCGAATCCGCGGCAACGGCGGAAATCACCTCATTCTTGTTCATCTAAATCGGTCCTTTCTATCAAAGAGTGATTCGCATAAATTTTTTTCGTAGCTGTATTTGTGCAAAAAACCGCGCAAATGCAAGCCTTTTCACAGCAGACAGGAGAAGAATTCCACGAATGAAGTTTCAAACTCCGGGCCCGCCGCGATTCGTTCAATTCAGGCTTTAATGCGCCGTAACCGCATCACCGAACTTGCCGTCCTCAACCGCCTTTTTGTCCTGAACGGCCTTCTCTTCGGTCCACTCGATGGCTTCGGGGTGGCGAACCAGCGCCACATGCAGAACATCATCGATAGTGGCGGCGGTGACAATATCCATTCCCTCTTTCACATTGTCGGGAATCTCGGCCAGATCCTTGGCGTTGTCTTCGGGGATAATCACCCTTTTGACGCCGCCGCGCAGGGCCGCCAGCAGTTTTTCTTTCAGACCGCCGATGGGAAGCACCCGGCCGCGCAGGGTAATCTCGCCCGTCATCGCCACATCGCGGCGCACCGGTATGCCGGTCATGATAGAGACAATCGCGGTGACCATGGCCACGCCGGCCGAGGGGCCATCCTTGGGGGTTGCGCCTTCGGGCACATGAACATGGATATCGCGCCGGTCAAACAGCGGCGGCTCGATACCGTATTCAACCGCGCGCGAGCGCACATAGGCATTGGCCGCCTGGATCGATTCCTTCATCACATCGCGCAGATTGCCCGTCACCGACATCTTGCCCTTGCCCGGCATCATCACGCCTTCAATGGTCAAAAGCTCGCCGCCGACCTCCGTCCAGGCCAGACCGGTGACGAAACCGACCTGGTCCTCGCCCTCGATTTCGGCATGGCGGTGTTTGGGAACGCCAAGAAAATCACCCAGATTGTCTTTGGAAATAGCGATGACCTTCTTATCGGTCGTCACCAGTTCCTTGACCGCTTTTCGCGCCAGCTTGGCAATTTCGCGCTCCAGGTTGCGCACCCCCGCCTCGCGGGTATAACGCTGGATAATCTCGCGCAGCCCGTCCTCATCAAGCGTCCATTCCTTTGCCTTGAGACCATGGGCCTTGAGTTGCGCCGGAATGAGATGCCGTTTGGCGATTTCGACCTTTTCATCTTCTGTGTATCCGGCAATACGGATAATCTCCATCCGGTCCATCAGCGCCGGGGGAATATTGAGCGTGTTGGCGGTGGTGATGAACATCACCTTGGAAAGATCATAATCCACCTCCAG
>CAZIVB010000182.1:0-5292 GCA_964542565.1 uncultured Hyphomicrobiales bacterium | reverse complement strand
CCATCAACATTGCACCGCTTGTAGCAGGCTATCTGGCCAGCTGGGCCCCGAGCCAGCAGTTTTCAAGACAGGTGAAATCCGCGAACAGATTTGTCTTCTGATAAGAGCGGCCAATCCCCATCTGCGACACCCGGTCAACCGAATAGCGGGTAATATCCACGCCCCTGAACATGATCTCGCCCGCCGTCGGCTCAAGATCGCCCGAAAGCAGGTTGATCAGCGTGGTCTTGCCAGCCCCGTTGGGCCCGATAATGGCGTGAATTTCGCCGGGCATGAAATCTATCGTGACATTTTGAACCGCGTGAATGGCGCCGAAGGATTTTGTCAACGCGCAGGTTTGCAACAGAGGCTTTACCATCAGGGCTCCTCCTCCGGCGTTTTGCCGCCGCGCGCCGGCGGATTTGTCCCGCCGGACGGCCTGAAAACCCCGCGCAGCAATTTTGCAACCCTGGCGCCAAGGCCCGCAATGCCGTTGGGAAGGAAAAGCACAACCGCGATGACGAACACCCCCATGAGGAGCAACCAGTGATCCGTCATATCCTGAAAACTGTCCTCCATCAGCCCCATGGCGAACGCGCCGAGCACCGGACCGTAAAGGGTTCCGATACCGCCAAGGATGACTGTCATCAAAATGATGCCCGATTCGTGCCAGCCCAGATGCGCCGGGCTGACAAAACCGCTGAATGACGCCTCAAGAAAGCCCGCAAAACCGGCCAGCGTGCCGGAGATAATAAAGCTCACCAGCTTGTAGCGCCGGGTATTGAACCCCAGCGCCATGGTGCGCGCCTCATTGGCCTTGATGCCGCGGATCACCCGCCCGAAAGGCGCTTTGAGAAAGGTTGAAAGCAAAAGATAAACCAGCACAAGCGAGGCGAGGGTGAAATAGTAGAATGTGTGGGCGTTATCAAGATCGAGCAATTGAAAAGAGCCGATATTCACCGTTGGCTTGTGATAGATGAAAATGCCGTCCGAGCTGCCGAGCGCCGTATTCTCGTTGAAGAAATAATACAGCATCTGGGCAAAGGCGAGGGTGATCATAATGAAATAGACCCCCGAAGTGCGCACACAAATCCAGCCGATAGCCAGCGCCGCCAAAGCGGAAACGGCGAGGCAGGCGGATAACGCGAACCAGATGCTCACCGGCGCCGATTCAGGCGTGATAATGGCAAGAACATACCCCGCAAGGCCGAAAAAGGCGGCATGGCCAAAGCTGACCAGTCCCGTATAGCCGATCAGCAGATCAAGGCTCATGGCGAAGATGCCGAGAATCATCAGCCGGACCGCAAGTTCGGTATAAAATTCACTGCCCGCAAACGGGAAGGCGGCAAGGCCGAAAACACCGAGAAGCAGCATGAAGGTAAGGGGGCGGCTATGGGTCATGCCGGTTTCCCGAACAGGCCCTGGGGCCGCCACATGAGGACAAGCGCCATCAGCAGATAAACGATCATGGCGGCGAATTCGGGAAACAGAACCTGCCCGAAAGTATCGGCCAGCCCGATCAGCATGGCGCCCACAAACGCGCCCTTCACCGAGCCGATGCCGCCGATCACGATGACGACGAAGGAAATGATCAGAATCTGGTTGCCCATGCCCGGATAAACCGAGGAGACCGGCGCGCCGATCATGCCGGCAAATCCGGCCAGCGCCGCGCCAAGAGAAAACACCAGCGCAAAATTCCAGCCGATATTGATGCCGAGCGCCCGCGTCATTTCACGGTTGCTGGCCCCGGCGCGAATGATCATGCCCAGTTTCGTGCGCCCGATGACAAAATACATCCCCGCCGCAACCAGCATGCACATGAAGGAAATGAACAGCCGGTAATGGGGATAAACCAGCGTTTCGGTCAGCCGGACGGAGCCGGAAAGGATTTCGGGAACGGGGACGCTGTAAAAATCGCTGCCCCAGAGGATTTTTTGCATTTCATTGAAAATCAGGATCAGGCCATAGGTCAGCAACACCTGATGCAGATGATCGCGGTGATAGAGAAAGGAGATTGCAAAACGTTCGATTGCCAGGCCGATAACCAGCATGATCGCGATTGCCGCCGTGATGGAAAGAAACAGATTATCGGTAATCCCCATGAGCCAGTACACCAGATAGGCCCCGATCATGTAGAAGGCGCCATGGGCAAGATTGATAATCCCCATAATCCCGAAAATCAGCGTCAGGCCGCTGGCGACAAGGAACAGCATGAAGCCGTATTGAACGCCGTTGAGAACCTGAATGAGGAAAGTTGTAAAATCCATGGGAAGCGGACATTATCCAGATTACAAGGGGCCGGAAGCCCGGGAGAAAGCGCAAGCGCAAGACTACGTTTGTCGCGAAATGCAGGCAACCGTAAACCGGCTCATACTGTGAAAAAATACACCCTCTTGCGCAACGCGGCCCCCCCGCAACCCTGTAAGGATCGCGGGAGTGCTGTTTTCAAACCCTTTTTAAAGCCGGGCCGAACGTTCAGACCATTTTGCAGCCCTTTGCCGGGTCTTCAAGCTGTTTGGCGGCCACGCCGAGAAGCTTCTGCTCGCCGTTTTCAACCTGACGCACATAGATGTCCTGAATCGGGTTATGCGCTTTTGACATTTTCCACGACCCGCGCGGGCTGTCGATAACCGCGGCCTCCATGGCCTTGATCAGATCAGCCGTTGCGCCCGCATCCCCCTTCACCGCGTCGAGCGCCTGAATAAGAAGCGAGCCGGTGTCATAGCCCTGAACCGCGAATACATTGGCCGCTTTGCCGGTGGCCTTTTTATAGGCGGCGCGGAAGGCCTTGTTGCTGGCGTTGTCCAGCGTGTCGGCGTAATGCAGGGTTGTTTTAATGCCCTCTGCCGCGGCCCCGGCCGCCTTGGCGACGCCTTCGGTCAAAAAGCCCGGCCCGTAAAGCGAAATCTTGTCTTTCAGCCCGGCCGCGGCGTAATCTTTAAGGAATTTTGCCGCGCCGCCGCCGGAAAAGAACGAGAATACGGCATCGGGTTTCAGCGAGGCAATCTCGGCCAGATGCGCCTGAAAATTCACCTTCGGGAACGGAATCAGGATTTCCTTGACCACCTTGCCGCCATTTTTCTCAAAGGCTTCCTTGCCCGCCGCCATCATCTGAATGCCGGCGCCGTATTTCCACGAAATGGTAACGGCGGTTTTATGCCCTTCTTTAGCCATCAGCTCGCCGCCCGGATAGGCCGGCTGCCAGTTGCTGAACGATGTGCGGAAAATATTCGGCGCGCATAAGGGGCCGGTGACCGCGTTCGAGCCCGCATTGGGGACAATCATAATCGGCGTTTTGCGTTTGCCGATAATTTTGGCCATCGCCGCCGCAATGCCTGAATGCACCGGACCGACGATGAAATCAACATTGTTCTTTTTGATCAGCTTGTTGGTATTGGTCGGCGCCTTGGGAACCGACATCTCGCTATCAATCGCGATATACTCGACCGCCCGGCCGCCAAGCTTGTCACCGGCCTGCGCGATCCGGAGTTTCATCGCATCGGTTATCGAGTTCCCGAGCATGGCGTAAGTGCCCGAATATGGAAGCAGAATTCCAATCTTGATGGGTGCGGTGGCGCCAATGGCGAAACGCACCGGCACAAAACTGCTGGCCGCGGTAAGACCGGCAAGCGCGCCGGCGCTTTTGATAAACCTGCGGCGTGAATTGTCTGACATATTGCTCATGTTAACTCCCCATGGTTGTCAAGTTCTGACTTATTACGGCTGGTCTTTGACGCACAGCCCTTATACAGCCCGGCAAACCCTGCCCGTGCGGTCAATGCAAGACACACGGCCAGGTATCATAGCTTTTTTCAGTTCCGTATATTTAAAGAACCTCCGGGCTACGCGAATGATGAGGATATGTTAGGGCGATATAACAATTGCGTCCATAACAAAAAACAAGAATTCGGTACGCAATTGCCAGTTTATGCATTTATTTAGAAAGCGTCTAAAATACAACCCGGTAATATTAGAAATCAATAATACACCAAAAGCCGGCGCAATATTATCACAACCGGCAGCGTTTGCATGAAACAGCCCAAACCTGGCCCTTTAACGCAGCTTGAAACGCTGCACCTTGCCGGTTGCGGTCTTGGGCAAATCCTCGACAAAGCTCAGCCAGCGCGGATATTTGTATTTTGCCAGCCCGGATTTGCAATGCTGCATCAGCTCTTCGGACAATTGCTCATCCGCCTCAACGCCGTCCTTGAGAACGACAAAGGCGGCGGGTTTGACAAGATTGGCGTCATCGGCGCGCCCCACCACCGCCGCTTCGAGCACCTTGGGATGTTCAATCAGCCGCGCTTCGATTTCAAACGGCGAACACCAGATGCCGCCGACCTTCAGCATATCGTCATTGCGGCCGCAAAAATGATAATAGCCTTCGGCGTCCCTGAAATAAGTATCGCCGGTATCAAGCCAGCCCTCGATCATGGTCGCGGCGGTTTTCTCCAGATTGTTCCAGTAGCGCCCGGCTGTCGATTCGCCCCGGATCATAAGCCGGCCGCTATCCTCGCCGGAAATCTCCTCGCCCGCTTCATCAAGGATGCGCGCCTCATAGCCGGGGACGATTTTCCCCGATGATCCGGGTTTGATATCGCCCCTCCGGTTGGAAATAAAAATATGCAGCGCCTCGGTGGAGCCAATCCCGTCAAGAATGGAAACCCCGGTTTTTTCCAGCCAGCGGCGGTAAATATCAGCCGGCAGGGCTTCACCGGCCGAAACACAGTGACGCAGACTTGAAAGATCGCGGCTCTGCGCATCAAGCGCCTGCAACTGCGCGGCGTAAAGCGTCGGTACACCGAAGAATACACTGGGCTTAAAACCCTCGATAACGTCAAATGTGCTTTGCGGCGTCGGCGGCCCCGGCAGCAGCACCGCGCTCGCCCCGGCCCAGAGCGGAAACGTCATGCCGTTGCCAAGCCCGTAGGCAAAAAACAGCTTGGCGGCGGAAAAGCAGATATCGTCTTGGCGCAGCCCGAGCGTATCGAGACCGTAATGCTGGCTGGTGACAACCATATCCCGCTGGGCGTGCACCGCGCCTTTCGGGCGCCCTGTGGTGCCCGAGGAATAAAGCCAGAAGCAATCCGATGCAGCGCTGGCCGGAAACGGATCAAGCGAAGAGGACGCGTTTTTAAAGCGCGAAAGCAAGGCGTTGTCATCCCCTTGCGTACGCAGGGCATGGGCAGGCTTGTGGCTGGCCGCTTCTAGCGCCGGTTCAACTTCATCGGCAAATTCAGGCGAATAGATGAGGCCGGCGCAGGCGGAATCCTCGATCATGTATTGAAAATCTTTAGCGCGCAGCAGCGTGTT
>CAZIVB010000181.1:0-5294 GCA_964542565.1 uncultured Hyphomicrobiales bacterium | reverse complement strand
ATATCTTCCGCAACTCGCAAGCTGCGGGCCCGATATCGGATGAAGCGATAAAGATCGGCGCCAAAACCATCTGGATGCAACTTACCGTGCGCAATGACGAAGCCGCGGCAAGGGCCGAGGCGGCCGGTTTGCGCGTGGTCATGAACCGCTGCCCGAAAATCGAATATGGCCGTTTGTCGGGCGAAATCGGCTGGATGGGGGTGAACTCCCGAACCTTGTCAAGCAAGCGCGGCCGGCTTTCGGGCAACCGCATGCAAAGCCTGTCGATTAGCAAATCGTCGGATACCCCTTCAGGCTAGGCGATGTGTCAAACAAATTCGTCATTCCGGCGAAAGCCAGATTCTACTGATAATTCAATAAGATAGTAAAACGTGAAATGGATTCCGGCTTTCGCCGGAATGACGATGGTGTTTTTCAGACAAACGGCGCGCAGACTCTTCAGGTTTTTTTCTTTGACCCCAAACCTCTCTTCTCATTACTCTGTTTTTCATAAAACAGGGAGACATCAATTATGAGCGAAGAGAATAAAGCCCCCGGCTTTGACACATTGGCGGTTCATGCCGGCGCGCAGCCCGACCCGGCAACCGGGGCGCGGGTGACGCCGATTTATCAGACCAGCGCCTTTGTGTTTGAAGATGCCGATCATGCCGCCAGCCTTTTTAATCTTGAAGCCTTTGGCAATATTTACACCCGCCTCACCAACCCGACCACCGCCGTGCTGGAAGAGCGCGTCGCGGCGCTTGAAGGCGGCACGGCCGCGCTGGCGGTGGCCTCGGGCCACGGGGCGCAGCAGCTTGTCTTTCACACCCTTTTGCAGCCGGGTGATGAGTTTGTCGCCGCGCGGCAGCTTTATGGCGGCTCCATCAACCAGTTCGGTCAGGCGTTTAAAAATTTCAACTGGAAGGTGATCTGGGCCGACAGCACCGATCTTGCGGATATGAAAAACGCCATTACCCCCAAAACAAAGGCGGTTTTCATCGAATCGCTGGCCAATCCCGGCGGCGTCATCACCGATATCGAAGCGATTGCCAAAATTGCTCATGACGCCGGTGTGCCGCTGATTGTGGACAATACTCTCGCCACCCCCTATCTGTGCCGCCCGTTTGAGCACGGCGCGGACATTATTGTCCATTCCCTGACCAAATTCATGGGCGGGCATGGCAACTCGCTCGGCGGGGTTATTGTCGATGGGGGCAGTTTTGACTGGTCGAAAAGCGGCCGCTACCCGGTTTTGAGCGAGCCCTGCCCCTCCTATCACGGCATCAAGCTGCATGAGACCTTCGGCA
The DNA here is from genome assembly GCA_964542565.1 of uncultured Hyphomicrobiales bacterium. Taxonomy (GTDB): domain Bacteria; phylum Pseudomonadota; class Alphaproteobacteria; order Rhizobiales; family BM303; genus BM303. The sequence continues at coordinate 4,008 of CAZIVB010000181.1, read as the reverse complement.
ATTTCGCCTTCGCCATCGCCTGCCGGGTTCTGGGTCTGCGCGATCTTGGCCCCTGTATTTCGCCTTTCAACTCGTTCCTGATTCTGAACGGCATCGAGACCTTGGGCCTGCGCATGGACAAACACTGCGCCAATGCGCTTAAAGTGGCGCAATTCCTTGATGCTCACCCCAATGTGGAATGGGTCAGCTATGCCGGATTGCCGGACAGCCCCTATCATGGACTGCAACAAAAATACCTGCCCAAGGGCGCGGGCGCTGTCTTCACCTTTGGCGTCAAGGGCGGCTATGAGGCGGGGGTAAGCGTTGTCAGCAAGGTGGAGCTGTTCTCGCATCTGGCCAATATCGGCGACACAAGAAGCCTGATCATCCACCCGGCCTCAACCACCCACCGCCAGCTTTCCAATGAACAGCGTGAAATCGCCGGCGCGGGCGATGACGTGGTGCGGCTTTCCATCGGCATAGAGGACGCAGGCGATCTGATCAGCGACCTTGATCAGGCTTTGTGATCACACCCCTCACCTTGACCCTCTCCCCATGGGAGAGGGAAAAGGAGCTTTTCACTATAGCCTAAACGCATCCCCCTCGTCATACCAGCCCCTCCCTCGTCATACCGGCGAAAGCCGGTATCCATTGGGGGGGGTGTAGTGGATACTGACTTTCGCCGGTGTGACAAGGTTGGTCTGTCTGTGGCTTAGGCTTTATTGCCGTCTGTAGAAAACGCTTGTTCATTCCAGCTTCTGGCGCAAAATCCGGTTGACCATCTGCGGGTTGGCCTTGCCCCGGGAGGCTTTCATCACCTGGCCGACAAACCAGCCGATCATTTTGGGCTTTTGCTTTACCTCCGCCGCCTTGTCCGGGTTGGCGGCGATAAGTTCGTCAATGATCTTTTCCAGCGCCCCGGTGTCCGAGACCTGCTTCAGGCCGCGCTCTTGCACGATTTTGACCGGATCGCCGCCCTCGTTCCAGACAATATCGAACAGCTCCTTGGCGATTTTGCCGGAGATTTCACTTGCCGCCACCATGCGCAAAATCGCCGTGTTGGCCTCAGGCGGAACCGGGATATCGGCGAATGAAAGCCCCAGTTTGTTCATGCGGCCGAACACCTCGTTAATCACCCAGTTGGCGGCCGTCTTGGCCTCAATCCCGTTGGCCACCGCCTCATAATAATCGGCCGCCTCCCTGTCGCTCACCAGCACATCCGCATCATAAGCACTCAGCCCGAGCTCATTGATAAACCGGGATTTTTTCTCATCGGGCAATTCGGGCAATGTGGCGGCGATCTCATCCACCCAGCTTTGTTCAAACTCCAGCGGCAGCAAGTCAGGATCGGGGAAATAGCGGTAATCATGCGCCTCTTCCTTCGAGCGCATGGAGCGGGTCTCGCCGCGATTGGGGTCAAACAGGCGCGTTTCCTGAACTATCTGGCCGCCATCTTCGAGAATATCAATCTGGCGCGCCGCCTCATAGGCAATCGCCTGCCCCATGAAGCGGATCGAGTTGACATTCTTGATCTCGCACCTTGTGCCGAAGGGCGCGCCGGGGCGGCGCACGGAGACATTGACATCGGCGCGCATGGAGCCCTGATCCATATTGCCGTCGCATGTGCCCAGATAACGCAGGATCGAGCGCAATTTGCTCACATAGGCTTTGGCTTCTTCAATCGAGCGGATATCGGGATAAGACACAATCTCCATCAGCGCCACGCCGGAGCGGTTGAGGTCCACATGGCTCAGCCCGTCGGCCTTATCGTGCAGTGATTTGCCCGCATCCTGCTCCAGATGCAGCCGCTCAATGCCGATGGTAACGCCGGAGCCGTCCTCAAGATCAAGCTGCACCTTGCCCTCGCCGACAATCGGCTGCTTGAACTGGGAAATCTGGTAGCCCTGCGGCAGATCGGGATAAAAATAGTTCTTGCGGTCAAACACCGATTTGCAGTTGATCCTGGCCTTCAGCCCCAGCCCGGTGCGGATGGCCTGTTCGACACATTTTTTGTTGATAACGGGAAGCATGCCCGGCATGGCGGCATCAACAAAGCTGACATGGTCATTGGGCGCGCCGCCAAAATCGGCCGGCGAGCCGGAAAACAGCTTGGCCTTTGAAATCACCTGGGCATGAACCTCAAGCCCGATCACCAGTTCCCAGTCGCCGGTTGCGCCGGGCAGGAGGTTTTTTGCTGCCGTTTTACGATTTTCCGAATACATGATGCCTGCCTATTTCCTGCCCTTGCGGTGATCTTCAAGATTTTTCGACTCGTAGCGGATAAACCAGTCCATCATCTGCCGCCAAAGCGCCTCGGCCAGCTCCGGCGGCAGCCCTTTTTCCTCCGCCCGCGCCCGCACTTTCGCCAGCACTTCATCCACCCGCCACTGCACCAGCGCCTGCCCGCTTCCTCGCCGTTTCAGCCGCCACGCCTTGTCAACAAAAGCGGCCCGCTCAGCCAGAAGATCAACAAGCGCAACATCAATTGCATCTATTCCGGCGCGAACCTCCTCCATGCTGTTGCATTCGGCTGCGCGGGGTCTGGTCGTCTTGTGGCTCATGGTGCGCGTTACTTCTCAACCCACCATTTCTCCGGTCTGGCGTCAAATCCGGCCGCCTCTTCCAGTACGCCGGCGGTGCGCAGGAGGGTTTCTTCGTCAAACGGTTTGCCGATGAGCTGCAGGCCAAGCGGCAGCCCCTGGCCGGAAAGCGCGGCGGGAATGGAAATCCCCGGCAGACCGGCCAGATTGGCGGTGACGGTGAAGACATCATTGAGGTACATGGTCACCGGATCGGTGATCTCGCCCGGTGCAAAAGCGGCATTGGGCGTTGTCGGGGTGAGCAGCACATCGACAGTTTCAAACACCTTGTCGAAATCATTCTTGATCAGGGTGCGGATTTGCTGGGCTTTAAGGTAATAGGCGTCATAATAGCCGGCGGAGAGCACATAGGTGCCGATCATCACCCGGCGCTTGACCTCGGCGCCAAACCCGGCGGCGCGGGTATTTTCATACATGGAGGTGATATCCTCCCCCTCCACCCGGAGCCCGTATTTCACCCCGTCATAGCGCGCCAGATTGGATGAGGCCTCGGCGGGAGCGACAATATAATAGGCCGGCAGGGCCAGATGGGTGTTGGGCAGCGAGACCTCGATTATCTCGGCCCCGGCGCTTTTGAGCCAATCCGCGCCGCGCTGCCACATCTGCGAGATTTCATCCGCCATGCCCTCAACGCGGTATTCGCGCGGAATCCCAACCCTGAGCCCGCGGATATCGCCGGTGAGCGCCGCCTCGTAATCGGGCACGTCCTTGTTGATACTGGTGGAATCCATCGGGTCAAACCCGGCCATGGCTCCGGTCATGATGGCGGCATCGCGCACATCTTTCGTGAGCGGCCCGGCCTGATCGAGCGATGAGGCAAAGGCAACGATCCCCCAGCGCGAACAGCGGCCATAGGTGGGCTTTACCCCCACCAGCCCGGTAAAGGAGGCCGGCTGGCGGATGGAGCCGCCGGTATCGGTTCCTGTCGCCGCGGCGCAAAGCCTTGCGGCAACAGCGGCCGCCGAGCCGCCGCTCGAGCCGCCCGGAACCAGCGCCGTTTCATCGCCGCTGCGCCGCCAGGGGTTGATCACGTTGCCGTAATAGCTGGTCTCGTTTGACGAGCCCATGGCAAACTCGTCAAGATTGAGCTTGCCGAGCAACACCGCGCCTGCATTCCACAAACTGGCGGTGACAAAAGATTCATAGCCCGGCGTGAACCCGTCGAGAATGTGGCTGCCCGCGGTGGTAAGAACGCCTGATGTGCAAAACAGATCCTTGATGCCGAGCGGTATGCCCTCCAGCGCCCCCGCCTCGCCCCTTGACAGACGCGCATCGGAAGCTTTGGCCATCTCGCGCGCCTTTTCAGGCGTCGGGGTGATAAAGGCATTGAGCGCCGCGGCGTCATCCACGGCGTCAAGATAGGCGTCCGTGAGCTCAAGGGCGGTAAAATCACCAACCCCGAGCCCCTTGCGGGCAGCGGCGATTGTCA
>CAZIVB010000180.1:0-5316 GCA_964542565.1 uncultured Hyphomicrobiales bacterium | reverse complement strand
TGTGCCGTTATAGGCATGATACTGCCAATCGGACTGGGCAACGCCAAACTGCAATTCGCCGGAGCGGATGGTGTTGATGTTGTAGATCGACCCGCCGGTTGATTCGGCCGAGCAGCGAATACCGTGCTTCTTGCGGGTCTTGTTGACCAGACGGCAGATCGCGCCGCCTGTCGGATAGTAAACGCCTGTGACACCGCCGGTGCCGATGCTGACGAATTGGTCTTTGGCGCTGGCCCCCGTTGTCGCCATGGCGGCGAAACCGGCAGCTGCGATAATTCCAGCTAATTTCAACTTCATTTGTATTCCTCCCAATGGGTTACTTGATTTGATGGCCTCCAGGACATTCTTGACTATTTTTAGCCACAACAAGACTTTATCCAAAACTCTTATCAACTACCAGATCAAACTTCATAAAATTTTCTCATGGCGATCTTGTAAAATAACGGTTATTCGATTCGCGAGGCCGCAACCGTTCCGGCAAGGATTTTATACAGGGCCTCGATAAGCCGGGCACAGGTAGAGCCCGTGCGCGTCACCATGCCAATCGAGCGGCGAACGCTGCCGCCCTGAAACGGCATAATCCGCAGCGAGGCCGGAAACGGCTTTTTAATCGGCCGCTGCGGCACGAGGGAGACGCCCAGCCCCCGCCCGACCATCAAGGAGATCGCCTCCAGCGAGTCAAGCTCCATGATCCCGTTGACATGAATTTCATGCTTGCGCAGCATCCGCTCGATAAACCGCCCGGCCCAGGCCTTGCGGTCAAAACGGATAAAGGGCTGGTTTTCCAGCAGCTCGCGCCCCTTCTCGGAGCCTGAATTTTTGGCCGCGATTACCACCAGCGGCTCATCATTAACCGGCGTCCATACCAGATTTGGCGCCAGGGCCGAGGGCGGCGAGCTGACAATCGCCGCATCAAGATCACCGCAATCCACCTGCATCACAAGATCGGCCGAAAGGCCGCAAGTCACCCGGGTTTGCAAATTGGGATGCGCCTCGCGCAGACGGCGCAGCGCCTCGGGCAGGATACCGGTGGCAACAGAGCCCACGGCGCCGAATTTCAGCGAACCGGCCAGATCATCATAACCCGTCACCGCCAGCCCGAGCTGGTCATAAAGCCGCACAACCTCTTCGGCGCGCTCCAAAAAGGCGTGGCCGCGCCCGTTGATGGTCGGACGGCGCTCGGAGCGGTCAAACAGCTCCGCATTCATTTCCGCTTCCAGCGACTTCATCTGCAACGAGATCGTGGACTGGGTCATCCCCAGCGCACGGGCGGCGGCCGAGAAACTCCCCAGACGCGCGACATGAATAAAGGTGCGGACAAAACGGATTGACATCTGGCTCAGCCCCCGAACTTTGTATCTGTTCTTAGAACCCCTTCAGAGCGGCATTGTCAACCGTTCTAAAGCTGTTTTTGCCAGTCTTTTCCGGCCTGCCCGTGCAGATAGCCGTTACAGAACGGCGCGCCAAAACCGCTCTGCGCCAAAATCCCCGAAGCCTCATCCGCATCCATCGCGCCCTCCAGCACCTTGCTGAAGAGCTGCGCCACCTGCACCATGTCGCAGCTATGGGGCGAGAGGCGGAAATGGGAAATCCCCAGAGTATTGAGCCGCCGGAGATCGGACAGCAGGTTTTGCACCGAATGCGACATGGTCTGGATGCCGTTAATGGCCAGAAAATCCTCGTCATCCAGCGTTTTGAGCGCCAGCCCGTCCTTGTCCTGATCGCAAACAAACTGGCAGTTATCCTTCGACAGATTATGCGATCTTGCATGATAGCACCGCGCCGAGACCGCCAGCGGCATACGCCCAAAGGCAAAAACCTCCAGCGCCACACCTAAGGATTTTGCCGCCCGGCCCAAAGGTTCCATGGCGCTCCCGGGCAGCTCCGGCGGCAGGCAGATACGCACCGCCCCCCCGCGCGCCAGATGCGCCAGCGTATCCTCGTTATAGACATTGACATAAGGCCCGATCACATGCGGCCGCCCGGCCAGAGCGGTAAGCGCGGCGATATCATTGGCCTCGACACAATACGCATTGCCGCCGGCAATTGAGGCCAGGGCTTTTCGCTCCTGAACATTCATCACCAGGGCAAGGGTGGAAAAAACAATCTCCTTGCCCGCCGCTTCGAGCCGCTCGGCAACATCGGCCAGATGCGGCTCGATAAACGGCATGCGTTTCAAACACACGGTTTCGCCCAGATAGACAATATCCACCGGCGCTTCATCGGCAATGCGAAAATAAAAATCCCGCCAGATTTCCGGCGCCCAGTTGAACAGCACCGGTCCGAGAGTTAATTTAGCGCGGTTTTTCCCAGTCATTATTTTTGCCTTATCGCCAGATCTTCTTATACGCTCCGGCGGTCTGCGCCTGCCCTTCGCTCAGATGGTCAAGGTCCTGAACCGGCATCGGCGCATCCGCTTCAAGCGCATCGACGGCGCGGCGGAAATCCTCGACCACCTTGCGGATATAGGCCCGCCCGCGCTGGCGTCCCTCGATCTTGAGCGCCGTTACTCCGGCCTTGTAAATATCCGGCAAGACATCGATCGCGTTGAGCGAAACCGGGTCTTCAAACACATAAGACGCCTTGCCGCCAGATGAAAACCGCCCCTTGCACAAGGTCGGGTATCCGGCTGTTTCATCCGCGGCAAAACGGTTGATGGTAAAACCGCCCAGCTTCGAGACCATCTCGCCGTCTTCCTCGTCATAGGCGACATGGCTGGCGGGCGAGCATACCCCGTTCATATTGGGCGATTTGCCGGTGATATAAGACGACAGCGAACAGCGCCCCTCCGCCATCACACACAGCCCGCCAAACACAAAAACTTCCGTCTCGCAATCAATCTGCGCATTCAGGGCGGCGATTTCCGGCACATTCAAAACCCGCGGCAGCACCACCCGCTTGACCCCGAAGGCCTCGATATAATAGCGGATGGCTTCAGGGCTCGACGCCGAGGCCTGCACCGAAAGATGCAGCCGCAAATCCGGGTGCGCACTGGCCGTATAGGCGGCCACCCCGATATCGGCCACGATCACCGCATCGGCCCCGAGGCGCGCTGCATCGTCAATCGCCCGCCGCCATGGACCCGGCGCCCCGGCGCGGGCAAAGGAGTTGACCGCCACCAGAACCCTCGCCCCGTGATCATGCGCGTAGGCGATGGATTGCCCCAGCTCGCGCCGGTTGAAATTCAGCCCCGGGAAATTGCGCGCATTGGTCTCATCGTTAAAGCCGGCATAGACCGCATCGGCGCCCGCATCCACCGCCGTGCGCAAGGATGCAGGCGTCCCCGCCGGACAGACAAGCTCAAGAACACTCATGAAGCGTTGCTTTCAGGTTTTTTGGCCCTGCGTGTCCGGGCTTTCCCGCCCGCGCCGCGTTTGATCTGCGCCATTTCGCGCTCCAGCCTGTCGATGCGCTCAAATGCTGGAGCCAACAGCGAATTTTGCGCCTTTTGCAACTGCGCCGCCGCAAACTCAATCTGCCCGCGGGCGAATCTGAGCGGCGCGCCAAAGGGGCCAAGCAGATTTTCAATCTCCTCGGCCAGATCAATATCCATATCATCAATGGCGTTGCGCAGGGCCAGAACCGCCTCGGTATCACCCTTGATGACAAGCTCGCGGGAAAAAAACAGCGCATCGCCATCCGCCTTGCCGCTCACCAGCTGCACCAGAGACATGAATTTGCCCGAAATCACCGCATCGGCTTCCGGCATATCCTTGCGCGCAAACGGGACCAGTCCGGGATCAAAGGCATCCGGCGCCAGTTGCAGCACCACCGGCATATCCACCGGATTAATCACAAATACCTTCCTGCCATACCGCCCCAGCCGCTCAAACAGCGCCGGATGACGAATGCTCAGCGCCCGGATCAGTTTGGAAAAAACCGGTCTGAGCGGCAAAACAGGCAGCGGTAGCCCGGAGAAAAAACGCTCCGGGGCGCCCTCGGCCGAATTCGAGCTATCGGAAGTATCGCTGGATTTCTTGCTCACTATCATATTAATCCTGATGGGTAACACTCATCAGGCGGGGCTCATTGATTATTATCAAGGCCCACCCGCCTTGCAGCCCTGAATGTAGCACGCCATGAGCATAGAGCGAAAAAATATTCTCTCCCTTAAAGCCTTCTTGGCCTTTCTGGAAGAGCAGGATCAGCTTGTCCGCATCGGCAGGCCCGTCTCCACAGTTCTGGAAATGACGCAAATCCTCAAAAAGCTGCTTGAAAACGGCGGTCCGGCGGTCATTTTTGAAAAGCCGCTTCTCGGCGATGGGTCCATCAGCCCGATTCCGGTTCTGGCCAATCTGTTCGGCACCGTGCAGCGCACCGCCTGGGGGCTGGGCTGTGAGCAGAGCGCTCTGCGCGCTCTGGGACGCGACCTCGCCTTTTTAAAACAACCTGGCCCGGTGCACGGATTTCGCCAGGCCATGGACAAATTCCCGCAGCTCAAATCCGTGCTGGCCATGAAGCCCAATATCATGCGCTCCGCCCCGGCGCAGGCGCAAATCTTCACCGGCGGGGAAATCAACCTTGAAGCCCTGCCCGTCATGACCTGCTGGCCCGGCGAGCCCGCGCCGCTGATCACCTGGCCGCTGGTGATCACGCGCCCGCCCGACAACGAGGACACAAGCTCTTATAATGTCGGCATTTACCGCATGCAGGTTCAGGGCAAACAAAGCGCCCTGATGCGCTGGCTGGAGCACCGCGGCGGCGCCCAGCACCACCGCTTATGGGCCGCCAGGGGCAAGGATATGCCGGTCGCCGTTGCCATCGGCGCCGACCCGGCCACCATTCTGGCGGCGGTAACCCCCATCCCCGATAATCTGTCGGAATATCACTATGCCGGCCTGCTGCGCAAAAAACGTCTTGATCTTGTCCCCGCCAAAACCGTGCCGCTCATGGTCCCGGCCACGGCGCAGATCATTCTGGAGGGCTATGTCAGCGCAAACGAGACCGCGCCCGAGGGCCCTTACGGCGATCACACCGGCTATTACAACGCGGTTGAACCTTTCCCGGTTTTCAACCTGACCGCCATCACCATGCGCAAAAACCCCATCTATCTTTCCACCTTCACCGGCCGCCCGCCGGACGAGCCTTCAGTGATCGCCGAAGGGTTGAACGAGGTTTTCATCCCCCTGCTGCAACAGCAATTTCCCGAAATCACCGATTTCTGGCTTCCCCCGGAAGGGTGCTCCTACCGCATCGGCGTTGTCGCCATCAAGAAGAAATATCCCGGCCATGCGCGGCGCATCATGATGGGGCTGTGGTCCTGGCTGGCCCAGTTCAGCTATACCAAATTCCTCATCATTGTCGATGACGATATCA
>CAZIVB010000179.1:0-5339 GCA_964542565.1 uncultured Hyphomicrobiales bacterium | reverse complement strand
ATTTGGCGACAGCGGCGCTGGCCCGGTCGATAAATTCAGGCATTTTAGCCACGGGAACGCAAATATCATGCTTGATACTGCCGCCTTCGGGCTTTTGCGCCTCTGAAAGCCCGTGGCGCAGATGCCAGAAGGCTTCGCGCTGGGTCTCGCTCTGCGCCAGCGCCGCATCACTGATCAGACCATTTTCAAAGCCGCGCATCAGAGTGTTTTCCAGCGCCTCGCGCAAGCCCGGACCATCGCCTGAAACCTCCGCCAGAACATACCAGGGATGCGCCTCATCGAACGGATCGCGCGCGCCGGGAATATGGCGCAGGACAAATTCCACCCCGATGCGCGGCATGATTTCAAAGGCCGTGACCTGCCCCCCGGCGGCGCTCAGATCATGCAGCAGCTCCAGCGCCTCTTGCGGCCCCGGTACACAGATCAACGCCGTTTCCAGCCGGGCCGGTCTGGCAAACAGCTTCAGCGCCGCCGCCGTGATGACGCCCAAAGTGCCCTCCGCGCCCAAAAAAAGTGATTTGAGATCATAGCCCGTATTGTCCTTGCGCAAGGTGCGCAAGCCCTGCCATATCCGCCCGTCGGCCAGCACAACCTCAAGCCCCAGAACCAGCTCGCGCGCCGTGCCATAGGCCAAAACCCCGGTGCCGCCCGCATTGCTGGAAAGATTGCCGCCAATCTGGCATGAGCCTTCAGAGGCGAGGGAGAGGGGGAAAAGCCGCCCCGCCTTTTCCGCTGCCGCCTGGACATGTTCAAGGATGCAGCCCGCCTCCACAATCATGCTGTTGTTATCCGCATCCACATTGCGGATTTTGTTCAGCCGCGCCAGAGACAAGACAATCTGCGTCCCGGATTTATCCGGGATCTGCCCCCCCACCAGTCCGGTATTGCCCCCCTGCGGCACAATCGCGGTGCGGGTCCCGCTGGCAAGGGCGAGGATTTGCGAGACCTGGCGCGTATCCGCCGGGCGCAGCACCAGCGCGGCCGACCCGGTAAATTTGTCGCGCCATTCGCGCAGGTAAGGTTCCTTGTCGGCATCAGAGCGCAAGGCATAGCGCTCGCCGGTAATGGCGCTAAAGCGTTGCAGCAATTCATCATCAGGCATATTCAGCAAGGTCATGATTTGTTTTAATCCAACTTTGCCCGCGCCGCGATGAGAAATTCCGTATTGCCGTCCGCGCCGGAAATGGGCGAGGCGATCAGCCCCTTTACGTCCCAGCCCATCTCGTCTTCCAGCCAGCGGTGAATTTCGCGGCAAACCGCATCCCGAAGCGCCGGGTCGCGAATAATCCCCCCCTTGCCGACATTCTCCGGCCCGGCTTCAAATTGCGGTTTGATGAGGGCGGCAAGCCATGCGCCGGGGCGGCAAAGGGCAAGCGCCGGCGGCAGGGCCTTTTTCAGGCCGATAAAAGAGACATCGCAAACTACTATATCCACAGGATCGGGAATATGGCGACGCTCCAGATCCCTGACATTGAGCCGCTCAAGCAAGATAACCCTGTCATCGCCCGCAATGGCCTTGTGAAGCTGCCCGTGGCCCGCATCGAGCGCAAAGACATGGCCCGCGCCGCGGCGCAGCAGCACATCGGTAAACCCGCCGGTGGAGGCCCCGATATCAAGCGCGCACATACCTTCAACATCAATTTTGAAATGATCAAGCGCCGCCGCCAGTTTCAGCCCGCCGCGCGAGACATAGGGCTGGGCCTCCATATTGACATCAAGCCGGGCCTCGCTTGCGATTGGCTTGCCCGGTTTGGTGACAACTCTGCCTGCAACCTGCACTGCGCCGCGGCGGATGAGATCGGCCGCTTTTGAGCGCGTCGGCACAAGCCCGCGCGCGACCAGAAGCGAATCAAGGCGCGCTCTGGACCTCATTGTTTCAGGTGTTCTGCGCAGCCGCCGCGTCATAATTGCGCTGCAGGGCGCTAAACACGGCCCGCACCATGCCCCTGGCGTCAAGCCCGGCTTCGGCATAGATATCTTCCGCCTTGCCCTGACCTGAAAAGGCATCCGGCAGGGTCAGGCTGCGGATTTTCAGGCCGTTATCCAGCAGGCCTTCAGAGCTCAGAAAATGCATGATTTGGGCGCCAAACCCGCCCGAGGCCCCTTCCTCGATGGTAATCAGCACCTCATGCCGGCTCGCCAGCGAGCGGATCATATCCAGATCGAGCGGTTTGGCGAAGCGGGCATCGGCAACGGTCGTGGAAAGGCCGTATGTCGCCAACTCATCCGCCGCTTTCAGGCTTTCGGCCAGTCTCGTGCCGAGCGATAAAATGGCCACCTTGTTGCCTTTGCGTATAATCCGCCCCCTGCCGATTTCAACCGGTTCCGGGTTGTGCGGGATTATTACCCCCACGCCTTCGCCGCGCGGGTAGCGGATGGCGCTTGGTCCCTCATCAATGCCCGCCGCCGTTGCCACCATGGCGGCAAGTTCGGCCTCATCGGACGGGGCCATAACGATAAATCCGGGCAGATTGCACAAAAAAGCCAGATCAAATGCGCCCGCATGGGTGGGACCGTCCGCCCCCACCAGCCCGGCCCGGTCAATGGCAAAGCGTACGGGAAGTTTTTGCAGCGCCACATCATGCACAAGCTGATCATAGCCCCTTTGCAGGAAGGTGGAATAGATCGCGGCAAAAGGTTTATAGCCTTCAGCCGCCAGCCCGGCGGCAAAGGTCACAGCGTGTTGCTCGGCAATGCCGGTGTCGAAAAAGCGTTCCGGGAACGCAGCCGCAAACTGATCGGTCCCCGTGCCCTCGGGCATGGCCGCGGTAATCGCGGTGATTTTCTCGTCCCTTTCCCCGGCGCGCACCAGCGCCGCGCCGAAAACTTCGGTATATGTGGGGGCCTTGGGAACCGGCTTTTCCTGCGCCCCGGTAATGACATTGAATCTGCCCACGCCGTGATATTTGTCATCCGATTTTTCCGCCGGACCATAGCCCTTGCCCTTCTGGGTCACCACATGCACCAGTACCGGCCCGCCCTTACGCTCGCAGACATTGCGCAATACGGGAAGGAGATGATCAAAATTATGGCCGTCGATCGGCCCGACATAAAAGAAACCAAGCTCTTCAAACAACGTGCCGCCGGTCGCCATGCCGCGGGCATATTCTTCCGCCTTTACCGCCGCCTCTTCCAGACGCGGCGGCAGCTTGCTGATGATCTGCTTGGCCATACCGCGCATTTTTCTGTAGGTCCGGCCCGATATCAGCCGCGCCAGATAAGCGCTCATTGCCCCCACCGGCGGGGCAATCGACATATCGTTGTCGTTGAGGATAACGATCAACCGGCTGTCCATGGCGCCGGCATTGTTCATGGCCTCATAGGCCATGCCGGCGCTCATGGAGCCGTCGCCGATGACCGAGACGACCTTGCGCCCGGAACCTTGCAGGTCGCGCGCCACCGCCATGCCCAGCCCGGCGGAAATCGAGGTTGAGGAATGTCCGGCCCCAAACGGGTCATATTCACTCTCGGCGCGTTTGGTAAAGCCCGAAAGCCCCCCCGGTTGACGTAAGGAACGAATGGTGCTGCGCCGGTTGGTGAGGATTTTGTGGGGATAGGACTGATGCCCCACATCCCAGATGATCCGGTCTTCGGGCGTATTGAAAATATAATGCAGCGCCACGGTCAGCTCGACCACGCCCAGCCCGGCTCCCAGATGTCCGCCGGTCGTTGACACCGCATCGACCATTTCGGCGCGCAACTCATCCGCCAGTTGCTTCAACTGGCCGGTTTGCAGCCGCCGTAAATCTTCCGGCGTGTTGACAAGGTCAAGCAACGGCGTTTGGGGTCTGGCGGTGGTCATCAGATGTTACTCAACGTCAAGCGGTTCGCTTGCCACCGCCTTGCCGTCTTTAAGGGTGATTTTTTCGATCCGCGCCTCGGCCTGTTTGAGCAGATCGTTGCATCTTTTTTTCAGCGCTTCACCGCGCTCATAAATGCGGATTGATTCTTCCAGTTCCACCTGCCCGGCCTCAAGCCGCCGGACGATGCCTTCAAGCTCCGCCAGCGCCTGCTCAAAGCTCAATGCGTTGATGTCCTGCCCCGATTGAGGTTTATCCGCCATGTCAACAGCCCTGAACAGTCAGTCCAGCCAATTCATACCGCAAATCCCCGGTAGTGGCTACACTCTCGCCAATATCCCGACATGCGCCGCTGCACACCGCGCCAATGCCGCCAAATCATAGCCGCCTTCCAGAAAAGAAATCAGGCGGCCATCAGAATAAGTCTCTGCAATAGAACAAAGTTCTTCAGTTATCCAGACAAAATCCTCGACCTGAAGCCGGAGTCCGCCCAACGGGTCGTTGATATGAGCATCAAAACCCGCCGAAATCATGACCACATCCGGAGAAAAATCCCGCAGGGCCGGCAGGATCACACCGCCCATGGCGGCGGCAAAGGCGGCCCCGTCATCATTGGCGGCCAGCGGCACATTGAAGATGTTTCTCGCTCCGGTCTCGCCAGCCGCCCCGGTCTCTGAAGCCGCGCCGGTGCCGGGATAATGCGGCATCATATGGGTTGAGGCGTACAGCACATCGGGTTCCGACCAGAAGGCCGCCTGGGTGCCGTTGCCGTGATGGATGTCAAAATCGACAATGGCGATGCGGCCCGCCCCGTGCTGCGCCATGGCGTGGCGCGCCGCAACCGCGATATTGTTGAACAGGCAAAACCCCATGGCGCGCGCGGGTTCGGCATGGTGCCCCGGCGGGCGCACGGCGCAAAAGGCATTTTTCACCTCGCCGCCCATCACCGCATCCACCGCCCTGATACCCGCCCCGGCGGCGCGCAGCGCCGCATTCCATGAGCCAGGAGACATATGAGTATCAAAATCAATGCTGGCCAGCCCCGAAACCGGTTCGGTTTTTTTAATAAATTCAATATGCTGCGGCGGATGCACCCGCTCAAGCTGCGTCCTTGTCGCCAGCGGCGCCTCTTCCCGCACCAGTCCCTTGAATTCGTCCCCCTCAAGCGCCTGCATAACCGCCTGCAACCGCTGCGGCACTTCCATATGCCCCGGCTCCAGCCGGTGCTTGAGGCAATCTTCATGGCCGATCAGCAAGGTGCTCACTTCAGCGCCTCCAGGGTATCAGGCGGCTCGCTCTCCTCCGGGATGAAAAAATCAACTTGCAGCTTGCATGAAGGATCAACCCGGTAAGGGTCAAAATCGGTTACCCCGTGCGCGGCCAGAAGCGTATCGTCAATGCAAAAATTCCCGGTGAATTCCGCCGCCGGCGAGGTGAGAATGATATGAGCCGCATCGGCGACAATCTGCGGCTTGCGGCTCGCTCTTGTCAGCATATCGCCGCCGAGCAGATTCTGCACCGCCGCGGTTGCAATCACCG
>CAZIVB010000178.1:0-5345 GCA_964542565.1 uncultured Hyphomicrobiales bacterium | reverse complement strand
CCCCCACCCGGCCACCCATGCCATTGTTAAACTGTGGGTGGCCGGGTGGGGGAGCGGGCTGGTGCCGATTGAACACGACATGTTCTCGCCAAAATGAAAACGCCGGTCCTGTCAAGACCGGCGTTTTCCCCCTTCATCCCCTCCAGCTTGCGCCGGTGCAGATTTATGCAACCGGTATCAGAAGTGAATTTTGGCGCTGAGCGAGGCGATCGCGATACTGTTCTTGAAAGTGGCGGTCAGATTGCCGCGGCCCAGATTGGTCGGGTCGGCGACGGAAAGGTTGACGGGTGCTTTCTTGATGAAAATATAGGTCAGCCCCGCATTGACATCGAGCCAGCCATTGACCTTGTGGCTCGCGCCAGTGGACAGCCAGATGCGGTCGTTATCGGGCAGGCGCGGTGTGCGGGTTGAATCGGGCACACTTGAGAGCTCATAGGCCGCGCCGGCGCGCAGGGTCGTGCTTTCCGACCATTTATACTCACCGCCAAGAGCGAAATACCACGAGTCTTTCCAGTTTTCCACGGTGACCGAGCTTGCGCCGGTGCTGATATTGATGGTGAGATCCTTGAAGCGGCTCCAATTGGCCCATTCCGCCGTGCCCAGAAGCGCGAATTTATCATTCAACTGCTGGCGGAAGCTGAGGGACACCGTCTCGGGCGTGGTGATTTTGCCGGTGATCCGGCCGGTTAACGCGGCCGCCACGGGTGCGATCGGGCCGGTTGTTCTGGAGTTGCCCTTGAGGGTGTGCTTGACGGCCGAGCGATAACCCAGACCGATGCGGGTCATCGGGGTCGGGGTGAAGAGGACGCCGGCGGTAAAGCCAAAACCGATATCATCGCCCTTCGTGGTGTTGAAGCCATCGAGCGCTCCGGTTACAGGGCCGGGGATGCCGGCGGCGGTCTGCATGTCCACTGCGCTTGTGAGCTTGGCGTGCATGTATTGCATGGTCGGACCGGCGGCGATGGAGAATACGGGGCTGAACTTGTAGCCGAAGATCGGGTTCACGTTGAGCGTCTGAATGGCGGATTCAACACCGTGATAGCGGCCGATCCAGTTGGAATCAGCCTTGGTGCTCAGTCCGAAGGGGGCGTTTATGCTCAGGCCGAAATACATATTCTGGTTCAGCGAATAACTGGCATAGGTGGAGGGTACACCGGCGATAACGCCGATATTGCCGCTTTTTGAGATCGCCGCGCCTGTGGAGGTGTCCAGCATGGCGCCGCCCAGAGCCGAGGAACCGGCGCCGTTGGTGGATTTTGAAAACGGAATGATCAATGAGCTGTCAAGCTGACCCTGAATGCCCTCATTCATGGTCACGGTGGCCGGGTTATAGAACATGGAGCTCAGATCGCCATAGCCTGTTGCCGCGCCGGCAAAGGCTGCGCCCAGACCCGCGGCGGATTGCTCGCGGATGGCAAAACCGGCCGCCATGGCCTGATTGCCGGTTATGGCGAGTGCGCCCGCCAGCAACAATCCGGAAAGTCTCAATTTATATGTGGTTCCCATTTCCAGCCCCTCATTTGATCTGTACGCCTCTTTATTGATGTCCGTTACCGGAGAGCGCACTTCGCAGATACCTGATTAATACATATCATATCCGCCTTTTTATGGAAACGCAGGGAGCGCCGGGTTGAAGTCGGGTTTTTCCAGGTGCAATGCGGTTTGACGGGAATTGCCAAATCCGGTTTTCCCAATGGTGAATTATTATAAATTACTTTTTATTTTAGCAGGTTAGACAGAAAGTCATGGGAGAGTGCCCTGATGACGCAGGCGAATCATTCGGCTTTGCAACACCGGGTATAAAAGCAGGTTTTGATTTTGATATCAGGCGTTGCATTTTGGTCACAGCAAAAGCGCATTCTTTTTATATTTAATGCCGGTGTGCTTCTCGCCGCCAAACCGGGGCGGCGCCGGTTAAACCTGGCGGGTTTTAGCCGTATGTTCCGGCGCTTTGCAGTCTCTTCATCCGCAACCTGGCCCAGTCCGGGCGCTCGAACAGGAACAGGCCGGTCCGGCTGCGCTTGACGAAGCGGTGCAGGATCAGCGGCAAGACCACGCCCATCGCCGTCACGATCAGGGTTATGACGCCGATATCGGCGATGAGATCCGTCTTGAGAAAAAATGTTCGCGTTGCCGCCATGGGCAGGAAGAAGGCAAGATAGATCACGATCGAGTTTTGTCCCGCATAGCGCAAAAAGGACATCAGACGCAGTTTTGCCAGCAGCGCGGAAAACGTCACCACGGCCACGGCCCCTATAAGTCCGAGGGCGAGGCTTATGCCGGGAAGTTCCGATACGCCCGCCATGACGGCGTAGCCGTTGACCAGCGCCCAGAGGGCAAGCCCGGCAAGGGCAAGCCCGGCATGCTCCTGGGCCCATTTGGCAATGGTGAAGATATGTTTGGCCGCCTGGTAGCCAAGGAAGAAATAGACGTATCTGGCGGCAAACTCGTCTATGAGCACCGAGCCGGTTTCAATCGGGGCGATTTCAAGCGCGGCGGCGAGAAAAAAGATCACGATGGCGGGAACGCGGCGCGCCAGCTTTGTGACGACAAAGAATATCGGCAGCAGGTAGATGAACCACATGGTGCCGAAGGGCTGAATGAAGGCATAGAGATAATGGTGCAGGATCAAGGAGGGATTATCAATATAAAGCGGGCTTTTGACAACAATCTGGATGGTCAGCCACAGGACGTAAAAATAGGCGAAATGAATGACTTTCTTGTCTGAATATTCGCGCCAGTTGCGGTCGATGACGCGGGCGAGGAACAGACCGGAAATCAAAAAGAAGTCCGGCATGCGGAACGGTTTGGCGAATTCCACGAAGGCGTGGGTCCAGCCTTCCTTGCCAAAGGCGGCCTCAACGCCGAGGGTGGAGTGCATCATCACCACAAGGATGATGCAAAACCCCTTGGCGTAATCGACCCAGTCGATGCGCGGCGCGGTGGTGTCTGGCATGGGGAAGCCTTTTATACGTTTATTTTTAAATTTCCTGTTCTCCGGATGATATATTTGTTCGATTAAAATACTTATAATGCGATTATTGGATTTGAAAGCCAACATTCCACCTGGCGCAATGTTGGCTAATATATTGTGAAGTATATGTTTTTTATTTGAACGCAGAGGATGAGCCGTTATCGATGCCGGCGTTGTGATCATCACGTTTTTGTGACTTTTGTCCGGCTTTACCTTCCAGTCACTGGAATAACCATCTTCGGCTCAACAGGGGGCGCTCCTGCCTGACCTGTCTATTGAAACAGAAGGAAAACCCGATGAAATCGACGATATCACTCCCCGTTCTGGCGGCAGCGGCATTTTTGTCAACAGCGACCCTGACGCCGGTTCTGGCGGCGCAGAACAATGCCGGACAGATGGGCCAGGGCATGATGATGGGGCAGCAGGGCATGGCCGGCATGGCCGGCATGAGCGGCATGATGGCCGGCGGCAAGGGCATGGGCATGAAGATGGGCGCCATGGGCAAGGGCCGGGGCATGATGATGGGCTCAATGATGCAGAAAATGCAAAAAATGCGCAAAAAGATGATGGGCCGCAAGTTCTTCGCCCGCGCCAAGCCGTATTCAAATGAGGATGTCAAACGCATCGTTGGCGGCCGGCTCGCCATGCATGGCTTTTCCGGCCTGAAGGCGGGGGCGGTGAAAGACGGCGGCGCCAATGCGGCGCTGGTGGATGTTGTCTCACCCAAGGGCGAGTTCCTGTTCCGGGTCAAATTCAACCGCAAGTCGGGAATGGCGGCCATCGTGGAATAAGCACCATTCTGGACCGCTTCCGGCCGCAAGGAGCCCGATGCGGGGTCATCTCCGGAGCGGAGCCGGGAGCGGCGGCCATAAAATAGCCATACGAGGTTTTAAACCTTGACCTTCCAGTAACTGGAGCGGCTACCCTCTGCTTCACCATCGTATTCAATACGGAAAAAAGCAATTATGTCCCAGGCTCATCAACATAACCATCAAGACCATCATGCTCATCATGGTGACGGCAATCAGGTTGTAACGCGTGATCCGGTTTGCGGCATGATCGTGGACCCGGCATCGGCAAAATACAGCCAGGAGCATGAAGCTCACGCCTATTACTTCTGCAATCCCAAATGTCAGGAGAAGTTTGCCGCCGCCCCGGAGGATTTCATTAGCGCAAAAGACCCGGTTTGCGGCATGTCCGTGGACCGGGCCGCGGCCAAATACATGGTCAAACATGGCGGCGAGCGGTTTTATTTCTGCTCGCCGGGATGCGAGGAAAAGTTTGAGGCCGGGCCGGAGGCATATCTGGATGGACGCCCGGCGCCCGAACCGATGCCGGAAGGCACGCTATACACCTGTCCGATGCACCCGGAGATTATCCGCGAGGGGCCCGATGACTGCCCGCTTTGCGGCATGGCGCTGGAGCCGAAGGGGGTTCCGGCGGGCGATGAGGGGCCAAATCCCGAGCTGGTTGATTTTAGCCGCCGCTTCTGGGTCGGGCTTGTGCTTTCGTTTCCGGTTCTGGTTCTGGCCATGGGGCCGTTTGTCGGCCTGCCGGTCGAGGACTGGATTCCAAAGCGTATTTCGGTCTGGGTTGAGCTGGTTCTGGCCACCCCGGTTATCTTGTGGTCCGGCTGGCCGTTTTTCAAGCGCGGCTGGGCCTCGGTGGTGAATAAAAGCCCCAATATGTTTACCCTGATCGCGCTTGGCGTTGGCGCGGCGTGGTCCTATTCGGTGGTGGCGACGGTTTTCCCCGGCATTTTCCCGCCCGCCTTCCGCCAGGCCGACGGTACGGTTGATATCTATTTCGAGGCCGCGGCGGTGATTGTGGTTCTGGTTCTGCTGGGACAGGTGCTGGAGCTGCGCGCCCGGGAGCGCACCGGCGGGGCGATTAGGGCCCTGCTTGATCTGGCGCCCAAAATGGCGCGCATCGTGCGCGCCGATGGTTCGGAAGAGGAAATTCCCCTGGAGCAGGTGGCTGTTGGCGATCTTTTGCGGGTGCGGCCCGGTGACAAGGTGCCGGTGGACGGAACCGTGACCGAGGGCCGCTCCAGCGTCGATGAATCGATGCTGACCGGCGAGCCGGTGCCGGTTGAAAAGGTGGCCGGTGAAAGCGTGACCGGCGGCACCATCAACGGCACGGGAAGCTTTATCATGGAGGCGACCAGGGTCGGCCGGGACACCATGTTGTCGCAGATTGTCGATATGGTGGCCGAGGCGCAGCGCTCGCGCGCGCCGATTCAAAAACTGGTGGATGTGGTCGCGGCCTATTTCGTTCCGGCGGTTATCCTCGTTGCCATTATTGCCTTTGTGAGCTGGTCCATATGGGGGCCGAATCCGCCCATGGCCTATGCTTTGATCGCCTCGGTTTC
>CAZIVB010000177.1:0-5421 GCA_964542565.1 uncultured Hyphomicrobiales bacterium | reverse complement strand
CGCACAGGCAACAGGAAAGGCCTCAAGCGGGTTGAATTGTTATTTTTCGGCAAGGGGTTGGAGTGTTTTCCGGCTCCGGGGCCTGCATTTGCAATGCCCCCTCACCCTGACCTTCTCCCATGGGGAGAGTTCGGCGCTCAGCGCCGGGTGAGGGGATAAAATCCTTGCGCTTGGACTTAACGGGTAAGCACCGCGAAGGCGCGTTGATGCAGGGATTTTTTGCCGCCCGGCTGGCGCGTATGGCGCATGAGGTGTTTTTCAATCATGCCGAAGGCGAGAATTATGCCGTAGGATATGACCAGATAAATCAGCCCGGCGGTAATATACATGGAATAGATATCAAACGTGCGCACGGCGATGATCTTGGCCGAGCGGAACAACTCGGTGACCGTCAAAAGCGAGACGAGCGAGGTCGCCTGCATGAGAAACACCACCTCATTGGTATAGGCGGGCCAGGCAATGCGAAAAGCGCTGGGCAGAATAATGCGCCGCAGCCTTGTAAACCAGCTCATTCCCGCCGCCAGCGCCGCCTCGATATGACCGGCCGGAACCCCGGCAATGGCGCCGCGGAAAATCTCGGCCGAATAGGCGCCCGTATTGAGAACCAGCACAAACAAGGCGCAATACAGCTCATCGCGGAAAAACCACCATATGCCCCAGGCCTCAAGTGTATCGTGGAACTGCCCCAGGCCGAAATAGACCAGATAAAGCTGGATAAGGAGCGGCGTGCCGCGAAAGACATAAATAAAAACATGCGCCGGGCGGCGCAGCCAGGCGCGTTTTGAAAGCCGGGCGATGGCCAGCGGCAGCGCCAGCGCCAGCCCCAGAGGCACTGAAACCGCGGTCAGAAACAAGGTCATCCCCGCCCCGGTCATAAGGGCGGGAAAGGATTTTGCGATCAGTTCAAAATCCATGCGCCCTCCTAATGCCTCACCTTTTGCACCCCGCGCTGGGCGCGGCTTTCGGCATAGCGGAACAATTGTTCGGAAACAAAAGTGATACCTAAAAAGATCATCGCCGCAATCAGGAGAAACTTGAACGGCTCATGCAGAGCCTCGCCCGCCTTGCCCGACCAGTAAAGCGTATCCTTCAGCCCGATCACCGAGACAAGGGCGGTGGCCTTGATCAGCACCATCCACACATTGCCGATCCCCGGCAGGGCAAAACGCCACATCTGCGGCATATGAATGCGCCAGAAGGTCTTGAACCGGCTCATGCCAAAGGCGCGCGCCGCCTCCATCTGCCCCCCCGGAACAGCCAGAAAGGCGCCGCGGAAAACCTCCGTCATGAAGGCGCCGTAAATCAGACCGATGACGACAACCGCCGTAACCACCGGATTGAAATCAAGCCGGTAGCCGGGAACGGACAGCCGGACAAGGTTTTGCACCAGGGTGGGCACGCCGTAATACAGCACGATAATCAGCACCAGTTCCGGAATGCCGCGCACCAGCGTTGTGTACACAAAGGCCAGTTTTTGCGCCACCCAGTGATTTGAGAGCTTGCCCGCCGCGCCGAGAAGGCCGAAGATAACCGCCACAACAAGCGCGCCGCCGCCAACGCCGAGCGTCAACATCACCCCGCGCCAGATTTCATCCCCGTAACCGGCAAAATCAAAAAGATTCATGCAATCTCTCCCCCTGAATAAGGGGGAGAGACAGGATCAGTATGATCAGTCGCCATAGACATCAAAGTCAAAATATTTGGCGTTGATCTTGGCATAGGTGCCATCGGCGCGGATTTTGTCAATAGCGGCATTAAGCGCCTTGCGCAGCTTGTCCTCGCCCTTGCGGATGGCAATTCCGGCCCCGTCGCCAAACCATTTCTTGTCGGTATAGTTCGGCCCGACAAACACAAAGCCCTTGCCCGCCGGCGTTTTCAGAAAACCGTCATCAAGCGCCACCGCATCGGCGAGCACAAAATCAACCCGGCCCGCTTTCAGATCAAGATTGGCCTGTTCCTGCTTGTCATAGGATTTGATCTTGGCGATCTTGCCAAAATTGTCGCGCACGAAGTTTTCATGGATGGTCGAGGACTGAACCCCGATCGTCTTGCCTTTGAGGGCGTCCTTGGAAAACTTCATCTTGGCATTCTTGGCCGAGGTCACGAACCGCGCCGGGGTGGTGTAATATTTATTGCTGAAATCGACCTTTTTCTTGCGCTCGTCGGTGATCGACATGGAGGCAATGATAGTGTCGTATTTCTCCGCCAGCAATCCGGGGATAATGCCGTCCCAGTCCTGGGTCACCCAGGTGCACTCAAAATTGGCCGCCTTGCAGATCGCATTGCCGATATCAATATCAAAGCCCTGCAACTTGCCGTTTTTGTCAATGAAATTAAACGGAGGATAAGCCCCTTCCGTGCCCATGCGCACTTTCATTTTCTCGGCCATGGCCGATCCGGCGCCCAGCATCATCATGGCCGCGATTGCGGAAAATATCAGTTTTTTCATCAGTTTTACTCCCGTCTGGTTGATTGAACTCTGTTAAAAATTGGTGGCCAGAAACTGGGCGCACCGCTCCGATTTGGGATTTTCAAAAAGCTGTTCCGGCGGTCCTTCCTCCTCGATCAGCCCTTCATGCAAAAACAGGATATG
The DNA here is from genome assembly GCA_964542565.1 of uncultured Hyphomicrobiales bacterium. Classification (GTDB taxonomy): domain Bacteria; phylum Pseudomonadota; class Alphaproteobacteria; order Rhizobiales; family BM303; genus BM303. Next base: position 2,828 of record CAZIVB010000177.1, on the reverse strand, counting down.
GGACGAGACCTCACGCGCGAATCCCATCTCATGGGTAACAAGGATCATGGTGCGCCCTTCATCCGCCAGCGCCCGGATCACCCGCAAAACCTCGCCGACAAGTTCAGGATCAAGCGCCGATGTCGGCTCGTCAAAAAGCAGCACATCCGGCTCCATCGCCAGCGCCCGGGCAATGGCGGCGCGCTGCTGCTGGCCGCCCGAAAGCTGGGCCGGAAAATGATCGGCTTTTTCCGCAATCCCGACCTTTTCCAGCAACTTGCCCGCCAGTTGCTTCATTTCTTTCTTTGGCCGCCCCAGAACATGCACCGGCGCTTCGATGATATTCTCAAGCACGCTCATATGAGACCATAAATTGAAATTCTGGAACACCATGCCAAGCTGGGTGCGGATACGATTGACCTGGGCATGATCGCCCGGCTGGCGCTCATCGCCCCTGGCCTTTGTGAGGGAAATCTGCTCGCCCCCCACCAGCACATCGCCCTGATTGGGGATCTCAAGCATATTGATGCAGCGTAAAAGCGTACTCTTCCCCGAGCCCGATGAGCCGATAATGGAGATCACATCGCCCCTGTGGGCGCGCATATCTATCCCCTTCAGGACATGCAGCGCGCCAAAACTCTTGTGCAGCCCGCGCACCTCTACCGCTGGAACCTGTGCATCCACGATCCTTGTGATGCTCCCTTTTGCCTTATCCGCCAGGCTTCTGCCCGCTTTTGTTTTTATGAAAAACGATCATGCCCCGCTTTGAGCTTCTCTGCAAGAAAAGAGTCATGTTTCAGGTGAGAGTCAGCGTAAGACTCAATAATACAACCACTTCCGCCGCCTGCTGCGCCGCGCCCAGAACATCGCCCGTTAGCCCGCCAAGCTGCCGCCGCGCCAGCCAGGCCACGCCAAAAGCCGCGCCAATGGCCAGAAGAAGGCTGATCTGCGCGCTCTGCGCGCCCAGCAGAAGGCCGGCAATGAGCGCCGCCAGAACCAGCGCCGCCAGAACGGTGATATAAGAAGGCCGCCCCGCCTCGGCTGTAATCCCGTCGCGGCGCACGGCGTCGATCCGGCGCATGGGCACCGCCAGCACCCCGCGCGAAATGGCGTGAGCGGCGATAAGCGCCAGCGGCGCCGCCGCCCCGAGGGCAAAAATCGCCCCGCCGCGCGCGGCCAGCGAAAACATCAGGGCAAGAGACCCGTAAACCCCCTGATTTGAATCGCGCATGATGCGCAACTTGTCCTGCGCCGTGCGGCCGCCGCCCAGCCCGTCGGCCATATCGGAGAGCCCGTCCTCATGCAGCGCGCCGCTGATCAGAACCGTTGCCGCAAGAGCCGCGACAACCGCCAGAAACAGCGGCAGACCGATCATGCCGGCAAGGATAAAGGCGGTAGCGCCAAAAGAGCCGATCAGCGCCCCCACAAGCGGATAGGCCCACAGCGCCCGGCCCTGCGGTACGGCTTCGCAATCGATACCGGTGAGCGGGATGCGGGTCAGCAGGGTAAAGGCGCTGTAAAACTCGGCGCCGCGCGCGGTTGCAAACAAACGCAGCCTGGCGATCATGCCTCCTGGTCCGAAACGCCCGCTTCGGCAAAGGTCGCCATCTGGCCATGGGTGGCAGCAGCCCCCTTGAGCACCTGCACCGCCAGCGCCGCGCCGCTGCCCTCGCCCAGCCGCATGCCCAGATCAAGCAACGCAATGAGGTCCAGTTTTGCCAGCATATTTTTGTGCCCGCCCTCGGCCGAGACATGCCCGGCGACGCAGTGCGCCAACGCATCGTTATTACCCGGCGTTAAAACGCCCGCCGCGGCGCAGGCGATAAACCCGTCAAGCACCACCGGGATGCGCCTGGCCCGCGCGGCGATAATCGCCCCGGCGATCGCCGCGATCTCGCGCCCGCCCAGACGGCGCAAAATCTCGAACGGCGTACCCAGATGTCCTTCATGCAGCGCCAGCGCTTCATCGACAACCTGCGCTTTTAATCTTATCCCCGCCGCATCATGGCCGGTTCCGGCCCCGGCCCAGTCCGCGCCGCAGCCGCCAAAAACCGCCGCCGCCAGCGCGCTGGCCGCTGTGGTATTGCCAATTCCCATCTCGCCGAACACCATGATATCGCCGCCGCCATCCACCGCCGCCGCACCGGTATTGAGCGCGGCAAGGCAGTCCGCCTCACTCATCGCCGCCTCTTGCGTAAAATCATGTGTCGGGCGCTCAAGCTCAAGCGGGATCACGCGCATATCATGGCCAAAGGCATTGCAAAGCGCATTGATCGCCGCCCCGCCAGCCTCAAAATTGGCCACCATCTGCACCGTAACTTCCGCCGGAAAGGCCGAAACCCCTCTGGCGGTTACGCCGTGATTGCCGGCAAAGACGATCACCTGCACCTTGTCGGCCCGGGGTTTTTCGCGCCTCTGCCAGCCGGCCATCCAGCAGGCAAGCTCCTCCAGCCGCCCCAGCGAGCCGGGCGGTTTGGTGAGTTGGCCCTGACGCGCCCGCGCGCTTTGGATAGCCTCTGCGTCGGCGAGCGGCATATCATCCGCCCATGAGTTGAAATGTGCTGCGTTCCTGATCATAGTTTGTCAAAAGACTCGAGAATCAGATTAAGAGTCAACCTGAAAAATTGCCCAACCTGAAAACCGGCTTGAAAGATGCACCCCATGCCCCCATCCCTCTCACTCATCCTGGGCGGCGCACGTTCGGGCAAAAGCAAATTTGCCGAAAACCTCACCCTGAATTCCGGCCTCAAACCGCTCTATCTTGCCACCGCCGCCGCCGGTGACGCCGAAATGCGGGCCCGCATCAAAACCCATAAAGAACGCCGCGGCAGGGAGTGGATCACAATCGA
>CAZIVB010000176.1:0-5555 GCA_964542565.1 uncultured Hyphomicrobiales bacterium | reverse complement strand
GGCGCAGGGCCTGAAGGCGCATTTACCCTTGATGATGTAGCAGGCGTTGCCGTGGTGCCGGAATTGGCGAGGGGCAGGAAATGCCAGCGGTCGTGGAAAATTCTCCCCGATGTGGGCGCGGACCCGGAATTCCCGGAGCTTTCGGCGCGCGATGCGGCGGCGGTGAGGGAATGGGACGCCATGGGCACTTGATGGGGAAACTTTTCAGCACACCGGCCCGCTACGGTCTCATCACCGCCCTGATCGCCCTGATGATCGATCAGTCCTTCAAATACTGGATGCTTTATATCTACGACATGGCGGCGCGCGGCCGGATCAGCATCACGCCGTTTTTTGATCTTATCATGGTGTGGAACAAGGGCATTTCCTACGGGCTGTTCCAGCAGGATACGGCGCTGGGGCGCGGCGTTTTGCTGGCCATTACGCTGCTTACGGTTCTGGCGCTCGTCATCTGGCTCAGCAGGGCGCGCGAGTTCCTGCTGGCGCTGGGGCTGGGCTGCATTATCGGCGGCGCGCTGGGCAATGCGCTTGACCGCTGGGTTTATGGCGCGGTGGCTGATTTTTTCTCGCTGCACGCTTTTGGCTTTTACTGGTATGTCTTCAATCTTGCCGATACGGCCATTGTTGCAGGCGTGGCGCTGCTATTGTATGACACTTTGACCGGCGGCGGCGCGAAGCCGGAGGAGCGGTCATAAAATGACCAAAAATCACGCTTACCCGTTTGTTAGGGGATGAGACATCCTTTTTGTTGAAGGGCGAACTTAATGACATTTTTACGTTTCACCGGCCCGTCGGGGGCAAGACGCATCGGTATCGCGGCGGCGCTCATTGTCACCGGGTTTGCCGTTGCCGGCTGTTCCATCGGCACCAAGGGCAAGGGAACTTTGCGCGAAACCCTGGGGCTTGATAAAAACGCCCCGGACGAATTTGCCGTTGTCACCAAGGCGCCGCTGGTGGTGCCGCCCAATTATGATTTGCGCCCGCCGCAAAAAGGCGCTCCGCCGCTGAGCCGGGTTGATCCCCGACTGGCGGCGCGCGAGAGCGTATTCGGGGGAACGGGTGGACGCGCAAAAGGGGCCAGCCGCGGCGAGAGCGCCCTGCTGGATGAAATCGGCACCGGCCGGGCCGATCCTGATATCCGCCGAACCCTGAACAAGGAAAACGCGTCTTTGGCGGAAAAGGACAAGAAGCTCACCAGCAAGGTTTTGTTCTGGCAGAAGGGGCGCAAAAGAGGCGCGGTTATTGACGCCAAGGCGGAAGCCGCGCGGCTCAAAGCCAATAAAAAACACGGCAAGGCGGTGACGGAAGGGGCGACCACAATGATCAATTGCGATGGTAAAAAATCCGCCTCATCCGATCTGAACTGCAAATAAGCCTGCCTGCGCCGTGGCGTTACGGGGCTGGGTGCGCGGATGCAAAAAAATCACCACGGTGCATGACACAAAAAGGGCTGGCAAGCGCAAAACAGCACCTGTCCTGCACTGTAAAAATCACATAAAACTGATTGGTAAAGACTTGTATTTTCAAGCCTGTTTCCAGATATATAGGGTTGAGCTTTTTACAGACAGCCATTCAGGCTCTCTGCCGATTTCACGAAAAGGATGTGCTAACCGTGTTTAAAATACGCGTGATGAGTTCTGTGTATCGCTGTTTCCCCCCCTTTCCCCTGCAACACTTCATGGTGGCCCTGATGACAATGACGCTACTTGCCGGGGCGGCCCGCGCCCAGACGGCAGAAGAGATCAAAACCTTCACGCTTGCAAACGGCATGCAGGTTGTCTCGATCCCGGATCACCGCGCGCCGGTGGTAACCCATATGGTGTGGTACAAGGTAGGCGCAGCGGATGAAGAGCCGGGCAAGTCCGGTCTGGCGCATTTTCTTGAGCACCTGATGTTCAAGGGCACATCAGCGATCGCGCCGGGCGAGTTTTCCAAAATCATCGCCCGCAATGGCGGTCAGGACAACGCCTTTACCGCGCAGGATTATACCGGCTATTACCAGCGCATCGCCCGCGACCGGCTGGAACTGGTGATGAAAATGGAAGCCGACCGGATGATCAATCTCAGGCTTCGCGACGAGGATGTTCTGCCCGAGCGCGATGTGATTTTAGAAGAGCGGCGCATGCGCATCGACAACGATCCGGGCTCGCGCCTTGGCGAGCAGGTCAGCGCGGCGCTTTATCTGGCGCATCCTTACGGCAAGCCGATTATCGGCTGGGAAAACGAAATCGCGCGGCTGACGCGGGCCGATGCACTGGAATTTTACCAGAAATACTATACCCCCAACAATGCCATTCTGGTGGTTGCCGGCGATATCACGGCGGAGCAGCTCAAGCCGCTGGCGGAGAAATATTACGGCAGCATCAAGGTGCGGACAAAGATCAGGCCGCGTATGCGCCCGCGCGAGCCCAAACCGCAGGCCGAGCGGCGGGTGACCTTGCGCGATAAAAAAGTGCGCCAGCCGAATATGCGCCGCTCCTATGTCACCAGCGCCTATGCAACGGCGGCGAAGGGCGAGGCGGAGGCGCTTTCGGTCCTGTCTGAAATTCTGGGTCAGGGGGCGACAAGCCGGCTTTACCGCGAGTTGATCGTCAAGCGCAAGATCGCCGCCAGCGCCGGGGCCTATTATTCCGGCACCAGCCTTGATTACGGCTCTTTCATACTCTACGGGGTGCCCAATCCGGGGATTGATATCCATGAGGTTGAAGGCGGCATTGACGAGGTGGTCGCCAAAATACTGAAAAAAGGCGTTACCAAGAAAGAGATCGAGCATGCCAAGCGCATCCTGATTTCAGACAATATCTACAGCCGCGACAGCCAGTCCTCCATGGCGCGGATGTTCGGCGCGGCGCTGACCACGGGCCAGAGCGTTCATGATGTCCTTGAGTGGCCAAAACGTATTGAAGCGGTAACCGTTGCCCAGGTGAACGCAGCAGCGCGCAAATTCCTCAAGGCCAAAAACTCCGTAACCGGGCTGCTTCTTCCCGAAAAACCCGCCAAAGGGGCCGGGCAGGAGGCGATGAAATGAGGCCGTATGCAAGTTTTCCAAGGCTTTTTGGCGCTATTTTCTTATTCACAGGGGCAATATTCATGCTGGTTCAAAATGCGGGCGCGACCCGAATTCAAAAAGTTGTCTCTCCGGGCGGCATTACTGCCTGGCTGGTTGAGCAGCACTCGGTGCCGATGATTGCGGTGCGGGTGGGCTTTAAAGGCGGCACGGCGCAGGACCCGGCGGGCAAGAGCGGCCTGGTCAATCTGCTTTCGGGCACCATGGATGAGGGCGCGGGCGATCTTGACAGCGCCAGCTTCCAGCGCCGCCTTGAAGAGCTGACCATGTCCTTGAGCTTTTCGGCCGGGCGCGATGAGTATTACGCCCGGATGAAAACCCTGACCGCCAATCGCGACGAGGCGTTTTATCTGTTGCAGATCGCGCTCACCAAACCGCGCTTTGACGAAGAGGCGGTCACCCGCATCCGGCGTCAGGTCATCACCGGGCTGAAACGCGAGGAAACCGACCCGGACACCCTCGCCTACCGCGCCTGGTTCAAAAGCGCTTTTGGAGACCATCCCTATGGCCGCCCCAAAAAAGGCACCATCAAGGAGGTCAAAACCATCACGCCGCGGGATCTGAAGGATTTTGCCAAAAAGATCATCGCCAGGGATGTGATGCGCATTACGGTTGTGGGCGATATCGACGCCAAAACCCTCGGGGCATTGCTTGACAAGACCTTTGCAGGCCTGCCGGAAACCTCCGGGCTTGGTGAAATTCCCGAGGTTAAAGTGCCGGCAAAACCGGATTTGCAGGTTATCGAAATGGATATCCCGCAATCGGTCATCGTTTTCGGCATGGAGGGGATGGAGCGCCATGACAAGGATTTTATCCCGGCTTTCGTGATGAACTATATTCTCGGCGGCGGCGGCTTTTCCTCGCGCCTCACCGAGGAAGTGCGGGAAAAACGCGGCCTGACCTATTCGATCTATTCCTTCTTGCTGCCGCTTTCGCATGCCGGTGTTGTCATGGGCAGCGCCTCGACCAAAAACTCCAGTGTTGCCGAGGCGATTGATCTGATCCGCAAGGAGATTGCGCGGATGGCCAAATCCGGGGTTACGGCGGAGGAGCTGAGCTCGGCCAAAACCTATCTGACCGGCTCTTATCCCTTGCGCTTTGATTCAAGCTCCAAGATTGCCGGGCAATTGATTTCCATCCAGATGGAAGAGCTGGGCATTGATTATATCGACACGCGCAATGCCCGTATCGAGGCGGTCACGGCGCAAGATATCGCCAGGGTTGCCAAACGCCTGCTGAAAGAGGAAAATATGCGCATCGTCGTGGTGGGAACGCCGGACGGGCTGAAAAAAGCGCAATAACGGATTGAAAATAACAGCATGCCGACACCGAATTTCAACTGGACCGACCCGCTTCTGCTTGATGAAGAACTGGGCGAGGAAGAACGCATGGTGCGCGATAGCGCCCATGGCTACGCCCAGGACAAGCTGCTTCCCAGAGTAATCAAGGCCAACCGGACGGAGCATTTTGATCCGGCGATCATGCGCGAGATGGGCGCGCTTGGGCTGCTGGGCGTTACCGTGCCCGAGGCACTGGGCGGGGCCGAACTTGGTTATGTGGCTTACGGGCTGGCGGCGCGCGAGATCGAGCGGGTGGATTCAGGCTACCGCTCGGCGATGAGCGTGCAAAACTCCCTCGTTATTCATCCCATTGCCGCCTATGGCTCGGAGGCGCAAAAGCAAAAATATCTCCCCTCCTTGATATCGGGCGAGATGATCGGCTGTTTTGGCCTTACCGAGCCTGATTTTGGCTCGGATCCGGGCGGCATGGCGGCACGGGCGGTCAAATCGGGCGATGGCTATATCCTCAACGGCACCAAATCATGGATCACCAATGCGCCGATTGCCGATATCGCCATCATCTGGGCCAAGCTGGAAGAAGAAGACGGCGATCATATTCGCGGCTTTGTTGCCGAGCGCGGCATGGAGGGGTTTTCCACCGCCAAAATCGAGGGCAAATTTTCCTTGCGCGCCTCGATCACCGGTCAAATCGCCTTACAGGATGTTCATGTCCCGGCGGAAAACCTGCTGCCCGGCGCAAAGGGGCTGTCGGGTCCCTTCGGCTGTCTCAACCGGGCGCGCTTTGGCATCGCCTGGGGGGTGATGGGGGCCGCCGAAGCCTGCTGGTTCGCGGCGCGCGAATATGTGATGGAGCGCAAGCAATTTGGCCGCCCGCTGGCCGCAACCCAGCTGATCCAGAAGAAACTCGCCGATATGCAGACCGAGATCACCCTGGGGCTCACGGGCGCCTTGCGGCTCGGCCGCCTCATGGACGCCGGTAAACTCGCACCGCAGGCCATCTCCTTGATGAAACGCAACAATTGCGGCAAGGCGCTCGATATTGCGCGGACCGCCCGCGACATGCACGGCGCCAACGGCATTTCGGATGAATATCACGTCATCCGCCACATGATGAATCTGGAAACCGTCAACACCTATGAGGGCACCCATGATATCCACGCCCTCATTCTGGGGCGGGCGCAAACCGG
>CAZIVB010000175.1:0-5582 GCA_964542565.1 uncultured Hyphomicrobiales bacterium | reverse complement strand
CATATCTGTCTGTGACATCCAGGAATTCCTCTACTGGCGATTTGTTTTCATTCTAACCGCAATCAAAGTCCCGGACAGTGACTTGCTCACGGTGATAGCCACCGCTGCCTTGCAATGTATATGGTCCTGGAATTCTCAGATGTGATTTTTAATCCCGGGATTGAAGAGGCTCCGGGAATAAGCATTGATTGCATCCCGGAGCCGTTTTGTGTTCACTTTGCCTTTACCAATCAATCAGGCGTGGCCGCCTTATGGCAAGGGTAAGGTCTCATAGCTTGTTATTTACCGCCACCCAATGTGTGGACATAGACCGCCAGCGCCTTGATCATGGCGGGGGAAAGACGCCCTTCCCATGTCGGCATTCTGCCGCTGCGCGCATCGGTGATGGTCTTGATAACCGTTGCGGCGTCGCCGCCATAGAGCCAGATTTTATCTGTCAGATTGGGCGCGCCCAACTCGGTGTTGCCCTTGGCGTCCTCACCGTGGCAGGAGGTGCAGTTTTCGGCAAAAATCTCCTTGCCCGCGGCCACATCGGCCCCTTCCAGGCTGCCGCCACTGAGCGAGAGCACATAGCCGGCGACATCGGTGATCTGCTTTTTGTCAAGGATATCGTCCTTGCCAAAAGCGGGCATGTCGTTGCTCCTTGTGTCTTCGCTCTTGTCTCTGGCGCCCACCTTGATTGTGGTGAAGATGTCATCAAGCGTTCCACCCCAGAGCCAGTCGTCATCATTCAGGTTCGGATAGCCTTTTGAGCCGCTGGCGCCGGTGCCGTGGCAAGCGGCGCAATTGTCGCCGAATGCCGGTTTCGCCATCGCGCGGGCAAAGTTCAGAAGCTTGGTGTTGTTTTTGATATCCTCAAGCGAGGCCCCCATAAGCTTCTTGGCGCTCTCGGCCCGGGCGGCTTTGAGTTTGGCCATGTCCTTAACGATAACAGCACGCTCCGAGTAACCGAAAATACCCGGTGTGTAGCTGTTTATGAGCGGCCAGGCCGGATATACAATCCAGTATCCAACCGCCCAGATGGTGCAGACCCAGAAGGTCCATACCCACCAACGCGGAAGCGGATTATTCAGTTCTGCAATCCCGTCCCATACATGGCCGGTCGTCTCGACGCCGGTAACTTCATCAACTTTTTTCGTTCCCATATGCTCAATCCTTTTCAAGCGGCAGTCGGGCTGCATGGTCAAATTTTTTCTTGTTGCGCGGCCAGAGCGCATATACCAGCACTATGGCAAACATCACCGTGAAAAAGACCACTCCAAAAGTCCCGGAAAGCTGGGTAATGGTTTGATGATCCATGCTAAGTCCTCCCCCTAACGCTGCCATTCAACTGGCGCTTTGTCCTTGTACAATCCGAAATCAACCATGGTCCCCAAAACCTGCAGATAGGCAATCAGGGCGTCCAGTTCCGTGAGCTCGGGGTTGCCGTCAAAATTGCGGACATTGACTTTTTCGCCGTAGCGCCCCTTGAGGGCTTCCGCTTCATCTGAATCAGGGTCCCCCGCCTGGGCTTTCATGTCCGTTTCGGCCATTTTGATCATATCTGGCGTATAAGGCACACCAACCATCGCATTCACCCTCAGATGAGCGCTCATGTCATTGGCGGCGATATTGCTCTCGCTTAACGGCGCTGTTGCCAGGAACGGATATCCGGGCATGACCGATTCGGGCACGATTCCGCGCGGATTTATCATATGCTCACGGTGCCAGGCGTCGGAGTATTTGCCGCCAACCCGGGCCAGATCAGGACCGGTGCGCTTGGAGCCCCACTGGAACGGATGGTCATACTTGCTTTCCGCCGCCAGTGAATAAGGACCGTAGCGCTCCACCTCGTCGCGCAGCGGGCGGATCATCTGGGAATGACACAGATAACAGCCCTCACGAATGTAGATATTGCGCCCGGCAAGCTCCAGCGGCGTGTAGGGACGTATGCCTTCCACTTTTTCAATCGTACTGCCCAGATAGAAGAGCGGTACGATTTCAACTATGCCGCCGATAGCGACGGCGATCAGAATCCCCAGTGTCAGGAGGATCGAATTTTTCTCAAAGACTTCATGTTTGAACATGCTTTCGTCCCCCTTTATTCAGCAGCTTCCAGAGCGGGAAGCCCTGCGGATTTGGATATTGGCTGCGCCTTTACCGTCATGATCAGATTGTAAACCATGACCAGGGCGCCCAGTACGAAGAATGCACCGCCAAGAGCCCGGATGGCATAGTAAGGATGCATGGCCTCAACGGATTCGATGAAGGAATACTCCAGGAAGCCGAGCGAGGTGTAGGAGCGCCACATCAGGCCCTGCATAATGCCGGAAACCCACATGGATGTGATGTAAAGCACGATGCCGATCGTCGCGAGCCAGAAATGCCAGCTCACGAGTTTCAGTGAATACAGCTCCTTGCGTTTCCACAACCAGGGCACCATGCAATAGATCGCGCCGAAGCTGATCATGCCGACCCAGCCCATTGCGCCCGAATGCACATGACCGATGGTCCAGTCCGTGTAATGGGAAAGCTGGTTGACGGCGCGGATGGACATCATCGGCCCTTCAAAGGTGCTCATGCCGTAAAAGGCGACAGAGGCCACCAGCATGCGCATCACCGGGTCGGTGCGAAGCTTGTCCCATGCGCCCGAAAGCGTCATCAGACCGTTGATCATACCGCCCCAGGACGGCATCCACAAAATAATCGACATGGTCATGCCCAGGGTCTGCGCCCATTCGGGCAGGGCGGTATAATGCAGATGATGCGGCCCGGCCCAGATGTACAAAAAGATCAGGGCCCAGAAATGGATGATCGACAGACGGTAGGAATAGACCGGCCGCTCCGCCCGTTTGGGGACGAAATAATACATCATGCCAAGGAAGGCGGCGGTCAGGAAAAAGCCCACCGCGTTATGGCCGTACCACCACTGCACCATGGCGTCCTGCACGCCCGAGAAGACATGATAGGATTTAACCCCGAACAGTGAAACCGGGATCGCGATGTTGTTGCCGATATGCAGCATCGCAATCGTCACGATATAGGCAAGGTAGAACCAGTTGGCCACATAGATATGCGGTTCGCGGCGGCGCATCAGCGTCCCGAGGAAGATCAGAAGGTAAACAACCCAGACGACGGTCAGCCACCAGTCGACATACCATTCAGGTTCCGCGTATTCATGCCCGTGCGTGACTCCGAGCAAATACCCGGTGCCCGCCAGCACGATAAACAGATTGTAGCCCCAGAAGACAAACCATGGCGCCAGATCGCCGGCCAGACGGGCGCGGCAGGTGCGCTGCACGACGTAAAAGGATGAACCGATCAGGATATTGCCGCCAAAGGCGAAAATCACCGCCGAGGTATGCAACGGACGCAAACGCCCGAAATTGGTCATCTGGAAATCCCAGTTCAGACCCGGAAACGCCAGCTCCCAGGCGATGTAATCGCCAACAAGAAAGCCCGCAATCCCCCAGAAAACAGACGCAATGACAAACGCCTTCACGACGCCTTCACTGTACCCCGTCTCATCGGGCCCCTGACCCGCTGCACGTTTGAAGTAGCGCCTGAAGATTGCAAAAATGCCGAGCAAGGCCCCGACAGCGCTCAGCGACATATGAAATGCCATAACGTTGTCGCGCGCATTCGCCACGATATAGACGCATATAAGGAAAAGGGCTGCCAAGACTAAAATCAGCGCCCCCTCTCCCCAGCGGAAAGATTTTGTTTGTGCCATTCGTTCCCCCTTTTGGACCCTCAAGACTTTGCAGGCCCTTCTTCGGTTCCTCGACAGTTCATTTTTTTCTTGTTCGACGTTTTGGCACTTTTTCGGCAAAACTGCGAAAAAAGCACGAACAATAGCAGAACAAAATTGATATGAATCAATCAAAAATGAGTTTTAAACCATTTCGAACGTATTTCCAAGTCACTTGCGTATTGACATTTTGACGCAGTTGCCGCCGTGAACACCCGCTTTGCACGCGCCGCAGGCACAAAATCCTTTGTGATTGATTTTCCTTCAGCACCAGCGCTATTATCGCGCACATGACAAAACTCAGCGCGACATTCGCCCGGTATGCGGACCGGAAAGTACCGCGATACACCTCCTATCCCACCGCGCCGCACTTCCATGACGGGATCGGAGCCGGGCAGTGCCGGGACTGGATCGGTAGCCTTGCGCAGGGAAGCTCGCTCTCGCTTTATCTGCATGTGCCGTTCTGCGTCACCATGTGTTCGTATTGCGGCTGCCACACCAAAATCACCAAGCGCTATCAGCCGGTGGCCGATTATGCGCAGCATCTGAAACAAGAGCTTGAGAACGTCGCCCGGCACATGAACGGCCGCATGAGCGTGCGGCATATCGCCTGGGGCGGCGGTACGCCGACCATGCTGAGCCACGAGCATTTCGTCATGCTGATGCAAACCATCGGCGATCTGTTTGATCTTGATGAGCGAGCCGAGATCGCGGTTGAAGGCGATCCGCGCACCCTCGATAATGAATGCGTCCGGATGCTGGTTGACGGCGGCGTCAACCGGGTGTCCTTCGGGGTTCAGGATTTCAATCTGCATGTTCAGGAAGCCATCGGCCGCGTCCAGTCGTTTGAAATGACGCGCGATGTCACCCACCGCCTTTGGGATGCGGGCATCAAGGATATCAATTTTGATCTCATGTATGGTCTGCCCAAACAATCGACGCAAGATGTCATGCGCTCCATGGAGCTGGCGACCCGCATCGGCCCGCAGCGCATCGCCCTGTTCGGTTATGCCCATGTGCCGTGGTTCAAATCGCATCAGCGCCTGATCAAGGAGAGCGATCTGCCCGATCAGCATGCCCGCTTCGAGCAGACCGAGGCGGCGGCGGGCGAGCTTGTCCGGCTGGGTTATGTGCGCATCGGGCTTGATCATTTCGCCCGGCCCGAGGACGATATGGCGATCGCGCTGGCCGACGGCACCTTGCGGCGCAATTTTCAGGGCTACACCACTGATCCTGCCGATGCCATGCTGCCCTTTGGCGCCTCCTCGATCGGCCAGTTGCCGCAGGGCTATGTCCAGAACATCACCGATATCGGCAACTGGAAGCGCAAGGTGGAAGCCGGCGGGCTGAGCACGGCGCGCGGGCTTGAATTCAGCGCCGATGACAAGCTCAGGGGCGAGGTGATTGAAAAGATCATGTGCAACCTCTCGGTTGATCTTGAGGCGGTTTGCGCGGCGCACGGTGTCAGTGCAGGCGTCTTTAGCGATGAGCTGGCGCAGATCGACCTGCTGGCGCGGGACGGGCTGGTGGTTCGCGACGGGCTCAGGCTCTTCGTGCCGGAGGAGCACCGTGCCTTTATCCGCATCGTCAGCGCTGTTTTTGACGCCTATCTCAAAACGGCCCAGGCCAAGCATTCCGTCGCCGTCTGAATGGACCCGCTTGTCTTTCAGTTTCTTACCGGGGTGGCGCTTGGTCTGCCGACCTCCCTGCATTGCATCGCCATGTGCGGCGGGATCATGGGGGCTTTGGGGTTAAGCGCCCCGGCAAAAGCGCGCGGGACCATGGGGCCTTACGCGCTGCATGCCGGCGTTATCAATATGGGGCGGGTTGCAACCTACACCATTGCCGGGAG
>CAZIVB010000174.1:4120-5589 GCA_964542565.1 uncultured Hyphomicrobiales bacterium | reverse complement strand
CCCGCGAGATAAATCGATACCTATTCCGCCAGAACCCGCGTAGTCGGGAAGGTGATCTGCACCAGGGTGCCGGTCTCCTTGGCGCTTTCGATCTTGAATTCGGCCCGGTTGGCTTCCGCCAGCGCCCTTGTCAGCGGCAGGCCGAGGCCGGTGCCGTCCTGCCCCGTTTCATGCACCGATTTGATCTGCCGGTACGGCTCCATGGCTTTTTTGAGCTCATCCTCGCTCATGCCGATGCCGGTATCGCGCACCCGCAGGACAACCTCGCCCGCCTCATTAAACAGCACCGAGACAATCACCTGCCCGCCGGGCTTGGTGAACTTGACCGCATTGGAAAGCAGGTTCAGCATGATCTGGCGCATGGAGCGGTAATCCGCCACGATGGGCGGCAGATTTTCCGGTAGGGATGTGCGGATCACAATCCGCTCCCTCGTGGCCAGCGGCTGCATCAGGCTGACGCTCTGGGTGACGATCTCGGGCAACTCAACGGAAGTGAAATCAAGCTCAAGATTTCCCGATTCAATTTTTGTCAGATCCAGCAGATCATTGATGAGCGAGAGCAGATGCTCCGAGCTGGTGCGGATATCGCTGACATAGCCCTTGTAGCGGTCATTGGCGATGGGGCCGAATTTCTCTTCGCTCATCACCTCGGAAAAGCCGATAATCGCGTTCAGCGGCGTGCGCAGCTCATGACTGATCCGGGCGAGAAAATCGGACTTTTTCTCTGAATCCTCTTCCGCCCGCTCCTTGGCCTGGCGCAAATCGGCTTCGGCCTTTTTCCACTGCGAGATGTCGCGGATAACGGCGCAATATTGCAAGGTGTCATCGGATTTGACCCGCCCCAGGGTGAGAAACAGCGGAATCCGGCTTTCATCGGGGCGCACGGCCTCGATCTCGCGCCCGTCGCGGAAGACGCCGACAACGCCGGTTTCGGTCACTGCCTCAAGATAGCTTCCAACTTCGCGCGCGCTTGACGGGCTGAGCAGGGAAATGAATTTTTCCCCCTTCACATCGTCCTTCTTCCGGTCAAGGATGGTTTCCGACGCTATATTCAGGTTGCAAACCCGTCCCTCGCCGTCAAGGGTGATGATCCCGTCCGCTGCTGAGTCCAGAATGGCCTGCAACTCCGAAACCCGCGCTTCGGATTCTTCCAGAGCAATATTTTGCAATTTGCCGCCTGTGTCCTCATGGACAGGTTGAGGCGCTGGCGGTATGGCTTTTTCCTCATCCGTCTTTTTGCCGCTTTCATCGTCAACAAGCTTGATCTCTTCGCTTTTGCGCGAAATATCGAGGCTTTCAAGCGCGACCGGACTATTGGCGCGCAAAGCCTGGGCAATGGCGGAAAAGGCCTCCCGGTCCCGGCCCTTGAGGTCGGAGCGGGGCTTGTTATCCGCTTTGGCTTCGCGCCCCGGTTCCTGGCGTTTTGAAGGCTGGATCTCGACATTTTCAAAAAGCCGCGCTTTTGGCGT
>CAZIVB010000174.1:0-4020 GCA_964542565.1 uncultured Hyphomicrobiales bacterium | reverse complement strand
TTTCGTCTCCGGCCTGACCTGCCGCCAGTTCCTCGATCAGCGGCGGGGCGGGAGATTCTGAAATATCAGGGATGGACGGCGTTTCGGCGGCTTCAGGCGTGGTTTCAGGCTCTATCTCCTTCGATTCTTCCTCCTCGGGAAGGACCGGTTTTTCTTCCTCTTCCGCTACCGGGTTTTCATCTCCGGCGCTTGCGGGAATTTCCGGGGCAGGGGGCTCCGCGGCGGTTTCGGTCGCCTCGCCGCTGCTTTCAGCCGCTGGCGCGCCATCGCCGTCTTCGGGCAGGTTCTGCAACCGGGTTTCCAGATTGGCCAGTCTTGATTCAAGTTCCAGCTCATAGCGCCGCCGGTCCTCGATATCGTGGAAGAAAATCAAGATTGCTGTCTCGCCGTCCTCAAGGCTCATCCGCCGCGCCGTCAGGCGGTGGGTGCGCGGGCCGAATTTGGTCTGCATCATTCGCGCCGCACTGTGCGAGCCCACCAGCAAGATGCGCGAGACCAGCGCATGGGCGTCATCTTCCGAACCCATCCAGCGGGCCAGATGGAACGAGCCTTGAAGCCCGCCGCCGGTTTCAGCTTCGGTATTGGCGAAAATATCACCAAGGGCGGCATTGGCGTAGATCAGCCGCCCGGCGCGGTCGAACACGCCAAGCGCGAAGGGCGAGCTGTTTACGACCTGGGCAAACAGCTCGCCCCCGGCTTCCTGCCCTTTTCCCCCTGTGCGCCGCGCCGCCACCAGCAAGCCGCTGCGCCCGCCTTCGAGCGGACTGAGGCGGCAGGTGCATTTAACCAGTTGGCCGGCCTCGGGGAAAAAGATAACCTCGTCGCTTTCACTATCGTCTTTTTCGACCGTTTTGGCGATTTCGCGGATTTTCCTGACCGTTGCCCCCACGGGGTCAAAACGGTGATCCAGCAGATCAAACAACGTCGCCTCGCCCCAGAACGCAATCCCGGCCCGGTTGGCCCAGACGATGCGTCCACGGGCAAAATCCCACAGCCAGGCCGGATCGGCCTTGCCTTCAAGGTTTTGAAAAAATTCTGTCTTAAACGGGCTCACGGGGGGTACTCGCCACTTGTTCTTTACTTAACTCACACAACAAACATCCCGGCCGGCAAAGCCAGCCGCATGTTCATCCCGATCGCATGGATGTTCGCTATCCACGCATTTTCCCGCCGCATCTGGCTTTATCATTAGCGCGAATAGGCTTTTGGGTCCAGCGCGGCCCCCCGGCCCCTTGCGAATATCTTAAGACAAGGTTAATTCAAAGGCGCTCTGAACTACAAAATATCGAGCACCGAAACCGGCGGACGGCCAAGCGCGGCCCTGCCGTTTTTGATCACAATCGGGCGCTCGATCAGCCTGGGCGTTTTCACCATCGCCGTAATCAGTTCCTCATCGCTCAGATTTTCATCCGCCAGCCCCTGCGCCTTGTACTCCGCCTCGCCCTTGCGCATCAGCTCGCGCGGCCCAATTCCCAGCATGTCGAGGATTTCTTTAAGCTCTTCAATTGTCGGAGGGTTTTCAAGGTATTTGACAATTTCCGGATGGACGCCGTTTTCGTTAAGCAGCTCCAGGGTCTGGCGCGATTTGGAACAGCGCGGGTTGTGAAACATCGTTGTGGTCATGAAACTCTCCGTGAATTGTCCTGGGCAATGGCCTCGGCATCCTTGCCGGTAATCTCCGATATGGTGTTTGCGCCATTGATTTCCAGCAGCGCGGCCAATTCGCGCTTGATCCGCGTAATCAGACCCGGCCCCTGATAGATGAGCGCGGTGTAAAGCTGCACAAGCGAGGCTCCGGCGCAAATTTTCCGGTAGGCGTCGGCCCCGGATGAAATCCCGCCAACCCCGATCAGCGGCACCTTGCCCCCGGTCTCAAGATACATCCGCGCCAGAATGCGGGTGGAAAGCGCGAACAAGGGCGCGCCGGACAGACCGCCCGCCTCGTCCGCCGCGCTTTTGCTCAACCCGTGGCGCGAAAGGGTCGTATTGGAGACAATAATCCCGTCCACCCCGTGCGCCAAGACGACAGTAGCAATATCGCTCAGGGCGGTATCGTCAAGATCAGGTGCGATCTTCACCAGCAGCGGCGTTTTGCTGTGCCGCACCGCCATGACCCGCCTCAGCAGCGCATCAAGTTCCTCGCCGGCCTGCAAATCGCGCAAACCCGGCGTGTTGGGCGAGGAGACATTGATCACCATATAATCGGCCAGCTCCTGCACCGCCTCAACCCCGGTGACAAAATCGGCAATCTTGTCGGTGCTGGCCTTGTTCGCCCCCAGATTAACCCCGATAATCCCGTGGCCCGGCCGCTTTTTCAGGCGCCCCAGCATGGCGCCGAGCCCTTCATTATTGAACCCCATCCGGTTGATCACCGCCCGGTCGCCGGGCAGCCGGAACAGGCGCGGCTTCGGGTTGCCCGCCTGCGGCAGGGGGGTAACCGTCCCGGCTTCGGTAAAACCAAAGCCAAGGGCAAGCAGCGGACCCGTTACCCTCGCATCCTTGTCAAAGCCCGCCGCCATGCCGACAGGGTTGGGAAAATCAAGCCCGAAGACGCGGGCGTGCAAAATCGCATCCTCCTTGCCGCACGGGCGCGGGAAAAGCCCCGCCTCAAGCGCCTTTATGGTGAGGCCGTGGGCGCGCTCGGCATCAAATGCGTGCAGGGCGGGGCGAAGCAGGGGATAAAAATCAAAAACCATGGCAAGCCCGAGGCTAGCCCCGGATTTTGCATTTCACAAGTTATAATTGCTCTGGACAAACCCGCCGCAAATAAGGTATGATTCCTATTCAAGGGGTATTATTCTTGAGAATAGGGCTGTTATCGGAATATTTTCTTAAATATGTTGTCTCATGCGCATATCTGGGCCGCGATTGACCGGCTGGCGAAACGCTATCAGCTCTCCGCGTCCGGCCTTGCGCGCCGCGCCGGGCTCGACCCGACCACGTTCAACAAATCCAAGCGCATCGCCCCTGATGGCCGGCGGCGCTGGCCCAGCACCGAAAGCCTCGCCAAGATACTGGAGGCGACCAACGCCTCATTCGATGAATTCCTGATCCTGATGAACAATGACGAGGGGGCTCTGCCGCAGCGCCGCGTTCCCCTGATCGGCTTTGCCCAGGCCGGCGGCGGCGGCTATTTCGATGATGGCGGCTTTCCCCTTGGGGGAGGGTGGGAAGAGGTCGATTTCCCCGACATCCGCGATGAAAACGCCTATGCGCTGGAGATTGCCGGCGATTCCATGCTTCCGGTTTACCGCGACGGCGACACCATTATCGTCTCCCCCGCCGCCGGCATAAGGCGCGGCGACCGGGTGGTGGCCAAAACCCGTAGCGGCGAAGTGATGGCCAAGCTTCTGGCCCGTAAAACCGCCACCTCGGTCACCCTCGTCTCCTTCAACCCCGAACACGAAGACCGCCACTTCAACCTCGAGGACATCGAATGGATGGCCCGAATCGTCTGGGCCAGCCAGTAGGGGGAAAAATGGCGCTCACACCCCCCTTGAGCCTTGCCGGACGGGGTATGCTACCTCGTTCGGAACAGTTCATCAAACCGAAACAGTTCCGGGCAAGGGGTAAGGATGCGGGCTTGTAAGGTGACGTATATGGCACTATATAGCTCATGAGAGTTGCAGAGTATCTTGACCGTGACGGAGATAGCCCCTTTGCCAACTGGTTCAATAGTCTTGATGCTCGCGCTGCCGCCAAGGTGAGCGTTGCCATTGTCCGAATGGAGCAGGGTAATCTGTCCAATGTCAAAGGTGTGGGAAAGGGTGTTTTTGAATACCGCATTCACTTTGGCCCCGGTTACCGCATCTATCTGGGCAAAGATGGCGGGAAAATTATTATTCTGCTGGGGGGTGGAACGAAAAAGCGCCAGAGCAGGGATATCGACACAGCGGTTGAACTCTGGCAGCAATATAAACACCGCAAGAAGGAGGGCTGACAGATGGCGCTCACCCGCAAATTCAAGCAAACCGTAAAAGCCCGCGCTGATCGCGATCCGGCCTTTCGTGAAGCCCTGCT
>CAZIVB010000173.1:0-5613 GCA_964542565.1 uncultured Hyphomicrobiales bacterium | reverse complement strand
TCGAACTGGACCAGTAAATCTGTCCCCGCGAGAGGTCCCAGTCCCACAAGCCGCAGCGCCCGCGAACCAGCGCCTTGTTGAGCTTGCGCGATGTTGTTTTCAGCGCATCTTCCGCCATGGCCGTGCGGCCCGTCTGCCAGAAAAACGCCCCGGTCATCAGGGCAAGCATCAGTCCCGAGAGCGCAAAAAAGGTAACGAAACCGGTAAAATCGGCCCGCCATGCCGACAGGGCCGCGCTTTGCGGCTGCAACACCGCGATCTGTGCCGTGTGATTGGTAATATTGCGCACGGTCGCCAATACATGCCGGTTGTCATGCCATTTGCCGGGAAGGGAAATGGCCTGGACGCCGGCGCGGCGCCCCAGCGTGGTCAAGGGCTGGTTGGGCCCGATAACCTCGATGAGCCGCTTGCCCATATAAAGCGGCATGATCGGCGCTGTTGCGCGGATGCGCCCCCGGCCGTCGGTGACCAGAATCATGCGCTCATGCGATGTTGCGCCCGAGGGAAGGCTCTGCGCCAGATCGTTCTGGGTCGGGGTGAGGGGGATGGAGGCGCCCGAGAGCGGCGCGCCGAGGCGGCGGGCCAGATTGGCCTCGACAATATCCGCGATCAGGGATGTGGAATTTTTGGCGTTGCCCAGGGTCTGCTCATGACGCGCGTATAAAAAGGTCGCGATCCCAAGCCCGGAAAGCACCAGAAAAATACCGATTAAAACCGGAATGGCGCGCTTGAGCGTCCGTTCCTGCGGCAGCAGCGCGTGATTGGCCAGTTCAACCGCCAAATCTATCGGTCTTTGTGGATACTCTGTTGTGACGCCCTGCATATTGGCCAATATAAGCCCCCTGCTATGCCCAGATTCATGACAAGCCGCATGCTTTCTGATGAATCCAATATGATCCATAGATTCAAAAGCAGACTGATTTGTCCAGAGGCTTTTCAAAAAAAACAGCCCGCCTGCGCTTCAGGGCAGCCCCTTCACGGGACGGTAGCCGCCAGGAACCCTCAAAAACAAACCAGCAACTGTAACACTTTATTAAGCAAGGGATTTGGTTGCGATTTCGTAAACATCGCGCGACAAACCCTCATTGGCGGCGATTTTCTCCAGCGCCGCCCTGGCCAGTTTGCGCCGGGTTTTTTCCAGCATGCGCCAGTTCCGGAACGCCGCCGTCAAGCGTGCGGCAACTTGCGCGTTTATGCGGTCAAGCTCAAGAATGCGCGCCGCGACAAAGGCGTATCCCGCCCCGTCGGCCCGGTTGAAATTCAGCGGATTTGCCGTTGCGAACGCCCCGATCAGTGAGCGCACTTTATTCGGGTTTTGCATCGAGAACAGCTTGTGGCGGGTCAGCGCCGCCACCTCTTCCAGCGCATTGGGCAGCGGTGATATGGCTTGCAGCATGAACCATTTGTCCATCACCAGATGATCATCGCGCCACTCATTGTAAAAATGATCAAAGGCAAAACCGCGTTCGGGCGCATCAAGCATGGCGAAGACGGAAAGCGCCGCCATCTTCTCGCTCATATTGTCAGCATCAAGATAATGGCCGCAAACCCGTTTGATATCGCGTGGTTTGCCAAGCCTTGCAAGCAGGCCCAGACATGTAGCGCGCAAGGCGCGCCTGCCGGCGCTTTGCGCATCGGGCGCGTAGGGGCCATCATCAACCAGCACCCGGTAAACCTGCTCAAGCGGGGTTTCCAGATAAGCGGCAAGAGAGGCGTAAAGCGTATCGCGCGCCGCGTGAATGGCCCCCGGGTCCACATCCTTGCCGATCTCGCGTGCAACATCGCTCTCGCCGGGCAGGGCGAGAAAGGCCGATATATAGGCCGGTTCAAGACTATCATCCCGCAGGGCCGCCTCCATCGCCTTTGCCAGCGCCGCGCCCCTGCGCGGAGGCTCGCCGGTGCGCAGCGCCCGGGTGTTGCGTTTTAAAATCCCCATGGCGTAATCCTGCGCCACCTGCCAGCGGTTGAACAGATCACCGTCATGCGCCATTAAAAAGCCGGCATCGCGCTCGGGCAGCGGCGATTGCACCTCAAGCGGGGCTGAAAATCCGCGCAGCAGCGAAGGCACCGGCTTTTGCGCAATGCCCGTGAAGCGCAAAACCGTTTTGGTTTGCGTGATTTCCACGATGCCGTTTTTTACTTTTGTCCCGTCGTCAAGCTCAAGCGCAAATTCGCCGCCTTTGGCGTCAAGCAGCGCCATCTTGAGCGGGATATGGAAGGGCTGCTTGCGCGTCTGCCCCGGGGTGGCCGGGCAGGACTGCTCAATGCTCATTTCATAAATTTGCTCGGCTTGCGAATAGCGGCCCGAAACGGTCAGTTGCGGCGTTCCGGCCTGGGAATACCACAGCATGAACCGGGTAAAATCGCGTCCGCTCACAGCGGCGAAACAGGCGATGAAATCCTCGACCGTCGCCGCCTCGCCATCATGGCGCTCAAAGTAGAGATCCATGCCCTTGCGGAACATGTCCTCCCCCAGCAGGGTGTGCAGCATGCGCACCACTTCGGCGCCTTTTTCATAGACCGTCGCTGTATAAAAATTGTTGATTTCCATATACGAGTCAGGCCGCACCGGATGCGCCAGAGGCCCGGCATCCTCGGGGAACTGATGCGTTTTCAAAAGCTGCACATCCTTGATGCGCTTGACCGCCGCCGAGCGCTGGTCCGCCGTGAAGCGCTGATCGCGGAACACGGTGAGCCCTTCTTTGAGGCAAAGCTGAAACCAGTCGCGGCAGGTAATCCGGTTGCCGGTCCAGTTATGGAAATATTCATGCGCCACAATGGCCTCGACATTGGCGTAATCGGCATCGGTGGCCGTATCGGGCCGCACCAGAATATATTTGTCGTTAAAAATATTGAGGCCCTTGTTTTCCATGGCCCCCATATTGAAATCGGACACCGCCACGATCATGAAAATATCCAGATCATATTCGCGCCCGAACATCTCCTCATCCCATTTCATCGCCCGTTTGAGGCAATCCATGGCGTAAGCGCAGCGGTCCTCCTTGCCCGGCTCGACAAAAATACGCAATACAACCTCGCGCCCCGACATGGTGGTAAAATGATCCTCCACCGAGGCCAGATTGCCCGCCACCAGGGCAAAAAGATAAGAGGGCTTGGGAAACGGGTCCTCCCAGAGCGCAAACTGGCGCATATCCTCCGCGCCGCCAAAATCAACCAGATTGCCGTTTGAAAGCAAAACCGCCGCCGCCTCGCCCGGTGCCTCAAGCCGCACTTTAAAGCGCGCCAGAATATCGGGCCGGTCAAGATAATAGGTTATGCGCCGGAACCCTTCCGCCTCGCACTGGGTGCAATACACCCCGTTCGACAGATAAAGCCCCGAAAGGGCGGTATTGGCCCTGGGGTTGCAGATGGTCTCGATGCGCAGCGAAAATGCCCCGGAGGGAAGCTCGGGGATGGTGAGCGAGGTTTCATCCAGATGATAGGCATCCGTCTCAAGCGCCTGACCGTTCAGGGCGATGGAGACAAGCTCCAGTTCCTCGCCGTCAAGCACAAGCGGCGCATTTTGCGCCGCCGATTCGGGATTGGGCGCAATATCAAGCACAGCAGTGACGCAGGTTCGTTCCGGATGCAGCGAAACATCCAGAAAGACATCCCGGATCAGCCATGCAGAGGCTGAATATTCCGCCAGTTTTTTTATCTGCGGCGCAACAGAGGTTCGTGAATCACTCATAATATTAACGCGTAAAGTTGATCGCCTGAAACGTCAAGCACCAAGAAAACGCAAATGTGCCTTTACCTGGAACCGCCCTTCTGGCGTCCAAGTTTGATCCCTGACTCAAGCAGGGCGTCCAGCATGAGCGGGATCAGGTCAAGCGGCACCGACATAGCCGAAAGCGTTTTGCCCGGCGATCTTAAAAAATCGGGATAGGCGGTGTTGATCGCCTCGACATGCCCTGAAATGCCGGGCGGCTGCTCACGGCACAGCCTTGCCGCCACGACCATGAAAACATGGGGCAGAAGTATTGTGCTGTCCTGGCGGTAAAAGGAACTGGCGGTTTTAAGCGAATTGCGGCAATCCTGATTGGCGTAATGATACAAAAACGGCGTTTCCAGATACCACGGCGGAAATCCCGGATTAAGCGCAATGGCCTTGCTGGCGTAAAAGAAGGCGGTAAACCAGTCGCCAAGATTTTTCACAATCCAGCCGACATCGGCCAGAACTTCGGAATTGTTGGGATTAAGCTCCAGCGCCTTCATGATCTCGTCCCTTGCCAGTTCCATATCGCCGCGAATGACAAAAACATTGGCCAGGCGGCGATGGGTGAAGGCGTCGTCAGGATCAAGCACAACCGCCTTGCGCGCCATCTCCAGCGCCCGGTCCAGAGGCGGGGCCGCATCGAGGCGGGGATTAAAGCCCTGCCGGTATTCATCCACATACATCCATGACAGCGCCGCATAAGCCTGGGCATAATCGGGCCGGTCCTTGATGGCCTTTTCAAGGCATGTGCGGGTTTTCAGGTGATTGGCGGCGTTTTCCTCATGGGCGTAATCATAAAAGCTCAGGACACAGATATAGGCGTTCGGCGCATAGACCCCGTTTTGCAACAGGCGGTGTTTTGAATGGCGGTTGATAATGCCGTAGGGCTGGCCGAGCTTGCTTGCCACGGCGCGGACAATGCGCGCCTGAACGTCAAAAACACTCTCGCTGAGCAGGTGGCGTTTGTATTTGTTTGACCATATGATCCGCCCCGAAGGCGATTCTTGCAATTGCGCCGTGACCCGCAGCATATTATCTTCCAGAACATAGCTTCCCGTCACAATATACTGAACGCCGATCCTGCGGCCCGCTTCCTGGGGATGTTCGCGGTATCTGGAATTATAGACAGTCGTATCCTGGCTGAGGACCGAAAGGTTTTTGAACCGGCTCAGATCCGAGATCAGCTCGATGGCAAGCCCTTTTTGCAGATAGGTATTCTCGGCTCTTGACGAGAGATTCCGAAACGGAAAAACAGCGACAACCGGACCGTTGATAATATCCGAAAGTTTCCTGACTTCCCGCTCCGGCGGATTGCCGGGCGCCTGCGCCGGGGCAAAGGCCAGATAAGCGGCAAAACCCGCCAGCAAAACCAGAGCGGACACGGCGCCGGCAATAAGATGCCTTGCCGCCGGTTTTGCATTTCTCGCCTTCGCGGCGGCCGCTGCGGGCAATTCGGGCTCGGCAAGGATGAATTGCGGCGCATATCTCCCCTTGGGGATACGGATATGCACCGGATCATTTTTGCCGCCGGCGAGATAATAGTGAGCGAGTGATTTGCGCAAGCGGCCCATCTGGACCCGCACGATGGAATCGCTGTCCGGGTTAAATTTCACGTCGCGGCCAAAAACCTTCACCCCGATCGCACGCCCTTTCAGCGTACCGGCGCGGCCATTCATCGCTTCAAGAACGATGAATTTCAGCAGTTTTTGCATTCTGGGGGAAGCGGCGAATTCACGGCTGCGCAGAGCCCGCTCCAGGGCGTCTTTCAGGCTTTTGTCAGGCAGATCAACCCGGCTGATCAATTCGCTCCCCTTAAATAATTGAAAACACCGTATCTGATATCAAACTACGTTCATTATACGCGCCAGCGCAAGCCGTCTATCTGCCTTCCGGGC
>CAZIVB010000172.1:3080-5616 GCA_964542565.1 uncultured Hyphomicrobiales bacterium | reverse complement strand
TGATACCGGTAAAAACCATATACCATGTATAAAAATGATGTGATGAAATTTGAACGCAATCACGCAGCGGCATAAAATAGCCCTTGTCATACTGCCCGCTGCAAGGGTAATTATATCCCCAAGGCGGGTGTAGTTCAGTGGTAGAACGTCAGCTTCCCAAGCTGAATGTCGTCGGTTCAATCCCGATCACCCGCTCCAATACTCTTGCGGCGAGGGTTTCGCTTTTTTCCGCCGCGTCGATCTTTTTCCAGTTCAGTTTTCCGATCTCATATTCCAGTTGCCGCGCCAGCACTTTTGCATCGGCGTCCGAGGCATCGCCGCGCCGGGCCGTGATGCGGGTTTTCAGGGTTTCGGGCGCAGCTTGCAGCCACAGGCCGTGAAAAACCGCTCCGGATTGCCGGGCGATATTTTCAATTTCCTTGCGCTCGGTTTCGCGCGCATAAACGGCATCGGCGATAACGCTGTGTCCCGCCTCAAGCGCTGCTTTTGCCCGCCGGTGAATTTCGCCGTAAACCTTCGCCGTAACCGTCTTTGTATAGGCGCTTTCGGGCAGGCGCACGGTTTCATCCACCCCCATCAGGCTCTTGCGGATGACATCGGAGCGCAAATGAACCGCGCCGGGGGCGGCGCCGATAAAAGGCGCGATCCGGCGCGCCAGCGTTGTCTTGCCGCTGCCCGAGAGGCCGGCCGTTACGATCAGCATGGGCTTTGACGGGCGGATGAGCGCCTCGGAGGCTTGATAATAGGAAACCGCATCACGGCCCGCCGCCCGGGCTTTATCCCCCTCAAGCTGCCGCATCAGGGCCAGCATGACCTTGGTGCGGATCCCGGCCCTTGAGGAAAGATAGAGCGGCAGCAGGCAAAGCGCCTCATAGTGCGCTATCTCGTTCATTGCGTTCAGCCAGACATTCAGGACCTGATTGGCCAGCGGCGTAAAGCCGCGCTCAATAAGGTCCATGAGCAGGAACGCCAGATCATCGAGAATATCGATCGTTGCGATCTCTTCATCAAACTCGATCGCGTCGAAGAGTACCGGCTCGCCTTCCAGCAACACGATATTGCGCAGATGCAAATCGCCGTGGCAGCGCCGGATATAGCCGCTCTCAAGCCGTCTGCGGATATGCCCCGCTTGCGCGCCCAGGACATCATGCAGGCGAAAAAACAGCCGGGCCGTCCGCTCTTCGTCAAACAGCTCGGGAAAAGCCCGGCAGGCTTTGGCATTTTGTTCCACCCGCTGCATCAGCGCATCAAGCGGCGCGGCGTCAAAATGCACCGGCGCGCCCTGATGCGTTTTGGCGACAAGCCTGGCAAGCGCCGCCATGATATCCGCGGTGAGCCTACCGGTATCGGCCATTGCGCTCAGGAGCTGGTCCTGCCCGAAACGGCGCATGATGAGCGCCCATTCAACCGGCGGGCCCACGCCGTCAAAGGCCAGTTCGCCCGAAGCGCCGCGGGTGATGGGCACAACGCGCCGGTAAAGACCGGGCGCATGCGGCTGATTGATTTCAAACTCGCGCAAAATGACCTTGCGGCGTTTTTCAGGTGTTGAGAAATCCATATAGGAAAAGGCGACCGGTTTCTTGATCTTGACGGCCTGATCACCGGCCAGAAAGACCATCGCCCCATGGGTGTCCATGCGCTCGACCATGGCGGGCGCCGGGCGGTAGCTGGCCGGGTTGCTTAAAAAAGCAATAATTTCGCTCTGATCCGGGGCCGGGTTTTTCATTTTACTTCTTAGATTCAGGCGGCGCCCGAGCGGCGCCACACGGGCCGGGGGATGATTACCGTGCCTTCAATTCGTTTTCGCCGCTCAAGATTTGCCGGGAAATCGACCTTTTGCCGCCGCCGCCGGCAGGGGCCGACATAGGTTTTGGTAATCACGAACGGGCGCGGATATTCAAGCATGTTGTTGATGCGCAGATAAAGATCGCGCGGCGCGACCGGCTTGGCGAGAATTTCGTTAATGCCCGCATCGCGCGCCTTGGCGATACGGTAATGTTCCGGCAGCCCCGTACACAGCAATATCGGCGTCATGCGGTTGATGCAGGCGGCATCCTGACGCACCATGCGGGTAAAATCGCCGCCGTCGAGTTTTCCAAGAAAAAAGTCGAGAATAACAAGATCAACCTGCTGCGCCAGCATCAGGGAATAGGCTTCCATGGCGTCCGGCGACTGAAAAATCCTGCGCACGCCGAAAGCCCGCAGCATATCGTGCATAATCCGTCTGACATGCTTGTTGTTCTCAACCATGAGAATGCTCAGTTCGGAAAAATCTATCACCGCTGCGTTCCTCGAAATCAACCCCGGAATACCATTTAAAAATGGCATGCAGATATTAAAGATTTGGTAAGAGCAGGGCCATGCCGAATTCAGCGCATGTCTTGTTTAATCTGATTCGGCACCAGCCCGCTCCCCCTCCCGGCCACCCACAGATTAACAATGGCATGGGTGGCCGGGAGGGGAGCGGGCGGGTGCCGACTATACAAGGCAGACTCTAGCGGCTGAGCAGGTTTTTCAGCAGGCCGCCCACGGGATC
>CAZIVB010000172.1:0-3070 GCA_964542565.1 uncultured Hyphomicrobiales bacterium | reverse complement strand
CTAACAATGGCATGGGTGGCCGGGTGGGGTGCGGGCCGGTGCCGATTCAATCAAGCAATAATAGACTCTAGCGGCTGAGCAGGTTTTTCAGCAGGCCGCCCACGGGATCATCTTGTTTGTTTTCTCCCTCGCCGCGGTTCCTGATCAGCCCCTTGATCAAATCTTTGGCCTCGCCTTTTTTCAGCGCTTTTAGTTTCTTGCCCAGCGTCTTTGCTTTTTTGGCGGCGGATTTGGCGCCCTTGATCAGGGCGTCGGGGTCATCAAGAAGACCTTTGAGGTCGGGAATGATTTTCGGTTTGCTCCATGGCCCCTTGATCTTGACCGGAATGGTGAGCCCTTTCAGGTCATCTTTTCCCCCTTGCCCTTGCAAGGAGGCGACCAGTTTGGGCCGGGCCTTGTAGTTCAGCCATTGCCGCGGAAGGTCAATGCGCCCTTGCCCTTTCAGGCGCACCAGCGGCCCGTTCAGTTTCAAATCCGGGTTGGAAACAATGCCGTCGGCAATTTTAAAAGATCCCGAAAGAATGCTGAAATCCGTTTTGGAGCTGGCGGCGCGCGACCAGCCGTTCAGGGTGCCTTTTTTCAGCCCCCGGAACATTTGCGCGATATTGATGCCCTCGATGGCGCCGTTTTTAAAACTGAACTTGCCGGAGCCTTTCAGGCTGGAAATCATCTGTTTCTGGTTTTTCCCGCGCCCTGCGACCGAATATGAAAACGCCGCCCGGCCGGAAATCCAGTTAAAATCCATCGCATCGGAGAGCAGGGGGAGCGCCTCGACCTGGCTTGTGGCCATGCTGACGGAAAAAGCGGGCGTTTTTGAGCGCCCGTCAAGGGTCAGTTTGCCCGAGGCGCGCCCCTGATAGAGTTGCAATTCGCCCAGATCGGCTTTTAAAACCCCGTTGCTCAAGGTCACCGCCAGCGCGCTCTGGCCGATTTTGATCTTGTCATAGGTGATTTCGCTCGCCGAGAGCCGCAGATCAGCGTCAAGCGCGCCAAGTCCCGACATATCGATCGGCGCCGTGCTCCAGCCGCTACGCGCCGGGGCATCGCCCGCGCCCGTGGTATCTCCCGTACCCGGGCGGTTGCCGACATATGTGTTGATGTTTATGATCCCGGCGGCAATGGTGGCTTCGATCTCGGGCCGTTTACCGCCCGTTCTCACCAGCGCCGCGCCATCGGCCCGGATGCCGTCAAGCTGCATGGTAAAACTGTTGAGGGCAAGGGTTGAGCCCTTCCAGTTTACCTTCGATTGCATCGAAAACGCGCCGAATCCCCGGGGCGTCGGCAGCTCCGCCCCCAGCCAGCCGGCAAGATCGCGCACGGAACCGGTTTTGAAAACAAGCTTTCCGTCAAGCTGGACGCCGCTGATAACCGTGACATTGCCCTCAAACGAAGCTTCCAGCCCCTTGGTGGACAGGCTGAAACGGGTGGGCGAGAACTGTTTGTTCATCATCGCCTCGGGGCTTTTCAGCCAGGTATTGATTTTGATCGTGCGGCCCTTCCAGTCAAACTGGCCGTCCATGTTCAGCGCCTCGGCCAGCGAGGGCAACCCCAGCGATATAGAGATGTTTTTCACGATACTCTGAAAACCCGTGCGCGCATCGGCATAGCCCATAATTCCGTTGACAATGCGGATATCGCCAAGACGGATATCTTCAGGCCGCATGGCCGGAGCCTCATCGCCGGGGCCTGCCGGACCGGCCGCGCCGGAGCCAAACTTCCAGTTCGCCCGTCCTTTTTTGTCAACAGCCAGGGCGATAATCGGCCGGTCGAGAATAAACTCATCCACCTTGATTTGTTTTTTCAGCAAGGGCCAGAGTTGCAGATTTAGCCGTATCGAACGCGCCTGAAGCATATCCCCTGGCGCCATATCGGGCGGATTGGAGAGAATAACGTTATTCAGCCGGATACCGATTGAGGGAAAAAAGGAAAGGCGGGTGCCATCGCCGATCGAAAGGCTGCGGCCGGTTTGCGTCTTGACCGCCTCAACCACCTTTTTTTCAATAAACTCGGCCGACAGCAAAAACGGCAGAGCCGCCAGGAAAACAATGAAACCAACAACCAGAGCGCCAAGGATATAAAGGATTTTTTTCATTTCACCGCCTGAGAATCACTTCGGCATCCATCATAGCCGCCTTTGTGGTCAGATTCCATTTGCGCCTGAAAAATGCCGGATTCCCCGATCCAGGAGATTATGTGTCCGACCATACCGCCAGCTCATAGCCGTCAGGATCGCTAAAATGAAACCGTCGGCCGCCGGGAAACGCAAAAACAGCTTTCACGATCAAGCCGCCGGCATTTTCAATGCGCTTTTGCATTTTGGCCAGATCGGAGGCGTAAAGAACAATCAGCGGCCCGCCCGGCCCAACTTTCCCCGTCGCATCAAATCCGCCCTTCATGCGGCCATCTGAAAAGGCGCAATACTCAGGGCCGTAATCGGTAAATGACCAGCCAAAAACCGCGCCGTAAAAATCCTTTGAACGGGCGATCTCCGCAACGTTGAATTCGATATAATCTATTCTGCAATCCGGATTCGAAGGCTCCATGGCGCATATCTCCTTTGCCGGTTATCGTAAGCTCCTGCCGCCCGGATGCAAACCCTTTGCAAGGTAAATGTCAAGATCACTTGACCTGATCTTCCGCAAGGGACATGTTTCATGTCAAAAGGTTTTTGGTAAGAGGCAAATGATGAATTCACCGCTTTGGCAGCCGGATCAAAAAACGGTTGAACGCGCCAATATGACCCGGTTCCGCAAGAATTTGAACCGCAGATTTGAAGCGGAGCTGGAGGATTATGATTCTCTTTATGATTTTTCCATAACCCGTCTTGAGGATTTCTGGAATGCGTTCTGGGACTATTCCGGCATAATCGGCGACAAGGGCGTTGCGCCTTATGTTGTGGATGAAAATTCGGTATTCAAAGCGCGGTTTTTCCCCCATGCCAGGCTTAATTTCGCCGAAAACCTGTTGCGCCGGCGCGGCGCAAGGCCGGTTCTGATCTTTCGCGGCGAAGGGGCGCAGGAGCGCTCCTTAAGCGCCGATGAGCTTTACGATCTCGTCTCGCGTCTGCGCC
>CAZIVB010000171.1:0-5624 GCA_964542565.1 uncultured Hyphomicrobiales bacterium | reverse complement strand
CGTTAAAGCCGCAAACGCCTATGTTACCGTGAACGCTCCGTCATGGCCCGCGCCATGGCGCTCCATAACGGCTTGCGGCGATAGGCGGCGTCAAAGGGAAGCGGCCGCGGCGCCCGGCGCGAGCGCAACCGGCCCGCTTTCGCCAGACCGGCATACCAGCTAAAGGGGTCGGCAAGCTGCCAGTTGACAATCATGCGCAGCGCCGGAACGGCGAGTACGCGCTTTAAAAAGGCATAACCGCGCAGGGCAACCCGCTGGTCCCGTTTGGCCGGATTGCTCGCATAGATCTCGTCATTGATATCGAACTCGGTGATATAGATATCCAGCCCGCGCGCATCGATCTGCCACAAAAAATCGGCAAACACGCCGTCATCATAAGGCTTGCCCGGTTGCAGATGCCCCTGAAGGCCGATGGCGTGCAGGGGCGCGCCTGCGTCCTGAAGCTGGTCGATAAGGCGCAGCATATTGGCGCGGATTGCCTTGCCCACGGCATCATTGCGCTCGGTATGGGCCTCATTGAGCACCAGCTTGACCGCCGGGTCAGCCGCCGCCGCGCGCACGAAAGCGCGCTCGATATAGCCCGCCCCCATGGCTTCATACCACGGGCCGCTGCGGTATCCGCCGGGCTTGCCATGGCCCGGCCAGAACGGCTCATTGACCACATCCCATGAATGCAGTTTGCCGGCATAGCGCGCCGTGACCTTGTCGATATGGTGATCAAACACCCGCCGGATTTCACGCATTGAAAGCCCCTTCAGCCAACCGGGCGCATTTTCATTCCAGATCAGGGTATGACCGCGCATGGCCAGGGCATTGTTTTGCGCAAAGGCAAGCAACCGGTCGGCGCGGGCAAAATCCCACACCTCGCGCCGGGGCCGTATCCAGTCAAACTTGAGCGCCACATCGGTGGTTATGATCGCGGTTTCATCAACATAAAGCTGCCCATAGGCCGGATCGTCAAAAATCTCACCCCCCGCCGAGGCCCCGTAGAGAAGGCCGGCCTGTTTTGCAATTGCCGCCAGCCCCGCTCTTCCAGTCGCCTGTGCCGCGCCGGACCCTACGGTGAGGCCCGCCATACCGGCGCCAAGAAGAAACAGCATCCCGCGGCGGGACAGATTCTGGGGCATATGTGCCTCCGTGAAACGGTATCAACAGCCGCAAGCGGCCACTGCCCCGCCCCACGCAAGATCGGGTCCGCTTTGCCCGCCCTTCATGCGTAAAGCCAACACCTGCATTTCAGCCTGCCGCGTAGCGGTCCGTGGCTTCAATTGTATGGTGCAAAATTCCCGCCTCGTTATAGGCATGCCCCGCATCGGGCACGAGATGAAAGACGGCTTCGGGCCAGGCTTTATGCAGATCCCATGCGGTTCTGGCCGGTGTCGCCGCATCATAACGGCCCTGAATGATGGTGCAGGGGACAGAGCGCAGCCGGTGCACGTTTTCCAGCAACTGCCCCTCGTCAAAAAACCCGCCATGGACAAAATAATGGTTTTCAATCCGG
This sequence comes from uncultured Hyphomicrobiales bacterium, assembly GCA_964542565.1. Classification (GTDB taxonomy): domain Bacteria; phylum Pseudomonadota; class Alphaproteobacteria; order Rhizobiales; family BM303; genus BM303. Next base: position 4,123 of record CAZIVB010000171.1, on the reverse strand, counting down.
GCGAAGGTGAGCGCGAACTCATCCTCGGCAAAATCCCTTGCAAGCCCTTCATCGGGCATCAGGGTTATGGTTTCGCCCTCCCACAGGCTCCAGGCTCGTGCCGCCTCCATTTGCGCCGCCTTGTCATCCCCGTTCAGGAGCTTGTGATAGGCGCTGATCATATCGCCGCGCTCGTTCTCCGGGACCGGGCGCACAAAGCGCTCCCATTTATCCGGAAACAGCCACGAGGCGCCATCTTGGTAATACCACAGCAATTCCGCCCGCCGCAGCGTGAAGATACCGCGCAAGATCATCTCCGAAACCCGCGCCGGGAAACGCTGCGCATAGGCCAGCGCCAATGTGCTCCCCCACGAGCCGCCGTAAACAAGCCATTTATCAACCCCCGCCATTTGCCGCAGCGCCTCGATATCATCGACCAGATGCCAGGTCGTATTGGCCTCAAGGCGGCCATGCGGGGCCGAGCGGCCACATCCCCTTTGGTCAAACAGCAAGATTTTATAGCGCGCCGGATCAAACAGCCGCCGGTGCTCGGCAGAGCAGCCGCCGCCCGGTCCGCCATGCAGGAAAACCGCCGGTTTGCCCGCCGGATTGCCGCACAGCTCCCAGTAAATCCGGTGCCCGCCGCCCACATCAAGGAGCCCCGTTTCATAAGGTTCGATAGGCGGATACATCCCGCGCAATACCTCCCCGGAAGAGGCCGTTTCTTCAACCATGACCATTTATCCTTTGCAAAATATCCTGAACGGATCAGCGCCCGCATCCTTGCGCCGCACCGGCGGAGACGATATCATCTACCGGCACAGTATTCGCCCCTTTTTATTTTCCGGGGCCGGGCGGAAGCGCCCGCTTCGGGAAATTTCGTTGCCGGTGATCCGGTTATTGAAAACGATATGAATACGATAAACAAGCTGACGGAATTTGACCGCGACATCTGGACCGCCGATGGTCCGGCGGTTGATTTTTACGGCTTTGCCTATCCGGTGCGCATGACCGTTATCCGTCTGGACGCAGACCGTCTGTTTATTCACTCTCCCATAAAGCCAACACCTGAATTGCGGCAACAGGTTGAGAAGCTGGGTGAAGTGGCTTTTCTGGTCTCCCCCAACAAGATCCATCACCTCTTCATGGGCGACTGGGCCAAACGCTTTCCCGGCGCGAAACTTTATGCATCGCCCGGCCTGGCGGCAAGGCGTCCCGATCTTGCCTTTGACCATGAGCTTGGCGATGCGCCCGAGCCGGAGTGGAGCGATGAAATCGACCAGCTCATTTTCAAGGGCAGCCGCGCCATGGATGAGGTGGTGTTTTTTCACAAAAAAACCCGCTGCCTCATTCTCGCCGATCTGATTGAAAATTTTGAAGCCGGATGGTTCACCGGCTGGCGCTATCTTGTCGCCCGGATGATCGGTATTCTGGCCCCGAACGGCAGGGCTCCGCTTGATTTCCGCCTGACTTTCCTGGGCCACAAGGCGCAAACCCGCGCCTCGCTGGCCCGTATGATCGAATGGGCGCCGCAAAAGATCATCATCGCCCACGGAACATGCTTTAAAAAAGATGGCCTGAACGTACTCAGGCGCGCTTTCGACTGGGCTGCCTGATGGTCGGCGTTATCAGTCTTCAGCCTTTTTATGCCCGTCAAACTGCAATTTGGCCAGTTCGGCATAAAGCCCGTCTTTGCGGATCAGCTCCTCATGGGTGCCGGTGGAGACGATCTTGCCGTGATCGAGCACCAATATGCGGTCGGCGTGTTTGACCGTCGCCAGACGATGCGCAATCACCAGAGATGTGCGGTCCTTCATCAGCCCTTCAAGCGCCTGCTGCACCAGGGTTTCACTTTGCGCGTCAAGCGCGCTGGTGGCTTCATCGAGCAGCAAAATGGGCGCATCGCGCAATATGGCTCTGGCGATGGCGATCCGCTGGCGCTGACCGCCTGAAAGGGTAATGCCGCGCTCGCCAAGCTCGGTCTCATAGCCGTCCGGCATGGCGGAAATAAAATCATCCGCCAAAGCTGCCCTGGCGGCTTCCCTGACCTCATCATCACTGGCCATCGGGCGGCTGAAACGGATATTTTCCGCCACCGTGGCGGCGAAGATGAACGGGTCCTGATGCACGATGGCAATCTGGCCGCGCAAATCCTCCGGCAAAACATCGCGGATATTGACATCATCAAGGGTCACCGCGCCGCCTTGCGGGTCATAATAGCGCAGCAGCAGGTTTAAAATCGTGGACTTGCCCGCCCCCGAAGGCCCGACAATCGCCACCCGTTCACCGGGCTGGACGGAAAAATCAAGTTTCTCCAGCGCCTGCTCGTCGCCGCGGGTGGGATAGGTAAAGCTCACCTCGTTAAACCGCAACGCCCCCCTGACCGGTTTGGGCAGCAGTTTCGGCTTTGCCGGCGGCGCGATCTCAGGCTCGATATCCAGCAGCTCGGTCAGCCGCTCCGCTGCACCCGCGGCAAGCTGCACCTCGCCCCAAACTTGCGAAAACTCGCCCAGCGCCCCGGCGGCAAAGGCGGCATAGAGCACAAACTGCCCCAGCGCGCCGCCGGAAATATTACCCGCCAGCACCTCCTGCGCGCCAATCCACAACACCCCGACAATGGAAGAAAAAATCAGGAAGATCACCAGAACGGTCATGATGGCGCGCATTTTCATCCGCGACTGGGCGGCCTCAAACGCGGTCTCCACCGCCTGGGCAAAACGCGAGCGGCCGCGCTGTTCCTGCGTATAGGCCTGAACCGTGCGAATGCCTTCAAAATACTCGCCCGCAAACGCGCCCGTATCGGCCAGCGTATCCTGGGCGCGCCGTGAAAGCTTCCTGACCATGCGGCCGAAAACAATGATCGGAATGACAATCACCGGCAGGGCCAGAAGCACCAGCGAGCTTAAATAAGCGCTGGTATAGATCATCATGATGATCGCGCCGATGCTGAGCACCAGATTGCGCAGCGCAATCGACATGCTCGCCCCCACCGCCGCCTTGATCGCCGTGGTGTCCGCCGTCAGGCGCGACAGAATTTCCCCGGTGCGGGTTTTTTCATAAAATGACGGGCTGAGCCCGATGACATGCGAGAACACCCGCTCGCGCAGATCGGCAACCACCCGTTCGCCAATCCAGTTGACGAAATAAAACCGCCCGCCGCTGGCCAGCGCCAATATGAAGACAACCACGAACATGACGCCAAAATACTGATTGATAAACTGGCTGTTTTCGGCTGAAAATCCATGATCGATCATGCGCCGCACCGCGATCGGCACCGCCAGCGTCGCCATCGCCGCCATGACCAGGGAAAAGACCGCAAACGTAATCATGCCCTTGTAGCGCAAAACATGAGGCAGCATATGCATGAGCGGCTTCAAACTGCGCCCTTTTTTGCGGCGCATGGCATCTTCATCAAAGGCGCTTTGCGCCCCGATGGAACCTCTGGCAGTTTCGGCCAAAATTATCCCCTTACATTCATTTTATGATTTGCCCATGTTACGAGGCTCGCGCTCGATGTTCATATAGCAATCATGGACCCAGACAGCAACAAGATCACTAAAACTCTTGTTTGTCGCGCTTAACTGCGCTATATGGCCCATCTGGAATTCACTGCATTCCCGGCTTTTTTGCGCTATGATGCAGATCACGCTCTGACTTACCCAAGGCATCTGACATGAAAAAAGATATCCACCCGGACTATCACACCATCACCGTGGTGATGACGGACGGCACCAAATTCGAGACCCGCTCCACCTATGGCTCTGAAGGCGACACCCTGCCGCTGGACATTGATCCCAAAACCCATCCGGCCTGGACCGGCGGCGGCCAGCACCTGATCGACCGCGGCGGACGTTTGAGCCGCTTCAAGAAGAAATATGAAGGCTTTCTCAGCTAAAGACTGTCGTTTTTAACCGACACCGGCCCGCTCCCCTTTCCTGCCACCCACAGTTTAACAATGGCATGGGTGGCAGGAAAGGGGAGCGAGCCGGTGCCGATTCAGATAAAAAAAGACAGACTCAAAACCGCGAAACAATGACCCGGCTTCCATTCAGGAGCCGGGTTTTTTTACCTTGCCGACGGAGTGTATTTAAACGTCCTTTTCAAAGGCGGACTGAATTCGCTCCAGTTGCGCATTCAGCGGATC
>CAZIVB010000170.1:0-5688 GCA_964542565.1 uncultured Hyphomicrobiales bacterium | reverse complement strand
CATGCCTGAAATGGCGCACCAGCCCCTGTATCGGCCAGGCGGCGGCATCGCCAAGAGCGCAGATGGTATGGCCCTCGACATGTTTGGTCACATCGATCAGCATATCAATTTCAGATTTATGCGCCCGGCCGGTGACCATGCGCTGCATTACCCGGTTCATCCAGCCGGTGCCCTCGCGGCACGGGGTGCACTGGCCGCAGCTTTCATGCTCGTAAAATGCCGACAGGCGGGCTATGACGCGCACGATATCGGTGGATTTGTCCATCACGATCACCGCCGCCGTGCCAAGGCCCGATTTGACTTCAAGCAAACCGTCAAAATCCATCTTGAGCGGATCGCACTGATCCGCCGGAACACAAGGCACCGAGGAGCCGCCGGGGATAACCGCCAGCAGATTGTCCCAGCCGCCGCGCACCCCGCCGCAATGCGTCTCGATCAATTCGCGCAGATCAACGCCCATCTCTTCCTCGACAACGCAAGGAGTATTCACATGGCCCGATATGCCGAAAATCTTGGTGCCGGTATTATTGGACCGCCCGAGCCCGGCGAACCAGCTCGCGCCGCGGCGTAAAATCTCGCCTGTAACCGCGATGCTCTCGACATTATTGACCGTGCTGGGGCAGCCATAAAGGCCGCAATTGGCCGGGAATGGCGGTTTGAGGCGCGGCATGCCCTTTTTGCCTTCAAGACTTTCAATCAGCGCCGTTTCCTCGCCGCAGATATAGGCCCCGGCGCCGTGATGCACATAACAGTCAAAATCCCAGCCCGAGCCGCAGGCATTCTTGCCGATCAGCCCGGCCTCATAGGCCTCTTCAATCGCCGCCTCCAGATGAAGCCGCTCCTGAACGAACTCGCCGCGGATATATATATAGGCGGCACGGGCATGCATGGCGTAAGCGGCCAGCAAAGAGCCCTCGATCAGCCGGTGCGGATCGTGGCGGATGATCTCGCGGTCCTTGCAGGTCCCCGGCTCGCCCTCATCGGCATTGACGATCAGATAATTGGGCCGCCCGTCCGCATCCGGGTCCTTGGGCATGAACGACCATTTCAGTCCCGTGGGAAAACCCGCCCCGCCGCGCCCGCGCAGGCCAGAGGCTTTCATTTCGTCGATAATGCCGTCCGGATCGCGGCTCAGCAACGCCTTGGTATTGTCCCACACACCGCGCTTTAATGCGCCTTTCAGGCCCCAGTCATGAAAGCCGTAAAGATTGGTGAAAATGCGGTCCTGATCAGCAAGCATTACGCATCTCCCTTCTTGCTGGAAGGAACATCGCCCTTGTCCACCCGTTTGGAAAACGCGGTTTCTTCCCCGCTTGCGAGCAATTTGGCCTGCGATATCCAGTCATCGCGCTCAATGCGGCCCTTGAATTTCAGCCGGCTGTCAACCCAGGCGATGTTTTCGCGGCTCCAGTTGGCAATCTGGTCAAAATGATAAAAACCCAGCTCGTGCAAAACGCCTTCCAGCTTGGGGCCAACCCCCTTGATACGTTTGAGATCATCGCCCTTGCCGCCGCGCGGCGCGGTGAGCAATTCGGGCTCGGCATGATCATCTTCGATCAGTTCCGGCTCCTCATGGGCATCCGCGATCAACTCCGGCTCGTCATGGCTGTCCTCGACAAGCTCCGGCTCCTCATGCGCATCCGCCAGCAGGGCCGGTTCCGCCGCTTTGCCATCCGCTTCGGCCTTGGGCGAATAGGCCTTCCACGCCTCAAAGATCGCCGCCTTGTCGAGAAGCGTGGTCGCGCCGCCTTCAGGCTCGGATGAAAAACGCCCGTTTTGCGGCCCCGGTTTCACCGCCTCGCCATTGCGCAATCGGGCAATAATTTGCGCCAGTTTGTCGCCGGTGAGGTCCTCGATATAATCATCGCCGATGGCCACCACCGGCGCATTGGTGCAGGCGCCGGCGCATTCCACCTCGGTCCAGCTCATATCCAGATCGTTATTGACGGTATCACGCGGGCCGATCTCGTCCTCGCAAGTCTTCATCAACGCATCCGCGCCGCGCAGCAGGCAGGAGATATTGCCGCAAACCTGGACGAAATGTTTGCCCACCGGTTTCAGGTTGTACATGGTGTAGAAGGTCGCCACTTCGAGCACCCTTATCGGCTTCATATCAAGCATTTCCGCCACATGGCGAATGGCGGGTTCGGGCAGCCAGCCATGCTGCTCCTGCGCCCGCCACAACAGCGGGATTACCGCCGAGGCCTGACGGCCGCCGGGATATTTTTTAAGTTGCCCCATTGCCCATTCACGGTTTTCAGGCGTGAATTCAAAGCGCGCCGGTTGTTCTTTATGCAGGCGGCGTACACTCACCGGTCGATCTCCCCGAAAACAATATCCAACGTGCCGATTACGGCGGAAACATCGGCCAGCATGTGGCCCTTGCACAAAAAGTTCATGGCTTGCAGATGGGCAAATCCGGGTGAGCGGATTTTGCAGCGGTAAGGTTTGTTCGACCCGTCCGAGACCAGATAAACCCCGAACTCGCCCTTGGGCGCTTCAACCGCGACGTAAACTTCACCGGCGGGCACCTTGAAGCCTTCGGTGTGCAGCTTGAAATGATGGATCAGCGCTTCCATGGAGCGTTTCATCTCCTTGCGCGAGGGCGGCGATATCTTGCGGTCAATGGAGGAGACCGGCCCTTTGGTCTCGCGCAATCTGGCAATGCATTGCTTCATGATGTGCACTGACTGGTGCATCTCGTCCATGCGGCAGACATAACGGTCATAGCAATCACCGTTCTTGCCCACCGGGATCTTGAACTCCAGATCGGAATAACACTCATAAGGCTGGGCGCGGCGCAAATCCCACGCCGCGCCGGAACCGCGCATCATGACGCCGGAAAACCCGTGCGCCTGCGCCTCTTCCAGCGTGACGATGGCAATATCCACATTGCGCTGCTTGAAAATGCGGTTGTCGGTCAGCAGCCCTTCCAGATCATCCAGAACCTGCGGGAAGCTTGCGCAAAACGCCTCGATATCGTTGATCAGATCATCGGGCAAATCCTGCGCCACGCCGCCGGGGCGGAAATAGGCCGCATGCAGCCGCGCTCCGCTGGCGCGCTCGTAGAATTGCATGCATTTTTCGCGCTCCTCATAGCCCCAGAGCGGCGGCGTGAGCGCGCCGACATCCAGCGCCATGGAGGTTACGGTCAGCAGATGGTTTAAAATCCGCCCCATCTCGGCATACAAAACCCGGATGAGCTGGCCGCGAATGGGAACCTCGACTTTGAGGAGTTTCTCAAACGCCAGCACAAAGGCGTGCTCCTGATTCATCGGCGAGACATAATCCAGCCGGTCGAAATACGGGATCGCCTGCAAATAGGTCTTGTGCTCGATCAGCTTTTCGGTGCCCCGGTGCAGCAGGCCGATATGCGGATCGGCGCGCTCGACAATTTCGCCGTCAAGCTCCAGAATCATGCGCAAAACCCCATGCGCCGAGGGGTGCTGTGGTCCGAAATTGATCAGAAAATTGCGAAGATCACGCTCCGGCATGGCTCAGGCCTCCCCGTTCTGATCGGTTTGAGCCTCAAGCAAGGGCACGGGCTGCTCACCCTCCCACGGGCTCAAAGCATCGAATGAACGAAATTCCTGAACCAGTTCAACCGGCTCGTAAATCACCCGTTTTTGCTCATCATCATAGCGCACTTCGTTAAAGCCGGTGAGCGGGAAATCCTTGCGCAGCGGATGGCCCTCAAAGCCATAATCGGTAAGAATGCGGCGCAAATCGTCATTGCCGGCAAAAATCACCCCCAACAGGTCATAGGTTTCACGCTCATACCACATGGCAGAAGCAAAAAGCCCGGTCACGCTGGGGACAGTGCCGTCCTCGGCAATGCGCAACTTCACCCGCACCCGCAGATTCTGCGTCATGGACAGCAGATGATAGACCACCTCCAGCCGCCTTTTGCGCTCCGGGTAATCTACGCCGCAAATATCAACCAGAACCGTAAAGGCGCAGCGCGCGTCATCACGCAGGAACTTCAGCACCCGGACCACATGCTCGGGCACCGCAACCAGGCTGAGCTCGCCATTTTCAAGCACGGCCTCGGCGATTTCCTGTTCCAGGTTGAGCCCGATATGCTCTTTCAGTTCGTTCAGGGCTTCAAAATCCATGGTTTTTCTCTTGAGCCAGCCTTGTTAAATTATCTTTCCAGCGTACCGGTGCGCCGTATTTTTTTCTGCAACTGCAAAACGCCGTAAACCAGCGCCTCGGCCGTTGGCGGACAGCCGGGAACATAAACATCAACCGGCATGATCCGGTCACAGCCGCGCACCACCGAATAGGAGTAATGATAGTAGCCGCCGCCATTGGCGCAGCTTCCCATCGAAATCACATAGCGCGGCTCGGGCATCTGGTCATAAAGCTTGCGCAGCGCCGGGGCCATTTTATTGGTCAGGGTACCGGCGACGATGATGACATCCGCCTGGCGCGGGCTGGCGCGCGGCGCAAAGCCGAAGCGTTCCAGATCATAACGCGGCATCGCCGCCTGAATCATCTCCACCGCGCAGCAGGCCAGACCGAAGGTCAGCCACATCAGCGAGCCGGTGCGCGACCAGGTAATCAATTCATCCATCGAAGTGACGACAAAACCGCGATCCGCCAGCTCGTTGGAAATGCCGGCGTAAAACGCGTCATCCCCCGGGGGCACAAGACCTGCCGGGGTAATCAGAGACTTGTCGTTTAATCCCATTCCAGAGCCCCCTTGCGCCACTCATAGACAAATCCGACCGTCAGGATGCCTAAAAACGCCATCATCGACCAGAAGCCGAATACACCGATATCCTTCAAGGTGATGGCCCATGGAAAAAGAAAGGCAACCTCAAGATCAAAGATGACGAACAAAATCGCGACCAGGTAGAAGCGCACGTCAAATTTCATCCGCGCATCATCAAACGGATCGAAGCCGCATTCATAGGTCGAAACCTTGGCTGGATCCGGCTTTCTGACAGCGATAATCATCGCCGAGGCCAGCAGTGCGATCCCGATCACGAGGGCAATCCCGATGAAAATGATTACCGGCAAGTAATCCATCAGCAGGTTTTGCATGACAACCTCTTTTTTGATGTTCCCCCTGCCCCGCTCTGTGCGAAACAGATATGGCTAAATGATTAAAGCACCGGCACGACTCGCGCAAGCTTTTCCCATGCCTCCGGAGCTAAATTTTCACTTTTATTTTTCGCCCGTCTATTGGCCGGATTTTTACTGTAAAAACACGGGCTTCACAGCTCAAGAAGACAGGCGTCGCCATAGGAATAAAAGCGGTATTGGCGCGCTATGGCATGGGCATATGCCGCCTTCATGCGTTCCAGTCCGGAAAAGGCGCTGACCAGCATGAAAAGCGTCGAACGCGGCAAGTGAAAATTGGTGAGCAGCACATCCACCGCCTTGAATTTATAACCCGGCGTGATGAAAATATCGGTCTCGTCCTTGAAAGGGCGAATACGCCCCGCCGCATCCGCCGCGCTTTCAATCAGGCGCAGCGCCGTGGTGCCGACACAGACGATGCGCCTGCCCTTTTCGCGCGCTTTATTGAGATTAGCCGCGGTCTGCGCCGTGACCTCGCCCCATTCGGCGTGCATTTTATGCTCCCCGGTCTGCTCCGCTTTGACAGGCAAAAAAGTGCCCGCCCCGACATGCAGGGTCACAAACTCTTTATCAACCCCGCGCGCTTTAAGGGCGGCGAAC
>CAZIVB010000169.1:0-5703 GCA_964542565.1 uncultured Hyphomicrobiales bacterium | reverse complement strand
CAGATTTGCGTCCACGTTGTCGCCGCGTTTGATCCGGTTTAAAACTTCCGCGCCGCGCACCGAACCGATGCGGCAGGGGGTGCATTTGCCGCAGGATTCATGAGCGCAGAATTGAAAGGCGTAAGCCGCCTGACGCAGCAGATCGATACTATCGTCATAAACCACGATGCCGCCATGGCCCAGCGCCGCGCCGGCAGCGCTCAGGGTTTCATAATCCATGGCTATATCCAGCTTGTCTTCAGGCAGATAAGCGCCGAGGGGACCGCCGATCTGAACCGCGCCCAAAGGCCGGCCCGATCTGGTGCCGCCGCCATAATCTTCCACCAGCTGGCGCAGGGAAATGCCGAACGGGGCCTCGATGAGGCCGCCATGACGGACATTGCCGCCAAGCTGAAAAGCGCAGGTTCCGCGCGATTTGCCCTGTCCATGAGCGCGATAGTCTTCCGCGCCATGGCTAAGAATATCCGGCGCGGCGCAAAGGGTGAGCACATTGTTGATCACGCTGGGCTGGCCATAAAGGCCTTCAAGAGCCGGGAGCGGCGGTTTGCTGCGCACCTCGCCGCGTTTGCCTTCCAGACTTTCAAGCAGGGCGGTTTCCTCGCCGCAAATATAGGAACCGGCGCCGATAAAAAGCTCAATTTCAAAGCTAAAATCCGAGCCCTTGATATTCTGCCCCAGCCACCCGGTTTCCCTTGCGGTGATGAGGGTTTTGGTGAGAATTTGCGCCGCGAGGGGGTATTCGGAGCGCAGGTAAATCACGCCCTTGGAGGCCCCGGTGGCAAAGCCCGCGATCAGCATGCCCTCGATGAGCAAAAACGGATCGCTTTCCATGATCAGCCGGTCGGCGAATGTGCCCGAATCGCCCTCATCGGCGTTGCAGATGATGTATTTTTGCAAGGCGGCGGCTTTGGCGACCGTGCGCCATTTTATTCCGGCCGGAAAGCCCGCGCCGCCGCGCCCGCGCAGCCTCGCATCCGTTATGGCCTGAACCACATCGCCCGGCGGCATGGAGAGCGCTTTTGTCAGGCCGGAAAATCCGCCATGGGCGCGGTAATCAGACAGGCTCAACGGGTCGGTGACGCCGCAGCGGGCAAAGCAGCGGCGGCTTTGACGCGCCAGCCAGGGAATATCTTCAACCAATCCGAGGCGCTTTTCATGCGCGCCGCCACCTAAAAAATCGGCTGCAAACAGGGAGGGGACATCATCCGCTCCGATATTGCCATAAAGGATGCGGCCTTCCCGGCTCGCCACTTCAAGCAGCGGTTCGGCCCAAAAAGCGCCGCGCGAGCCGGTGCGCACAAGCTCGATATCAACTTGGCGCGCGCCCGCCTCTTGCAACAGCGCATCGGCTAGCGTGTCGGCGCCAAGAGCCGTGGCGGCGCTTTCACGGGGCAGATAGAGTTTTCCCCTCATGGCGCATCCTCTTCAGGCGGCCCGGCGATCAGTTTTTCGAGCTTTTCAGGATCAAGGTGAACCGCCAGTTCGCCGTCGATCTGCCCCGCCGGGCCATTGGCGCACAGGCCCAGACAATAAACAGCTTCCAGAGTGACGCCGCCATCGGCGCTCGTCTTGCCCATTTTGACGCCAAGATGCTTTTGCGCATGGGCGGCCAATTCATCCGCGCCCACCGCCTGACAGGCTTCGGCCCGGCACAGGCGGATGATGCGGCGGCCGGGAGGGCTTGTGGTGAAATCGGCATAAAAACTGATGATCCCGTGCACTTCAGCCGGGCCGAGATTGTAAATGGCGGCGAGCAGGGGGATCGCCCGCGCGTCGATATGGCGAAAATAATCCTGCAAAAGGCGCAGCGCGGTTGTTACGGGCTTTTCCTGCCCATGCGCTTGCTCGATCAGGTGTTTTGCGGTTTCTTGATTCCACTCCGGCATATGGCAAGCTTAGAACAAGCCCGCGCAATTTGAAACCTCGGGATCGACCAATAAAAGCCTAATCGCGGCTCAGGCCCTGATCTTTCACGGCGCTAAGATAAGCCTGCCAGACTTCATCGCGGCGTGTGCCCAGATCGTAAAGATATTCCCAGGAAAACAGACCCGTATCATGGCCATCGTCAAAGCGCAGCAATACGGCGTAATTGCCGGCCGGTTCGATCTTTTTTATCCTGACATTGCGCTTGCCCGGTATGGTTTTTTTCTCCTCCGGGCTGTGGCCCTGAACTTCGGCGCTGGGGCTTTCCACCCGCAATAATTCAGCTGAAAATTCAAAATGATCGCCGGTATCAAAACTCACCTGAAGGGTTTTGCCGTCTTCAAGCGATTTGATCTCGGTCGGCCAGGGATCGTTCGGGGTGGTTTGCGTTGGGCTCATGGGGTGATTTTCCTTCGTGTTTCAAAAACGGACCGGCGTCAGCCGGTTTCTTCCAGGGGTCTGGCTTCATCCACCAGCATGATGGGGATGCCGTCGCGGATCGGATAGGCGAGTTTGGCGGCGCGGCTGATGAGCTCATTTGCCTTTCGGTCATATTCGAGCGGTCCGCGGGTGAGGGGACAAACCAGCAATTCGAGCAATTTGCGGTCGATTGTTTCGAGTTTGTCCTGTTTGTCCTGATTCTTGTCTTGCTTGCTCATGGCTTTTTCTCACTGTTTGACGATTTGATCGCCCATCTGTTCACGCAGCAGGGCCTTTTCAGTCAGGCTGATCAGAATTTCGCTGCGCAGCGCCAGATTGGCAGCTTCCAAAAGCGCCTGTTTGTCCCGGATTTCATGCGGGAAAAGCATGGCCAGGATATTGACGAGGGATTCGCTGTCGAGTTTTTCCACTTCGCTCCAGTCCTTGCCCGTTTTATCCAGATCAAGATAGCTGGCGCAAAGATCAAGCAGTTTGCTGCGGTCAACACGCGATTCACCGTGGCCGGGGGTAAAATCATCGGCAAAACCGGCATAGTTGACCCGGAACAGACGGTAAGGCACAGCGCCATCCATCTCGCGGTGGATTTCAAAGCGGCAAATCCCCAGCAGCCTGACAATCATATGATTGTTTGCGATCCGGGTGTAATCGGTAATCAGTCCGGCGCAGCCAACGGCGCAAAGATCAGGCTCTGCGGTTGTTGGCGGTTTTTCCCCGTAAGGCGCGCAGGGCTGGGTCAGGCCGATGAGGGATTTGCGTCCGATTGCATCCTCGACGAGGGCGATCTTGTCATGATCCTGAATCTGGAGCGGAATATGTATCCGCGGCAGCAGCAACAAACCGGGCTGGCTAAAGACCGGCAATGTCGCGGGCATGTCTTCAGGGTGAAGAAAACCGCTCAGCTTCTGGGATGGAGGGCTCAATGTTCTCTTTCACGGCGGTTTTACGAAAAAAGCAGGGTTGAGAGCCGGCGCCGGCCTCTGGCGACATCGGGATCGCCCGCGCCCCAGGCCTCGAAGAATTTTAAAAGCTGCTTGCGGGCGGCCTCGTCATTCCATTCGCGGTCGCGCCGGATGATCTCAAGCAGCGCCTCCAGCGCCTCTTCGCGCCGTCCGGCGCCGCCCAGCGCGATGGCCAGCTCGTGCCTTGCGGCATGATCGTCCGGGTTGTCCCGAAGGGCAGCTTCAAGCGCCTCGATATCGCCCGCATCCTCCGATTGCGCCGCCAGCTCGATGGCCGCCTTGAGGCTCAAAACCTCCGGGTCGGTGTGTTTGCCGGCGGGGACGAGTTCAAGCGCCCTGGCGGCCCCTTCCAGATCGTCAAGGGCGAGCAGCGCTTGCGCCAGACCGGTGATTGCGGCCAGATCATCCGGGTTTTGCTGCACGATGGCGGAATAAAGTTTACCGGCCGTTGCCGCATCGCCGCTTTTCAGCGCGGCGGCGGCGGCGTCCAGATCAGCCTTGGCCTGCGCATTGCCGCTGCCGCCGTTTTTCTCGATAAATTTGCGAATCTCGCTTTCGGGCAGCGCGCCCATAAAACCGTCCACCGGCTTGCCGCCTTTAAAGGCGAAAACAGCCGGGATGGACTGGACGCCAAGCTGGCCCGCTATGGCCTGGTTTTCATCGATATTGATTTTCACCAGACGGGTGCCGCCGCCCTGCTCGGCGATAACTTTTTCAAGGGCGGGCCCGAGCTGGCGGCACGGGGCGCACCAGGGGGCCCAGAAATCAACCAGAACAAGCGCCTCGTTCGAGGCGTCAATGACATCGGGCTTGAACTTTGCGTCGGTGCTTTCCCTGACCAGTTCGCCGCTTTGCTCCGGCGTTGCGGGTTGTACATCATTCATATCGGTCAACCTCTTTCATGACGCGCGATGGCCCGGCGTCCGGGGAGAAACATTATTAAGTGCTAAACTAATCGTCTTTGGCGGCAACTTCAAGATGCGCCGGCTCAAAGCCGCAGGCGCGGATGAAGGCGAGAAGGCCGGAGCTGGAAATCGTCGATGTCATCTCATTCGTCAGCGGGTGATAATTGAGGCTTTCTTTCGCCATCATTTCACAGTCGAGGACGACGTTTACCCGCTGCTGCGTATCATTGATCAGGGCAAAGGGGGAAACCGAGCCGGGGGTGACCCCCAGAACCTGCATGAGCAGTTCAGGCTTGCCGAAGGAGAGCCGTCCCGCGCCGATGCGTTTGTGCAGGGTTTTTAAATCAATACGGGTTTCCTCAAGCGTCACGATCAGCCACAACGCGCCTTTCTTGTCTTTCAGGAACAGATTTTTACAATGCGCGCCGGGAATATCGCCGCGCAGTCTTTGCGAGTCCTGCACGGTGAAAAGCGGCGGGTGATGGTGGGTCTTGATTTGTATCGCGAGGCTTTTCAGTCTGGCAAACAGATCGTCGGGGGTTGCGGGCATGGCCTATTTGATCATCATGACAAAAATTGCGGGCATAAAACCGCACAAGTTGCGGTTTCCTCAAACCTCCCTATTGCATTCTTCAGCGCTTTGCGCAATAACACCCTCGAATCTGTGAAAGGGGCCTCCCCTTTTGCGGCATCATGTGAGCGGGCGTAGCTCAGGGGTAGAGCATAACCTTGCCAAGGTTAGGGTCGTGAGTTCGAATCTCATCGCCCGCTCCATATTCTCAAGGCCGTAAGGCTTTGTTCTTAAAGGGTCCAGGTCGGGCCCTTTTTTTATTTTCGGCAAACACTTTGCTTGCGGTCAGGGGCTTTCACGCCAGGTTTAGCGGGGGAACGCGGCTTTGTTGCGGAGTGTGCAACACGGTGCGTCGTTCCGCGATCCGGACCGTTATCGACGGCTGTGTATATCTCTTTTGGTGTTGAGCTTTGGATGCCGTTCTGCTTACCTTGAACCGATGTTGCTGTGGATGAACCTGGCATGAAACATTAACCCGACGGGCTCCGGCGGCCGGAGATGAAGAGCGCGAGGCAATCAATTGGAGCATTCGGAATACCTGATTGATGTTCTGATTTTCCTTGCCGCGGCTATCATTGTGGTGCCGATTTTCCGGCGCTTTCGCTCGAGCCCGATACTGGGTTATCTGGCGGCGGGTATCCTTATCGGACCGCACGGTTTTGCGATTATCGGCGATACCGAGGCGGCGCGCACACTTGCCGAGTTCGGCGTTGTTTTTCTTCTCTTCATGATCGGTCTGGAACTTTCTATCGAACGTTTGCGCCCGCTGGGCAGCAAGGTGTTCGGTCTGGGATCGCTTCAGGTGATTGTCACCGGCGTTCTTGTCGGTCTTGTCGCCTGGGTTTGGGGGATGGGGATTGAGGCCGCGGCGATCATAGGCGGCGGCCTGGCGCTTTCTTCGACG
>CAZIVB010000168.1:0-5792 GCA_964542565.1 uncultured Hyphomicrobiales bacterium | reverse complement strand
TTGTTGTTGATGTCAGCGCCAAGGCGGGCAATGCCGCCCTGCTGGCGTTTGAGGGTGATCAGGTGCTGGAGCTGGCGCGTTTTGCCGTTAAAGCCCCTTCTTCCCCGTCAGCGGGATTTGGCGGTAAAATTGCCCGGCTTGCCGATAATCCGTTGCCGGATTTTGCGCCTGCGGGCGCGATGGAGGTTGAGCTGAAGATGGAAGGCGGCGCCATGGGGGCGATGCGTTCGGCCATCTACAAGGGCGAAAAACTGGCGATAGGCGATCTTGTCAAGGTAAAACAGATCTGGGCCCTTGCCGGGACGGCGGGCCTGCCCGAAGCGCCGCTGTTCACGGCGCGGCGCGGCCAGAGCGTGATCATCAATATGATCAATGACACCGCATGGCCGCATCCGATGCATATTCACGGCTTTCACTACAAGGTGGTGGAGCGCAATACAAAACCGGTAGCGGATGCGCCGTGGCGCGATACTGAATTGCTGCTGCCCAGAGACAAGCTTTCGCTCGGCTTCGTGGCGGATAATCCGGGTAAATGGCTGCTGCATTGCCATAATCTGGAACACACGGCGGCGGGAATGATCACATGGTTTGAGGTTACAGCTTAAAAAACCTCCCGAACACATCCAATCTATATATCCGGAGAGTCAGGAATGATGCAAAAACTAAAGGGTAAACTGATGCCGATACTTCTGACCGGCATTCTTGTCGGCGGCGTGGTGGTCATCATCAACAACAATATGGGCGGAAAATCACAGTTTTCGGTGAGCGTGAGCGTTCCTGAATTGACGCCGGTGGCCAGTGAGGGGCGCGATTTGTTCAATTCAAACTGCATCGCCTGCCATGGCAAAAACGCATCGGGGAGCGATAACGGGCCGCCGCTGATCTACAGTTATTACAAACCGGGCCATCACGCTGACGGGGCGTTCATTAATGCGGCGCTGAAAGGTGTGCGGGCGCATCACTGGAAATTTGGTAATATGCCGCCGGTTGAGGGCATGACCGAGCAGAAAGTGCTTAAAATCGTGCGCTATGTGCGCGAATTGCAGCGCGCCAACGGGATTATGTAAATATGGCGCAATCTTGCCTGTGTGGCGGGGCAGGGAAGCTCCGAGCACGCTCCCCGGAGCCCGACCTGGCGACGGCCGGTCAGGCCGCCCCATCGGAGGCCGGGGCAAAGCCTCGAATAGCCGCGAGATATGTAAACATGGCGCAGCGCCGCCGCCTTAAAACGCAGCAGGCCCAGGTCCCGATGCGTTTCTTGCAGATGCTCATGCTGGCCTTTGTGCTTCTTGCCATTCAGGGCGCGGGCTATACAGGCTCGGCCTCGCCGCTTTCGCCCGGTCTTGCCGGAGCAAGCGGTGCCGCCTTCGCGTCAGCTTTGCTCGGAACGGGAGCGGCAGAGCCGGGCCAGCGCGACCGGGCGCCGCATCACTGCGTTCATCCTTGCGAGCAATCCGCGCCGGTACTGCGCAGTTTGAGCGCAAACAAAGCGGCGGTTAAAACCCTGCCCCAGGAACCGGCTTTTTATATTGCATCCAACGGGCGGGCCGTCATGCAGGCGCATGACGCTGTCGGATCAGGGCTGTCCGGACCCGTGCCGGACAGGGCTAAAAAGGCCGCTCTTTTTGCCCGTACGGGCCGTCAGCGCCTCTGAGTTTCCCCGCAGGCCTTGCGCCTGAAACTTTCTCCTCATCTTTCATAATTGTACCGACCGGTTTGCAGGCGTAACGCCCTGTTGCCGGACCAGGCTCAATAAGGCTGTCCCGTGGATAAGAACATCCGCCGGGCCAGACAGAAAAACCGAACCCTTTTACAAACTCCAAAGAAAGGCTGTTCCACATGAACACTCCTGATATTTCTCTTTTCAAAATCACCCGTTTTACCGTTGCGGCGCTGGCCGGGCTGGGCATGAGCGTCTCGCTCGGTCTTGCCGGCGGCACGCATGGTGACGGCAAAGACAGCAAAATCGGCAAGCCCGGCAAGGCGGCTTCGGTTACCCATACAATCAAGATCAACGCCTATGACACCGCCTTTTCTCCCACCACCATCAAGGTGCGCAAGGGCGAGACCATCCGCTTCATTATCACCAATACCGGCGATCTGGTGCATGAGTTCAATATCGGGACCGAAAAAATGCACAAAGCGCATCAGGGCGAGATGATGAAAATGATGGAAAGCGGCGTGCTCAGGGTTGATCATATCAACCGCAAAATGATGCAGACCGGCGGCAAGATGGACCATAGCGATCCCAATTCAGTGCTTCTGGAGCCGGGGGATAAAAAAGAAGTGATCTGGACCTTCACCCGGACCGGGACGCTCAAATTCGCCTGCAATGTCCCGGGTCATTATGAAAGCGGCATGGTGGGCAATATCAAGATCGTTAAAAACGCCGGTAAAACAAGTTAATAGCAATCGGCTTTGCCTCACGCCCGGCGGGCCGGTGTCCGGGCACAAAGCCTGTTCTTTGTGCCCGGCTGGGCAAAATGAGCGAAATCACACGAATGTGACTTTGCTTTCATTATATTGATTCTCAATTTGTTAAGCCGAGCGTGTATTCTCAAGACTTGATATATTCTGATCGCGGTTCCGTCATGTCCCTTCGTTTTAACCAGCTTGTGTCTTTTTCCTTCATCGCGTTGTTGGCGATGATCGGGTTTTCCGCGCCCGGCGCGGCGGGCGTTGTGCCGCAGGACATCCGGGCGGATGCTGAGGGGTATGCCTTCTCACGCGATGCGGCGCAGGCGGCGATTTCCAATGGCGCATCGTGCGGGCTGCATCATTTGTCCACCTGCCATACCAGATGCAAACAGCCCTTCACGCGCGAGCTTGGCCAACGGGTCGTCCCGCCGGTGAAAAAACGGATCATCGCGGTTCAGGCCGCGATGGTTGCGGGGCTGGCTTATCCGGGCCGTATGATGCTGCGGCGTTCCGGGCGGCCGCCGCGCCTTGCTTTTCTTGAGCCGGCCGGATCGCCCTATAAAGGCCACCGCGCCCGCACGGGACGGCAACTCAACTAGCTCCTTTTTCCCTGCAAATGATAGGCAGCGCGCATCCGCCGGGCTGAATATCTTTTTTTAAAGTAACGGATCCGGGGTTTTGCATTTTTTCAAAGCGGAATTGCCGGGCCGGTAAAGTGTGGAAAAGGAAAACAAGATGAAATCCTCATTCGCCGAGACTAGAACCACCGGACGAAAAATTATCATACCCGCCGTAACGGCAATGCTGGGCATTGTGTTTGCCGCGGGGAATTCAGATGTGCGCGCGGCGCAAAATTATAGCCAGTCGTTTTTTGGACCGGTGGAAAACGGCATCGTCAGGAAGGTGCGCTCCAGAAGCAAGACCTATTCGCGCGGCGCGGCTTTGCGCAAGAGCATGGCGAGACATAATTACGCGGTAAAAAAACAGGTTCAGAAGAAAAAGCCGAAAGTTTCGGCGCGGCGTCTTGCGGCGCGCAACCTCAAAGGCATGAAACGCGCCTTTGTCGGAACTTATGCGCCCGGTTCGGTCGCCGCGGCGGCGCCGGTTTTCAGCCGCGCCACGATTGATTCAACCCGCAGCGCCATCACCCGTTACGAGGTCATTGTCAGAGCCGGTGGCTGGAAGCGTATTTCCGGCCGCAAAGTGCTGAAACGCGGCGATGTGGGCGAGCGCACGGCGCAGCTCAAGCAGCGTCTCATGCGCAGCGGCGATTACCCCCTTGCGCAGACCATTACCAACGCCTTTGACGAGGAAACGGAAAAGGCCGTCAAACGCTTCCAGAAGCGTCACGGGCTCAAGGCCGATGGCACCGTCGGGGGCAAGACGCTCAAGGCGATGAATGTCAGCGCCGTGCGCCGTCTCGCCCAGCTCAGGCTCAATTTGACCCGTCTTGAGGCCAAATTGCAAACCCGGCTTCCGGCCCGCTTTGTGATGGTCAATATCCCCGACTACAAGGTCGAGGTGGTCGAGGACGGCAAGGTGCGCGCCAAACACAATGTTGTTGTGGGCCGCCCCTCGCGGCAGACCAATATCATCACCGCCAAAATCACCCAGACCAATTTTTATCCCTATTGGCATGTGCCGCAATCAATCGTGATCAAGGATTTGCTGCCACGTTTGCGAAAGGGTGAAAACCTGCTGGCGAAAATGCGGATGCAGGTGTCTCATAAATGGGGCGGCAAAGCGCTCGACCCGGCGCGAATTGACTGGAACTCGCCCAAGGCGGCGTCCTTGAAATTCAGGCAGGATCCGGGTGTTGACAATGCGCTGGGCATGTTGCGGATCAATATGCCGAACCGGCACGCCATTTATCTGCACGATACGCCGACGCAAAATCTGCTGGCGCGGCAGGCGCGCGCGTTCAGTTCCGGCTGTGTGCGGGTGAAGGATGTCTTCAAACTGGCAAAATGGCTGCTGGAGAAAAACGAGGGCTGGGACCAGCAGCGCATCGAGGCCACTGTGCGGGCCGGCAAGCCCAAAACCGTGACCCTGAAATCGCCGGTTACGGTTTATTTCGGCTATGTCACCGCCTGGGCAACGCCGGACGGCAAGGTGCAGTTCCGCCATGACATCTATTCGCGTGACGGCGGTTTGAAGATCGCCGCCAATATCTGAGCGTAAAAAACCGGCCTCTGGCAGGCCCTGAAACAACAACAAGGAGATCCTATCATCATGAAATTTGCAAAGCGCAGCGTAGCGGCCCTGATCGGGGGATTGATCATCCCTCTGGGCTTTATGATGCCGGCCCCGCCGGTTCTGGCGCAAGGGGCGGAATTTTCCGCCGCCCAGGAGCGCGTTCTGCGCGAGCTGATATTGAAAACCATCCGCGCCCAGCCGGAAATCGTTATGGAGGCGTTGCAGATTTTGGAGCTGCGGCAAAAGATGGCGCAGCAAGGTTCGGTGCAAAAAACCCTGACCGGGCAGGCGGAGGCCATTTTCCGCCATGCGGACGATCCTGTCGGCGGCAACCCGGACGGGGATGTCACTCTGGTGGAGTTTTTTGACTATCGCTGCGGTTTTTGCAAGCGGGTGCATCCAACCGTCCAGCGCCTGCTCAAGGAGGATGGGAATATACGCTATGTTTACAAGGAATTTCCCATCCTTGGCCCCTCATCCCTGTTTGCCGCCCGCGCTGCTCTTGCGGCCTGGTCGCTGGGTGAATATGGCAAATTCAGCAAGGCGATGATGGAGTCAAAAGGTGCGCTGAACAAAGCGCGGGTTTTCGCCATTGCGAAAAAAAGCGGCCTGGACACCGAAAAGCTGAAAAAGGCAATGGAGCAAAAAGCGGCCAAAATCCAGGCGACCATTCAGCGCAATTACAAACTGGCCGAGGCTCTGGGTATCAACGGAACGCCGGGCTTTGTGGTGGGCAATCAGGTGCTGCACGGCGCGGTTGACTATGAAACGCTCAAAGCCTCGATCAAAAAGGCGCGGCAGGCGCAGAAAAAAGGCTAGCGCCTGCTGTGGTTTATTTGATTCGGCGCCAACTCGCTCCCCCATCCGGCCACCTATGCCATTGTCAGGCTGTGGGTGGCCGGATGAATGGTAAAATCCGGACAGGTTGCGGCCGGGTTTATTAATAATTGTTAACATGTGACCCAGGTAGCAGCCGGATCCGCATTGCCGAAATAGTGTCTCCATCAGTCACCAGGGATTTTTCCGTGGTGGACATAGTCAATGGAGAACAATCATGACATCAAAGAATAGTTGCGCGGCTGTGTACAACAGCCATGAAGACGCAGAGCAGGCCATCAAGGAGCTGCAAAAAGCCGGTTTTGACATGAAGAAACTGTCAATTGTCGGCAAAGGCTATC
>CAZIVB010000167.1:0-5813 GCA_964542565.1 uncultured Hyphomicrobiales bacterium | reverse complement strand
CACAAATTCACAAATTCGTAATGCGGGGGTCGGGTGTTCGAGTCACCCTGGCGGCACCATTTTATATATCTCGCGGCAATTCCTCGCTCACGCTCGGGCCTCCGATGGGGCACGCTGACCGCGCGGCGCCCGGTCGGGCTTGTGAACACTGTGTGTTCGGGGTTACTCCCTCCAGGCGCGTCATTTTTTTCACAAGCCTCATCAAAAGCTGGACAAAAAGCCCGTCTGGGTGCAACAGGGTAATCTTCCTGAGTCAGTATTTTGAGGATTTTGGTCATGA
Organism: uncultured Hyphomicrobiales bacterium; assembly: GCA_964542565.1. Lineage (GTDB taxonomy): Bacteria > Pseudomonadota > Alphaproteobacteria > Rhizobiales > BM303 > BM303. The sequence goes on along the minus strand of CAZIVB010000167.1, from coordinate 5,533 downwards.
ATGACATCATCTCCGGGGCATGGAACTATCCGACCCAGATCAAGTTTGGCCCCGGCACTATCTCCGAGCTTGCCGCCACCTGCCTTTCCATGGGCATGAAGCATCCGCTTCTGGTGACCGATGAGGGGCTGGCGGAAATCGATTTCATCAAGGCCGCCATCAGCGCCAATGAAGCGGCCGGGGTTCCCACCGGGCTTTTTGCCGATGTCAAGGGCAATCCGGTCGGACGCAATATCACCGAAGGCGTTGCCGCCTACCGGGCCGGAGACCATGACGGCGTCATTGCCTTTGGCGGCGGCAGCGGTGTCGATGCGGGCAAGGCCATCGCCCTGATGGCGGGTCAGGACCGCCCCTTGTGGGATTTTGAAGATGTCGGCGACAACTGGACAAGGGTCAATGTGGATGGCATTGCGCCCATCATCGCCGTGCCCACCACATCGGGAACCGGTTCTGAAGTCGGCCGCGCCAGCGTCATTCTCAATGAAGAGACCCATGAGAAAAAAATCATTTTCCACCCGCGCATGTTGCCGCAGATTGTCCTCGCCGACCCGGAACTGACCCTCGGACTGCCGCCCAGAATCACCGCCGCCACCGGCCTTGACGCTTTTGTGCATTGCTTTGAGGCCTATTGCGCGCCGGGATTTCACCCCATGGCGGACGGCATCGCCCTGGAAGGCATGCGCCTGATCATGGGCGCCCTGCCGCGCGCCTATGAAAACGGCGGCGATATCGCCGCCCGCGCCAAAATGCTGGCCGCCGCCATCATGGGCGCCACCGCCTTCCAGAAAGGCCTCGGCGGCGTCCATGCCCTGGCCCATCCCGCCGGTGCGATCTATGATGCCCATCATGGCCTCGTGAACGCTATTTTGCTGCCCTATATCATGTGCGCCAACCGCAAGGCGATCGCGCCGCAGATGATCCGGCTGGGCCGTTTCCTCGGGCTCGACAATCCCGGCTTCAAAACCGTTTTCAACTGGGTGCTGGATTTCCGCAAGAAACTGGGCATCCCCAACACGCTGGCGGAAATCGGCATGAAAAAGGAAAAAGCCGCGCTGATCGGCGAAATGGCAAAGCGCGACCCTTCCGCCGGCGGCAACCCTATTGCGTTTGAAGCTCCCGACTACGCCGCCATCTACAGCCGCGCCTGTTCAGGCGATCTGGGGTGAATCTCTCGTTTGCTTCAAATCAGCGCCGAACCGGACACAACGCGCTTTAATGCATTGGCCCGTTGCTGCTCATCAGCCAGGTGTCGATCCGGGCCGCGCCCAGAATGGGGCCGCCTCTGCCAAGTTGCAGAATAAGGGCGCAGCCATCATAGCCCTGGCCCATCAGATCGGTTTTTGGCAAATCAACCCGGATGGCCTTGCCGCTCCACATGGCAACAGGCGTCATCTCGCGCACGACATTGTAATAGGTGATGTCCTTGCCGTGATTCTCGCCGCGGCGGATCGGCACCTTTACCTGGTTTTGATACAAAACCAGCCACAGGGTCGCTTTTTTCTCCTTGAGCCCGGGCGGCGCATCGCCAATGCCGACCGATATGGCCTCATGACTGACATCTATCGTGAGGGGAACATATTGCCCGGCGCGGCTTTTCGCCGTGGCGGCAATTATATTCTCGATCTGTTCCTGGCGGCTTCCCACCACATGGCGCACACCGTTGATCACCACTTGCGGCGTATAGACCTCACGATCGCCGCGATAGGCGGCATAGGCCCGCTGGCGCTTGGCGTTGGCGGGGTGCGAGAGGGTGTCCTCCCAGCCCAGATAATCCCAGTAATCCACCGGAAAGGTGAGGGCGACGAGGTCCTTGCGGGCCGAAAGCCGCCCTAAAAGCGCATCCGCCGGCGGACATGACGAGCATCCCTGCGAGGTGAAAAGCTCCACCACCGAAAACTGCGCCGCCTTGCCGCCCGCATGAGCGCCCGCCCCCATCAGGGCGGCAAAAACCAGACCCGCAACGCCCGTGCGAAAAATCCACATCATGTAATCCCTGACATATCGGCTGATGACCTCTTGGCTTGCAGCATAGTCCAGAGCATCGCTCACTTGCCAGTCACGATGGGGTGAGTTTTATCCCGCCAGATTGCGCAGAACATATTGCAAAATACCGCCGTGACGGAAATATTCCAGCTCGTCCTCGGTATCGATGCGGCACAGCAGCGAAATCTCTTCCTCCCGGCCATCGGCGAATTTAATGCCGGCCTTCATGAGCATGCGCGGCTCGATAGCGTTCAGCCCCGAAACCGTGAGCGTTTCATCGCCCTTCAGCCCCAGACTCTGCCAGCTTGTCCCTTCCTCGAAGGTCAGCGGCAAGACCCCCATGCCAATCAGGTTGGAGCGGTGAATGCGCTCGAACGAGCGGGTGATCACGGCGCGAACCCCCAGCAATCTGGTGCCCTTGGCGGCCCAGTCCCTTGATGAGCCGGTGCCGTATTCACGCCCGGCAATGACCACAAGCGGCACATTCTCCTGCTGATAGCGCATGGCGGCGTCATAAATCGGCATCAGTTCGCCGGATGGATAATGCCGCGTCACCCCGCCTTCGGTGCCCGGCGCCATCTGGTTGCGGATGCGGATATTGGCGAAGGTGCCGCGCATCATCACCTCGTGATTGCCGCGCCTCGAACCATAGGAATTAAAGCCGCGCGGCGGCACCTGATGGTCCTTCAGATAACGCCCGGCGGGGCTGTCTTCCTTGATGGAGCCGGCGGGCGAGATGTGGTCCGTGGTGATACTGTCGCCGAACAATCCGAGGATCCGCGCATTCTCAATATCGTTGATTTTGTCCGGCTCCATGGTAATGCCTTCAAAATAAGGCGGGTTTTGCACATAAGTCGAGGACACATTCCAGTTATAGGTCAGCCCGCCGCCAGAGGGCACCGCCTGCCAGCGCGCATCGCCCTTGAAGACATCCGCATAGCGTTTTTCAAACATCTCCGGCGTGAGCGAGGTGCGGATAAGCTCGGCGATCTCTTTTGAATCGGGCCAGATATCTTTCAGATATACCGGCTGCCCGTCGCGGCCCTTGCCCAGGGGCTCGGTGGTAATATCGCGGGTTAATGATCCGGCCAGCGCATAGGCAACAACCAGTGGCGGCGAGGCGAGATAATTGGCCCGCACATCCGGGTTTACCCGGCCTTCAAAATTGCGGTTGCTGGAGAGCACCGAACATGAAACCAGATCGCCTTTGGCAATTGCTCCCGAAATCCCCTCCAGCAGCGGCCCTGAATTGCCGATACAGGTGGTGCAGCCATAACCGACATTCTGGAATCCCAGCGCATCAAGATCATCCTGCAAACCTGCCCGCTGCAGATAATCAGTCACCACCTGCGAGCCCGGCGCCAGCGAGGTTTTTACCCAGGGTTTGGGTCTCAGGCCCAGCTTGCGGGCATTGCGCGCCACCAGACCGGCGCCGATCATTACCGAGGGGTTGGAGGTATTGGTGCATGAGGTAATGGCGGCAATAACGATATCCCCGTGGGTGATGGCAAAATCGCGCCCCGCGACAGCAATGCGCTCCGCGTTGCCGGTTACGCCGAAATGATCTTTCAGCGCCGCGGCAAAGGCCGTCTTTGCCTTCCCGAGGACAATGCGGTCCTTGGGCTGGCTCGGCCCGGCAATGGCGGGCTCGATGGTGCGAAGGTCAAGCTCCAGCGTCGAGGAGAAAACCGGCTCATCATCATCGCTCTCGCGGTAGAGCCCCTGCGCCCTGGCGTAGGATTCCACCAGAGCAACATCCCCGCCGCGCCCGGTGGCGTTTAAAAAGTTCAGCGTGTCGTCATCGATGGGGAAAATACCGCAGGTGGCGCCATATTCCGGCGCCATATTGGCCACCGTCGCCTGATCTTCCAGCGAAAGATGATCCAGCCCGGGGCCGAAAAATTCGACAAACTTGCCCACCACACCCTTCTGGCGCAGCATTTCAACCACTCTCAAGACCAGATCGGTCGCTGTTACCCCCTGCGCCATTTCCCCTGTGAGCCGCACCCCGACAACTTCCGGGATCAGCATCGAGACAGGCTGGCCCAGCATCGCCGCTTCGGCCTCGATACCGCCAACGCCCCAGCCCAGCACCGAAAGCCCGTTCACCATCACCGTATGGCTGTCGGTTCCCACCAGCGTGTCGGGAAAGGCGAAGGGAAGCTCATCATCGCCGCTTGTCCAGACCACTTTGGCGAGATGCTCCAGATTAACCTGATGGCAGATGCCGGTGCCCGGCGGCACCACGCGGAAATTGTCAAACGCCGCCCCGCCCCAGCGCAAAAACTCATAACGTTCCTTGTTGCGCTCATATTCACGCGCCACATTCTGCGCGAAGGCCTCCGGTGAGCCGGAAAAATCCACCATTACCGAATGATCGATCACCAGATCCACCGGCACCTGCGGATTGATCCGGGTTGGATCAGAGCCCAGATCCTGCATTGCGTTGCGCATGGCGGCCAGATCGACCACCGCCGGAACCCCGGTGAAATCCTGCATCAGAACGCGGGCGGGACGAAAGGCAATCTCGCGCTCCACCGTCTGGCCGCTGCCGCAGGCCACGACCGCTCTTATATCATCGGCGGTTACCGTTTTGCCGTCTTCAAAACGCAGCAGGTTCTCCAGCAGGATTTTGAGCGAAAAGGGCAGTTTCGCGATGCCTTCCAGACCGTTTTTCTCGGCCCTTTTGAGATCGAAATACTGATATTTCCGGCCATCGGCTTCCAGAGTGGTGAGGCATTTGAAGCTGTCGAGTGAGGCTTGCGTGTTCTGTCCCATAAGAGATTCCTTTTTGTCTTTCCTGCCGGTATAACGCTTGCGGGCCTCAAATCAATTGGCCTTGCGGCTAATTCACGGCAAAATCCCATCGCGGACTCGCAAAATCAATCAAACCGCGCTATCAGAACATCAATTGTAGTTGAACCTCAAACAAGATACCACGCGAAAACAATGGAAAAATTTACCAAACTCACCGCCGCCGCCGCCCCCATGCCGCTGGTGAATATCGACACCGATATGATTATCCCCAAGCAGTTCCTGAAAACCATCAAGCGCACCGGGCTGGGAAAAAACCTGTTCGCCGAAATGCGCTATGATGAAAACGGCGCGGAGGTCGAGGACTTTGTCCTTAACCAGCCCGCTTACCGCAAGGCGCGCATTCTGGTGGCAGGCGATAATTTCGGCTGCGGCTCCTCACGCGAGCATGCCCCCTGGGCGCTGATGGATTTTGGTTTCAAGGTCATTATCGCGCCTGATTTTGCCGATATTTTCTACAGCAACTGCTTCAAGAACGGCATTTTGCCCATCAGGCTGCCGCAAGAGGATGTCGACAAGCTGATGGATGACGCTTCGCGCGGCGCCAACGCCACCATCACGGTTGATCTAGAAAACCAGCAGATCACCGGCCCCGATGGCGGCGTAATCGCGTTTGAAATTGATGCCTTTCGCAAAAAATGCCTGCTGGAAGGGCTCGATGATATCGGCCTGACGCTGAAAAAAGCCCCCGTCATTGATGCCTTCGAGAAAGAGATGGCCAAATCCCGGCCCTGGA
>CAZIVB010000166.1:0-5828 GCA_964542565.1 uncultured Hyphomicrobiales bacterium | reverse complement strand
AAGCACGCCCTGGCGGAAAACCGGCAGGAAGTCCGGGCTGCTTTTAACATTTTTGGAGATGAACGAACCGCCACCCGAGCGCAAGGCCGCAATACCCAGCCAGATCAGATAAGCGGCTCCGGCCCATTTGACGATGGAAAACGCCGCCGCCGAGGTGGCGAGGATGGCCGAAAGCCCAAGCGCCGCCATGAGCACATGGCCAAACGCCCCGGTCCAGATCCCGAACATGGCGGCAAATCCGCTGTTGCGCCCGCCGCGAACCGTCTGCCCGAGAATAAAGGCAATATCGGGACCGGGCGAAAGATTCAAGAGAACGGCCGCAGTGAAAAACGTCGTCCAGTGCAATATCGAATACTCAAACATGATTTTTCCTAGCAGTTTTGATTTTCGATGTCAGCCTGAAATTCAGATGCGGCAGCGTGTCGCACCCCGCCGCCTTGAAACCGGCAATCGAATCTCTAAAATATTAGCAAATTCTAATTTATGTTATTTCCCGCCTTTTCAGACATCGGTATCGTGAAATGGACGGAAAATAAATGCATAAGGACAACAGGCAATCATGAAAACCCGCACCCTTTTCAGCATCATCGCCGCTCTGGTCCTACCCGCCCAGGCCCTGGCCGCGGACCCGGTAGGCAAGGCGGCGCAGATGCGCCTTGCCGCCGCCGCCAACGATACCGCCGCAATCACCCGTTTTCTTGACGGCGGCACCCGGATCGATGCCGCCAATGCCTATGGCCGCACGGCGCTGATGATGGCGGCTGAAGACGGGCGGACCCAAAGCGCCAGATTGCTGCTGGCGCGCGGCGCGGATATCAATTCGCGCTCGGTAAACGGCCTCACCGCGCTCGGCCTTGCCGCCGGAAACGGCTATGCTGAACTGACGGCAATGCTGCTCTCCAGAGGCGCGGCGAGCCAAAGCGCAACCCGCGCCGGACGCAATGCCCTGATGATTGCGGCCCGTTTCGGGCAGATTTCCGTCATGGACGCTCTGATCAGGGCGACGGGGGATCTAGAAAAATCCGACCGCAAGGGCGCAACCGCGCTGATTTTGGCCGCCGCCGGAGGCCATGCCCCGGCAATTGTCAAGCTGGCCGAAAACGGCGCCAATCTTGATGCGCGCGATAAATCCGGCGCAACGGCGCTGATGATCGCCGCCGACCGCAATCATCTCGCCGCGGTGCGCAAATTATTGCAACTGGGCGCCGACCCGCAGCTTGCGGACGCCAATGGCGATACCGCCTATGAGATCGCCCGCCAGAACGGCCACTACCGGATATTCAAGCTGCTGCAACAGGCTGGCCGCATTTCGTAAATTAGCGGTAAGCCTCCACATTGGCCTGGATGAGCGCGTTGTTATAGGCCTCCAGGGCGTCAAGGCGGCTCGCCCAGGCGATGATGCGCCCCGGCTCGGCCGTATCCACAACCGCAATCCGGGCAAGACCGGATTGATCAAAGACGCGCAACGCCTCTTCCAGCGTGTCCTTGACGGTCAATCTGGGGACCTCCTCCGCCAGAGCCCCCTCCGGCGGTTTCTCGTCATTGCCGGCAAAAACCATGAAATCCAGCACTTTTAGAGTTTGCACGATATGCTTGTGAGGGCCATCGGTCAAAAACAGCCCGCGCCCGCCAAGCTGCCAGTAAAAAAACGAGCGCCCGTAAATGGCCTGGGTCAGCCCGGACGAGATGGTGATGACCAGAAGAAGGGCTATTGCCAGATCAAAACCGCGGGTGAGCTCAAAAATGATCAAGGTGGTGGAAATGGGCGCGCCCAGAACAGCCGCCGCCACGCCGCCCATGCCAAGGATGGCGTAAAGCCCCGAACTTGAGCCAAGCGCCGGGAAGTAGGACGCCGCGATAATGCCGAACGCGCCGCCCGCCATGGCGCCCAGATAGAGCGACGGGCTGAACACCCCGCCGCCAAAGCGGCTGGCCAGGGTAATGGCGGTGGCGATCATTTTGGCAATCATCAGCGAGATCAGCAAGGCAAGCGGGAAATACTCTTTCAGCGCCATATCCGTCGCCTCATAGCCAACGCCGAGGATATGCGGGAAGAATATGCCGATCCCGCCGACCATAAAGCCGCCGATCACCGGGCGCAGCCATATGGGCGGATCAATCGTCTCGGCCGCCTGTTGCGCCAGATGGATGGCGAGTTGAAACACAATGGCGACAAAAGCGCAAACCAGGCCCAAAACCGCAAAAGCGCCAAACTCGTAATAAGAGGCGATGTTGTAATGCGGCAGGACAAAGGCGGGAAACTCGCCCAGATGCAACCGGGTGATCACCGCCGCCATGGTCGAAGAGATCACCACCGGCACAAAAGCGCGCATGGCGTAATGCCCCAGCACCACTTCCATCGCAAAAAGCGCCCCGGCAATAGGCGCGTTGAACGAGGCCGCCACCGCCGCCGCCACACCGCAGCCGAGCAGATTGCGCATCGAACCGGCGGGAAGCGCGAAATAGCGCGCAATCCCCGAGGCAATCGTCGCGCCAAGATGCACCACCGGCCCCTCGCGCCCCGCCGATGCGCCGCTGCCAAGCGAGATGATCGTCAAAATCGCACTGTAAAGCCCCTGCCGCAGGGGAATTCTGCCCTCCCTGAGCGCCCGCGCCTCAATGACATCCGCAACGCCCTCGGGGCGCTTGTTGGTGATGATGAATTTGAGCATCAGGCCCACAACCAGTCCGCCGGCCACAGGCGCGCCCAGAATCATCCACCATGGCAGCAACGCCGCCTTGGTGCCGACCCGCTCCGACATGGCGCCAAGCCAGGAAAGTTGAACAAACCCGATGCCGATCCTGAACAGCAAGGCGGCATAGGCAACGCTAAGACCGATGATCATGGACAGCAGCCAGATCAAGGGCTGGCGGCCGGAAAGGAACAGCCGCAGATTGCTCTGCATCTGTTGTCCGAATACGGCGTTGATCAGACCTCCAGGCCCGCCCATGGCATCTTCCCCCCGGGCGTATTCTTGCCGCTTACGTGGACAAGTGCAAGAGGGGGAAAGAAACCCGGTACAGATTTTTCCCGGATTGGAAAACGTAGCGCCCCTGCGGGCACTTTATTTCACGCAAGATCGGGCGATGCAGGCCAGTCACTCCGCCGGCGGCGCGTATTTGGCAAAAACCTCCGCCCCGGTCATATTTTCGGTTTCATTGGCGAAATCGTAAAAATCGGGCTTCTCGTCAATGAAAATCTGATGATCGAAAACATAGCCCTCATCGCCAAATAATCCGGCAGGCAGGATATATTGCCCACTGGCCTTCAGATGGTAAAACAGATGCGTACCGCATTTGCTGCAAAAGCCGCGCTCGGCCCACTCTGATGAGTTGAAAACAGAAATATTTTCCTCGCCGTCAAAGCTGACATCCTTCCCGCAATCAACCGCCATCAGCGGCCCGCCGCCCCAGGTCCTGCACATGCCGCAATGACACGCCCCCACCTTGTTATCCACATGGCCCGCATGAATATGGACCGCGCCGCAAAGACATTTGGCGTCTTTCTTGTTCGCATCCGGCATTGCATCCTCCTGCTTTCACCTGCTCGCAGCCAAGAACATATATAGAACATTACTCATATCCCCACAAGTCATTTTTTACGGCGCGGTTTGCGGCCCTGCCCTGAAAGCGGTGCAGGATATATTTTCCCCGCCAACCTAAAATCAGGCTTTGACAAAACCAAAAGCCTGCATACGATGCGGGGCTTATTTATGCATTTGGGGGCTGGGGCATTGACGGACCAAAAAAATAATCCGGATATTGAAAGACTTAAAGACCATTACCGGCAGATGTTGCGCATACGCGCCTTTGAGAGCGAGGCGGTGCGCGCCATTGCCGACGCGCTGGTGCCGGGCTTCATTCACCCCTCGATCGGGCAAGAGGCCGTGCCGGTCGGGGTGTGCGCCCATCTGAGCCGCGACGACCTGCTGCTCTCCACCCATCGCGGCCATGGCCACACCCTGGCCAAGGGAGCGGACGCCGAGGCGATGATGCGCGAGTTGTTCGGGCGCGAGGGGGGCACCTGCCGCGGCAAGGGCGGCTCCATGCATATCGCCGATTTTTCCATCGGCATGCTGGGGGCAAACGGCGTTGTTGCCGCCAATATCACCATTGCCGCCGGCGCGGCCCATGCGCTCAAGCTGCGCGGCAAAAACAACGTCGTCGCCTGTTTTTTCGGCGACGGCGCCACCAATCGCGGCCCGTTTCTGGAAGGCCTCAACTGGGCCAAAACCTTTGATCTGCCGGTTCTTTTTATCTGCGAGGACAATCAGTGGTCGGCGACCACCAAAACCAGCGCCATGCTGTCCGGCCCCGGACCGCTCGCCAGGGCGCAAAGCCTCGGTCTTGCCGGAACCAGCATCAACGGCAATGACATTCTCGCCGTCGATGAAGCCGCCCGAAGCGCCATCGCTTCCATCAAGAACGGCGGCGGGCCCTATTTCCTGCATTGCCGCACCTACCGCCATGGCGGCCATACCGGAACCGACCCGGCCGCCTACCGCGATGCGGCCGAGGCGGAACAGGGCCTGAAGGGCGACCCCGTCGCCGCCTGTGCGCAAATGTTGCGAAACGCCAATATTGACGAAAGCAGCATCAAGGCTATCGAGGACGACGCGGCGGCCGAAATGCGCCGCGTCAAGGACAATGCCGCCAAGGCCCCCTGGCCCGACAGGCGCATCGTATATGAAGATGTGCAGGACATCGGCGCAGCGGAGGCGGGCCGATGAGCAGCACCGGAACCATGAGTTATGTGGACGCCGCCATCGCCGCCCTGCGCGAGGAAATTCAGCGCGATGAGACGGTCTGGGCGCTGGGCGAGGATCTGGGCCGCGGCGGCGTTTTTGGCCAGTATAAAGGCTTGCAGGACGAATTCGGCCCGGCCCGCATCGCCGATACGCCGATATCGGAAGCCGCCATCATGGGCGCGGCCCTAGGCGCCGCCATGACCGGCACCCGGCCGGTGGTGGAGATGCGCTTTTCCGATTTTGCCCTTTGCGCGGTTGATGAACTGGTCAATCAGGCCGCCAAGGCGCGCTATATGTTCGGCGGTCAGGCCCGCGCCCCGCTGGTGGTGCGCGAGCCCATCGGCATGTGGGGCCATCTGGCGGCGCAGCACTCGCAATCGCTGGAGAGCTGGTACACCCATATTCCCGGCCTCGTAGTGCTGGCCCCGGCTACCCCGCGCGACGTAAAAGGTCTGCTCAAAGCCGCCATCCGCTGCGATGACCCGGTAGTGTTCCTGGAGCATAAAAACCTGTGGCCCATGGAAGGCGAGGTTCCCGGCGGCATGGACGCGCTCACCCCGATCGGCAAGGCGCATATTGCCCGGAGCGGCACGGACATCACGCTGGTAAGCTGGTCCGCCATGGTGCATGAATGCACAAAAGCCGCCAGCGCATTGGCCGGTGAAGGCATTGAGGCGGAAGTGATTGATTTGCGCAGCCTGTGGCCATGGGACGAGGAAGCGGTCTTTGCCTCCCTGCGCAAAACCGGCCGTCTGGTGATTGCTCAGGAAGCCGTGACCACTTCAGGCTTCGGGGCGGAAATCGCCGCGCGTGTGGCGGAGAGTTGCCATGGCGATCTCAAATCGCCCATCCAGCGCCTCGGCTCGCCCCGCGTTCCCATCCCCTACGCACCGCCGCTCGAAGATGAGCTGAAAGTCACCCCGCAGATGATCGTGGAAGCCGTGAGGAGGACTGTTCGCTCTTGAACCAACGGCCCGGGTGGGAGGGAGAGCCGGTTTTGGTTTTTTTGTTTTCCGCCCGCCTCCGGCGTGCGTCCGTTCGCGGGCTGGCGCTGGCTTTGCCAGCTTGCCCTGCCACGGA
>CAZIVB010000165.1:0-5835 GCA_964542565.1 uncultured Hyphomicrobiales bacterium | reverse complement strand
GGGGGCTTTGGGGTTAAGCGCCCCGGCAAAAGCGCGCGGGACCATGGGGCCTTATGCGCTCCATGCCGGCGTTATCAATCTGGGGCGGGTTGCAACCTACACCCTGGCCGGGAGCGTAGCCGGGCTGGGCGGGCTGGGGGCGGTGTCCGCTCTTGAGCAATCGACGGGCTATTTTATCTTGCGGGTTCTGGCGGGGATGACGTTGTTGTTTGTCGGCTTCTCGCTGCTCGGCATCGCCGGGTTTTCCGAAGGCCTGAACAGGCTTATGTCGCCGATCGGCAGGCCTTTAAGATGGGTGGGCTCGAAACTGAACCATGTCAATGGCCTGCACGGCGCATTCTTAAAAGGCGCGGTGTGGGGGCTTCTCCCCTGCGGTCTGGTTTACAGCGCCCTTGTCTATGCGGCGCTGAGCGGCGGCCCTGAACGCGGCGCGGCGGTAATGGCCGGGTTTGGCCTCGCCACCATTCCGGCGCTGATTGCCGCCGCCTTCGGGGTGAATTTCCTTACCCGCGCCAGGGACCGTATCTGGCTCTCGCGCATGGCGGGGCTGATCATCATCGGTTTTGCCGTCGCCACCTATCTGGCGCTTGATGTCAAGATCGGGGCGCTGGTCTGCAAGCTTCCGCAATGACGGTGCCGGGCGGACTTTGACCGGGTTATTATTTTGTCTTGAGGGGAATGCCGTAAAGTTCAAGCCGGTGGTCCACAAGCTCAAAACCAAGCTCGCGGGCAATCTTTTTTTGCAGCTTTTCAATGTCTTTACTGACAAATTCAATCACATTGCCGTTTTCAAGGTCGATGAGATGGTCGTGATGGTCGCATTCGGCCAGTTCGTAGCGCGAGCGGCCGTCGCGGAAATCATGCCGCTCCAGAATCCCGGCCTCTTCAAACAGCCTTACCGTCCGGTACACCGTCGCGATTGATATCCTGCTGTCAACCTTTGAGGAGCGGATATAGACCTCTTCAACATCAGGATGATCGTCGGCTTCGGAAAGAATTTTCGCGATAACCCGGCGCTGCGCCGTCATGCGCATGCCCTTTTCGATACACAGTTTTTCAATTCTGTTCATGATCAACCTCTGCAAATCGTTGCCCTACCCTTAGCAATTTCAATTGGCCGCTTCAATCGATTCTGCAAATCGCATGATGAGCCCGTGGCGGCCCGAACCGTAATAATCCTTGCGGTGTCCGGCCCCGGCAAATCCGCATGCCCGGTAGAGCCGGAGGGCGCGGTGGTTTGTCTCGTCAACTTCAAGAAACAGATTTTCAACGCCAAATTGTTGCAGATGATCTTTCAGGGCCTTGATTAATCCTCCGGCAATGCCGCAACGCCGCAATGAAGGCGCAACGCAAAGGGTGAGGATTTCGGCCTCGTCCACAACATGCCGGAAGAGGACAAAGCCGCGGGTTTGCGGCTTTGCGGCGCAATTTATCGCGTCTTCAATCAGCCCGGTTCCGGGTCTGGCGAGAAGAGCGGCGATCTCATGCCTGTCCCAGGCTTTTGCAAAACACAAATCATGCAGTTTTGCCGCGCGGCGGCACAGATCATCGCCAAATGAAGCCTCGTGAATACGGATCACGGGCTTGCCGTTTTGAGGATTGCGGGTTTTTGCGGCTGTTTTGCATCCGGGGGGCGCAGATAGAGCGGCGCGGGCTTGAGGCCGTATCCGGGATTTTCAAACAGCAAGGATGCGACATTTCGCGCATCGGGAAAGGGGGAAATATCAGGCAGTTCCCAAGCCGGGGCCGGGTCGCCGCCTTTGGCGAAGACCAATTCCGCGCCGCTGCCGACCAGAACCATTTTCTCATGGGGCAAGATTTCGGCAGCCTCGGAAAGCCCCAGCGCCTGCGGTTCGGTTTGCGCCTCACCGCCGGGCTTGAAAATTTGCATGTACATCTCGCCGCGCCGCGCATCCATCACGGCGGCGACGCGAAGATTACCATCCACATTGGCGGCAATGGCGCGCAGGGTCGAAATGCCGCTGAGCGGGATAGCAAGCGCGGCCGCCAGGGCGCGGGCAAAGGCAATGCCAATGCGAACCCCGGTGAAGGTTCCCGGCCCCGTGGTGACGCCAAGGCGGGCAAGCGCGGTCATTTTGCACCCCGCATCGCGCATGACATCCGACACCATGGGGGCCAGCGCCTCGGCATGGCCGCGCGGCATAAGCTTGAAGCGGGAGCTGATAATTTGCCCCCCCGTCTCATCCAGCAGGGCTACCGAACATGCCCCTGTGGAGGTATCAAGGGCCAGCAGGGGCATCAAACAGCGCGGACTTCCCGTATTTCGGGGAGAAAATGCTGAAGCAAATTCTCAATGCCGTTTTTCAGCGTGGCGGTCGAGGAGGGGCAGCCTGAACATGCGCCCTGCATGTGCAGATAGACAATCCCGTCCCGGTAGCCCTGAAATACGATATCACCGCCATCCTGGGCAACGGCCGGGCGGACCCGGGTTTCGAGCAATTCCTTGATCTGGGCCACGGCATTGGCGTCCTCGGCGCTGAAATTTTCATCAAGGGCGGCACTTTCGCCCTCCATGACCGGCGCGCCGGAGAGAAAATGCTCCATGATCGAGCCCAGAAGCGCCGGTTTGAGATATTCCCAATCCCCCTCAGCCTTGGTGACGGAGACAAAATCCGCGCCCAGAAACACGCCGATCACCCCGTCAATTTCAAACAGGCGGCTGGCGAGCGGCGAAACGGCGGCCTCGCCGGGAGAGCGAAAATCAACGGAACCTTCGCCCAGCACATCCTGACCGGGCAAGAATTTGAGCGTGGCCGGGTTGGGCGTCGCTTCTGTCTGGATAAACATGGCAAGGTTTCCTTTCTCTTGCAGTAGTTCGAGCTATTCTAATCTGGAAATGGTCCAGCGTCATTGGATTTGTTAAAAAACATGGGTGGTCCGTAAACCGGCGTCAAGATGGGCCTTGGGCCGGGCTAACCAATAAAGCCGATTATTTTCTTCACGTCAGCATAAACCGGGGTGGCGATCTGCCTTGCCCGTTCGGCGCCATCGACAAGAACACTGTCAATATATCCCGGATCATCCATGAGTTCATTCATGCGCGCGCCGAGGGGGCCGAGTTTTTCCACCGCCAGTTCGGCAAGGGCCGGTTTGAAGGTGGAAAATTTGGCGCCGCCAAATTCCCTGAGAACCTCCGCGACCGGTTTACCCGCCAGCGCGCCGAAAATCCCCACCAGATTGGCCGCTTCGGGCCGTCCTTCCAGCCCGGCGGTTTCGCTGGGCAGGGCTTCGGGATCGGTGCGCGCCTTGCGGATTTTCTTGGCGATCATATCGGCGCTATCGGTGAGATTGATGCGCGAGTAATCGGAGGCGTCGGATTTGCTCATTTTTTTCGAGCCGTCGCGCAGGGACATCACCCGGGTGGCCGGGCCGGTTATCAGCGGTTCCGGCAACGGGAAAAAGCCGTTTTCATGGCCGTGCTCTTTAATGGAGGCGGCAAAATCGACATTGAATTTCTGCGCGATATCACGCGCCAGTTCAAGATGCTGTTTCTGGTCCTCGCCCACCGGGACATGGGTGGCGCGGTAGGTCAGGATATCGGCGGCCATGAGATTGGGATAGGAAAAGAGGCCGACGGAGGCGTTTTCCTTGTGCTTGCCGGCCTTTTCCTTGAACTGGGTCATGCGGTTGAGCCAGCCCATGCGCGCCACACAGTTAAATACCCAGGCCAGTTCGGCATGGGCCGAGACCTGCGATTGGTTAAAGACAATATGCTTTTGCGCATCAACCCCGGCGGCAAGAAAGGCGGCTGTGACCTCGCGGATATTGTGGGTCAGGGCTTTGGGGTCCTGCCAGAGCGTAATCGCATGCAGATCGACAATGCAGTAAATGCAGTCATGAGTGTCCTGCAGGGCGACAAATTTGGTGATGGCGCCGAGATAATTGCCCAGATGCAGATTGCCCGTCGGCTGTACGCCGGAAAACACACGGGGAGTGAAATGGCTCATAATTCGCAGACCTCTTACACTTTGAACGGATAGGGTTATGCCCTGCCCGCTGGTCTTAGGCAAGTGATGGGGGATGGATTATTTTGCCTTGGGGCGGCGAAAATGCCGCAGCAGCTCGTCAAAATGCGCCGCACCGCTAAACTCCGCCGCCGACCAGAATGTGGCCAGCCCGCCAAAGACCATGCCCGCCAGCAAGGTTATGCGCACCGGCGAGGGCACATTGGCGGCAAAACTGGGCGCGAGATAGGCGCTCATGGCCCATAAAACCGCTGCCATGACAAGCGAGGAAAACAAAATGCGCGGAATGCGGCGTTTCAATCTGGCATCTAGCGGGAAATGGCCCTGCCGGTGCAGGGTAAAACCGAGCGCAAGCGCGTTCACCCAGCCTGCCAACGAGGTGGCGATGGCAATGCCGACAAAGCCGATGAGATAAAACAGAGCAAAGGAGCCGATGATATTCACCGCCACGCTGATCCCGGCGAAATACATCGGCGTTTTGGTGTCCTCACGGGCGAAAAAGCCCGGCGAAAAAACCTTGATCAACACAAAAGAAGGCAGGCCGACGGCAAAAGCGGCCAATGCGCCGGCGGTGGCGGCGGTGTCGGCGGCCTGAAAGGCGCCGCGCTGGAACAGGGTCTGGATAATGGGCTCGGGCATGGCGATAAGGGCGGCGGCGGCGGGCAGGGTCAGCAGCATGGAAAACTCCAGCGCCCGGTTCTGGGAGCCAAAAAGCCCTTCGCCGTCACCGGCGCGCAGCTTGCGCGAGAGCTCGGGCAGCAGCACGATGCCGATCGCCACCCCGATAACGCCCAGGGGAAGCTGGTAAATCCGGTCGGCGTAATACAGCCAGGCGACCGCGCCGGCCTGAAGCGAGGCGATGATGGTGCCGATGACGATATTGATCTGGGTTATGCCGCCCGCGATCACACCGGGAACACCCAGCGCAACCAGACGCCGCACCCCCGGGGTCAGGGTCGGCCATTTGAAAGACAGCCGGATCCCGGCGCGCCAGCTTGCCACCCAGACGGTGACCAGTTGCAAAACCCCGGCAAAGGAAATGCCCCAGACAAGGATTTTTCCCGCCAGCGGCGTATTGCTGAAACCCAGCTCCACAATCGCAAACAGGGCGCAGATCAGGACAATATTGAGCCAGATGGGGGCGGCGGCGGCGGCGGCGAATTTGCCCAGCGAGTTCAGGATGCCGCTGACCATGGCGGTCAGCGACATAAACAGAAGATAGGGAAAGGCGATGCGGGTCAAGGTGACGGCCAGATCAAATTTTTGCGGCGATCCGGCAAAGCCCGGCGCAATGGCGAACATCAGCCAGGGCATGAGGATTTCCGCGGCAATCGTCAAAATGATCAGCGCCGTCGTCAGTACACTCAGGACTTCCAGGGCAAATTGGCGCGCCGAGGCCCGGCCCTCGCCCTCCAGTTGCTTGGAAAACAAAGGCACAAACGCAGAATTAAACGCCCCTTCGGCAAACAGGCGCCGGAACAGGTTTGGAAACCGGATGGCGACAACATAGGCTTCGGCAATCGGGCCGGCGCCCAGCGCCATGGCGATCAGGACATCACGAAAAAAGCCCAGTACGCGGCTGATCATGGTCATGCCGCCAACGGTGGCTCCGGCGCGGATAAGATTCATCAGATCATCCTCGCGCCAGATTTATATCGCTCGCGGCTGTTCGGGACTGCGCCCCGGCCTGTGCGGGCGCGGCCATTGGGCGTGAACCGGCAGACACCCTCCCCCTCCGTGGCAGGGCAAGCTGGCACAACCAGCGCCAGCCCGTGAACGGACGCACGCCCGGATGGGCGGGCGGAAAACAAATGAATGCTAAAAAACCTCATCGGGTTCAGGAAGCAGG
>CAZIVB010000164.1:0-5849 GCA_964542565.1 uncultured Hyphomicrobiales bacterium | reverse complement strand
CTGGTTGTCGCCATTGCGCTGCTGATCTTTTTGCGCGGCATGCTGCTGCCCTTTGTGGCGGGGATGATCCTGGCCTATCTGCTTGATCCTGTTGCCGACAAGCTGGAAAGCTGGGGGCTGGGGCGGGTTCTGGCCTCATCGCTCATTCTGGGCTTTGCGCTGATCATGTTTTCTCTGGCACTGCTGATTCTTATTCCTGTTCTGGGCAAGCAGATGAGCGCCTTTGCCGATAATCTGCCCGCGTATTTCAAATCCATCGAGACGCTGGTGGTGAAATATGGCGGCAAGTGGCTCTCGCCTTTCCTGAACGGGGATTTGAGCGCCCTGAGCGGCAATATGAGCGATATCACCGCCAAGGGAGTAAGCTGGCTGGCGAGTTTGCTGCAATCGTTATGGAGCGGCGGCATGGCGCTGGTGAATATCATCTCGCTCATGGTGGTTACGCCCATCGTCGCCTTTTACATGCTGGTGGACTGGGACCGGATGGTGCAAAAGGTCGATAGCTGGCTGCCGCGCGATCATGCCCCGGTCATCCGCGCCATCGCCTCGGATATCGACAAGGCCATTGACGGGTTTTTGCGCGGGCAGGGGGCGGTTTGTCTTATTCTGGGGGTGTTTTAC
Organism: uncultured Hyphomicrobiales bacterium; assembly: GCA_964542565.1. GTDB lineage: Bacteria > Pseudomonadota > Alphaproteobacteria > Rhizobiales > BM303 > BM303. The sequence goes on along the minus strand of CAZIVB010000164.1, from coordinate 5,228 downwards.
GCCATCGGGCTCTCGCTGGCGGGGCTTAAATTCGGTCTTTTGATCGGGCTCGGGGCGGGGCTGATCAGTTTTATTCCCTATGTCGGGTCCATCATCGGACTGGTTTTGTCCCTGAGTGTCGCCCTGTTCCAGTTCTGGCCGGACTGGGTGATGATTCTGCTCATTGCCGGGATTTTCACCGCCGGACAGTTTCTGGAAGGCAATTTCCTCTCGCCCAAGCTTGTTGGCTCCTCTGTCGGGCTGCATCCGGTATGGCTGATGTTCGCCCTGTTTGCCTTTGGCTATCTGTTCGGCTTTACCGGCATGTTGATCGCGGTGCCCTTGGCGGCGGCTTTTGGCGTGGTTTTGCGCTTCTTCCTCAAGCAATATCTCTCCAGCCCGGTTTATCTGGGCGTTGGCGGCCCGGCTGATGAGCATGAAGATGGCAAGGTATAACAGGCAAAACCCGCACCGCCCGCGCGAGCGGCAACTGGCGCTTGATCTGCCTCATTTGCCGGCGATGGGGATTGAGGATTTCTGCCTGAGCGCGTGTAACCGCGAGGCGCTGGACTTTATCGATCACTGGCCGGACTGGCCCTCGCCCCTGGGCATTCTGGCCGGGCCGAAGGGCAGCGGCAAGTCGCATCTGGGCGAAATCTGGAAAACCATGAGCGGGGCGCAAAAGCTGCGCGCGCCGGAGCTTGAAACCGCGAATGTTCCCGCGCTGCTGGCAAACGGGGCCCTGCTGATCGAGGATGCGCATCTGCCCGGACTTGATGAGGAGGCGCTGTTTCACGCCATTAACTGGGGGCGGGAGCACCGGGCCTTTATTCTGATCACAAGCAGTCTCTGGCCGGTGGAATGGGGGGTGCGGCTTGCCGATCTCAAATCGCGCCTGATGGCGGCGCCGCTGGTGGAGCTTCATGAGCCCGATAATGCGCTGTTGTGCATGGTGCTGGTGAAGCTGTTTGCCGACAGGCAGCTTTTTGTCGAGGCGTCCATGGTGGAATATCTGGTGGCGCGCATGGAGCGCTCTTTGGGCAGTGCGGTCCAGCTTGTCGAGGCGCTCGACAAAGAAGCGCTGGCGCAACACCGCGCCATAACCAAGCCGTTAGCCGCGCAGGTCCTGCAAAATATGTAACAACCGTAAACGGAGTTCATCAGTTGTCCAGCCTTTCGGGTCAAGACCAGCAAGAGAGCAAAATCGAGGCTTTGGGCCCTGAGCGTTTTATCAACCGCGAGCTGTCCTGGCTGCGCTTTAACATGCGGGTGCTTGAAGAGGCGCGCAACCCGGCCCATCCGCTGTTTGAGCGTTTGCGCTTCCTGTCGATTTCGGCAACCAATCTTGACGAGTTCTACATGGTCCGGGTGGCGGGGCTTTACGGGCAGGTTCAGGCCGGGATTGAAACCCGGAGCCAGGACGGGCTGACGCCGGCCGAGCAGCTGGAGCACATTGACCAGCTCACGGACCGCCTGATTGCCGAGCAGCAGAAACAATGGGAAAAACTGCGCTCCGAGCTGGAAAAAGCCGGGGTTTTCCTGCTCACGCCGGAAAAACTTCACGCCAGATCGCGTGAGTGGATGGAGAATTATTTTCTGGAGCGCATCTTTCCGGTGTTAACCCCGCTGGCGATCGACCCGGCGCATCCTTTCCCGTTCATTCCCAATCTGGGCTTTACCCAGGCGCTGCAATTGCGCCGCAAGGCCGATGGCAAGACCATGAACGCCCTGCTTCCCATTCCCCATTCGCTGCGGCGCTTTATCCGTCTGCCGGACAAGGTTGCGGGCGCCGGGGCAAAACAGGGGCAGATTTTCCATATCAGTCTGGAAAACGCCATCGGTATGTTTATCGATCAGCTTTTTCCCGGCTACAAGGTGGTGGGGCAGGGCTCTTTCCGCATTATCCGCGATTCGGATATCGAGATCGAGGAAGAGGCGGAGGATCTGGTTCTGCTGTTTGAATCGGCGCTGAAACGCCGCCGCCGGGGCTCGGTCATCCGGCTCGAAATCGACGCCTCGATGCCCAAGCGCCTGCGCAAATATGTCGCCTCCGAGTTGCATGTGGGCAAAAATGCCCAGGTTATCCTTGAAGGGGTGGTCGGGTTCGCCGAAGCCTCGCAGCTCATTGCCGATGACCGGCCGGATTTGATTTTTACGCCCTATTCGCCGCGCTTTCCCGGGCGCATCCGCGATCACGGCGGCGATTGTTTTGCCGCCATCCGGGAAAAGGACATGATTGTCCATCACCCCTATGAGAGTTTTGACGTTGTGCTGCGGTTTTTGCGCCAGGCGGCCTCGGACCCCGATGTGATCGCCATCAAGCAAACCCTTTACCGCACCTCGCAGGACTCGCCGATTGTCCAGGCCCTGAGCGAGGCGGCCGAATCGGGCAAATCGGTAACCGCGGTGGTGGAGCTCAAAGCGCGCTTTGACGAGGCAGCCAATATCAAATGGGCCCGCGATCTGGAACGGGCCGGGGTTCAGGTGGTTTATGGCTTCATGGACTGGAAAACCCACGCCAAGGCCTCACTGGTGGTGCGCAGGGAGGGCAAAAACCTGCGCTCCTATGTGCATCTGGGGACCGGGAATTATCACCCCGTGACGGCGCGGATTTATACCGACCTTTCGCTGTTTACCATTCATCCGGCAATCGGCCGCGATGTGGCGCGGTTGTTCAACTTTGTTACCGGTTACGGCGAGCCGCGCGAGCTTGAAAAGTTAAGCATATCGCCGCTGGGACTGCGCAAGCGGCTGCTGGCCAATATCGAGGATGAAATCGAACACGCCGCCGCCGGGCGTCCGGCGCAAATCTGGGCCAAGATGAATTCGCTGGTTGATCGCAGGATCATTGATGCGCTCTACCGGGCCAGCAATGCCGGGGTGCAGATTGATCTTGTGGTGCGCGGGATTTGCTGTTTGCGCCCCGGCGTGAAAGGTCTGTCGGAGAATATCCGGGTGTCCAGCATTGTCGGGCGCTTTCTCGAGCATTCGCGGATTTGCTGTTTTGGCTGCGGTGAGGGCTTGCCTTCACGTAAGGCTAAAGTCTATATCTCTTCGGCGGACTGGATGCCGCGAAATCTGGACCGCCGGGTCGAATCGCTGGTGCCGATCCTGAATCCGACGGTTCACGAGCAGGTGCTTGATCAGATCATGGCCGCCAATCTGAAGGATAATCAGCAATGCTGGGTTTTGCAGTCTGATGGAAACTGGCAGCGTGTGGCCGTGGGCAAGGATGAGCTTCCCTTCAGCGCCCATAAATATTTTATGACCAATCCCAGCCTGTCAGGACGGGGCCGGGATCTGGAATATCCCCTGATCGGGGGAGAAAATCAGGATACAGACTGAAAATTATATGACGGATTTTTTTGATACTTCCTTTGCGCCGGGGCGTTTGATTGATGTCGAGCCGGTCGCGGTCGTCGATATCGGCTCCAACTCGGTGCGTATGGTGGTTTATGAAGGCGCGCACCGGGCGCCGGCGCCGTTTTTTAATGAAAAGGCGCTTTGCGGTCTGGGCGAATCGGTGGCGAGCACCGGCAAGCTGGGCAAGAAAAGCATGGCGGCGGCGCTTGCCGCCCTGCGCCGGTTTCGTATGATCGCGCGCCAGATCGGGGTGGTGAAAAAATATGTGATTGCCACGGCCGCGGTGCGCGATGCTGATAACGGCGCGGATTTCATCTCGCGCGGCGAAGAGGCGATCGGGGCTAAAATATCGGTTCTTTCGGGCAAGAAAGAAGCCAAAATGGCCGGGTTCGGCGTTTTGTCCGGCATTCCCGAAGCCAATGGCCTTGCGGGGGATATGGGCGGCGGCTCACTGGAACTGGTCGGCGTGGCCAGGGGGGAGCTTACCCCCGGCGTAACCACGCCGCTTGGCGGCTTGCGGCTGATGGACGAGGCGGGGGGCTCGGTTGAGCGCGCCGAGGAAATCATCAAGCGGGCGCTTGATGGCGAGCCGCTTCTGGAGGCCAATAAGGGCTTGCCGTTTTATGCCGTTGGCGGCTCGTGGCGCATGCTGGCGCGCATTCACATGCTGCATCATGACTATCCGCTGCATGTTTTGCACCACTACACCATTCCGGCGGTGGATGTCCTTGATCTCACCCGGCTGGTGAAGGGCTCCAAGCTTTCCTCGCTGCTGCAAATTCCCGGTGTCTCGGCGGCGCGGGCGCGGACCCTGCCTTACGCGGCGGCGGTGCTTGAGCGGTTGATGGTGCTCACCGAGGCTGAAGATGTGGTGATCTCGGCGCTGGGGGTCCGGGAGGGGGTTTTATACTCAAAGCTTAACAGCCAGGAGCGGCTGGAAGACCCGCTTTACAGCGCCTGTCAGGATCTGGCGGTTTTGCGGGCGCGTTCGCCGCGCCATGTGCAGGAGTTGAGTGAATGGACCGACCAGCTCTTTGAGGGCGAGGGCGCGCCTTCGGAGACGCCGCAGGAGCGGCGGCTGCGCCATGCCGCCTGCCTGCTGGCGGATATCGGCTGGCGCGCCCATCCCGATTACCGCGGCGAGCAGAGCCTCAATATCATCGCCAATGGCGCCTTTATCGGCCTTAATCATTCCGGCCGCGCCTTTCTGGCGCTGACGGTGTTTTACCGCCATGAAGGGCTGATCGGCGAGGTTTTGAGCCCGCGTCTGCGCCTGCTCACCGATATGCGCGAGATGCAGCGCGCCCGCATGCTCGGCGCGGCGCTCAGGGTTGCCTATATGATTTCCGCCGCCATGCCCAAGGTCATCAACCATACGAAGCTTTTTTATGAAGACGGCAAACTGATCCTGAAAATGCCGCCCGCCATGGCGGATTTGCGCGCCGAACGGCTGGGCAAGCGCATGGACACCCTTGCCTCGCTGCTCGACCGGGAAGGCGAAGTGCGCATCGGGGCCTGATTTCGCCCACGGCTATTCCTCGCTTGCGCCCGGGATCAGGTTTATATCATTCGCGGCTATTCCTCGCTGACGCTCGGGCCTCCATGGGGGCGGCGCGGGGGCGCCGGGCCGCAGTCGCGACCGTGGGCGCAAAACTGTGAGCCCTGAGCATAACCAAAAACTGCAAACTTCAGGCCCCCCTCGCCGGGCGGGGTATATTCCCCCGCTCGGAAAGGTTCCGGACGGGAGTTCAACTCCCGTCCGGCGATGACTACAGCCTGCAGCCGCAGCCATTGGAGTTGTTCTCCCCCCTCCGTGGCAGGGCAAGCTGGCGGGAGCCAGCGCCAGCCCGCGAACAGACGCACGCCCGGATGGGCGGGCGGAAAAC
>CAZIVB010000163.1:0-5896 GCA_964542565.1 uncultured Hyphomicrobiales bacterium | reverse complement strand
ACCACCCTTTGCAAAATCCCTGAGGGTGGTGGGGAGGGGGAGCGGGCGGCTCGGGCCTTTCAATAAACTTCTCCCGCCCCCTTGCCAAATCAGATCAGGCGCAACGCATGTTGGTTCATTTTCTGACCAGCCGGAAATAGGAAAATTGCTGCTGCCCTCCGGCGGGGGTGACATGAAGCTCCTGCATTTCCTCGGCAAGTTCAAATCCCTCTCCCAGCTCACGCCGCAATTTGGCCGCGTCATATTGCACAATATCCAGCCCGCTGCATTGTTGCGGCCCGCCGACGGCAAAGGCGGCAATAACGATATGCCCGCCCGGGGGCACGGCTTTTTTCAGCGCCTGAACATAGTTTTCACGGTCCGCCTTTTCGGTCAGAAAATGAAAAACGGCGCGGTCATGCCACAGGGCGTAGGAATGCGGCGGATTAAAAGCGGTGATATCGGCCTCAAGCCATTCAACCTCGCCCGCCCTTTCCCCCAGCCTGCCGCGCGCCGCCTCCAGCGCACCGGCTGAGATATCAAGCACCGCCACCCTGGCATATCCCGCCGCCAGCAGCGCATCCACCAGCACCGAGGCGCCGCCGCCGACATCAATGACAAAGCCGTCTTTTCCAATACCGCTGTTTTGAATAAGGCCAAGGGAGCGGACAGGTTCAGCCTGGAACCAGCTCACATCCAGAGGCGATTTCCCCTCATAGACCTTGTCCCAGTGTCTCTTTCTGTCGAATGTTTTCACTCTGCTTTTTCTCCTGAAAAGCGGATTTGCCGGCCCTTGCGGCGCAGCGCCCCTGCATCTTCCAACTTGCGCAATGTACGGTACAAGGCTTCATGGGTCAGCCCGATCTCGCCGGCAAAGGCTTTCAGGCTGGGTTCGATCGTAACATGATTTTGCCCCGGCTTCAGTCTAAGATTCAGGGCGCTGATCACCCGGTGTTCGGCGCTGCGGATATTGCGCAGCTCCAGCGCGGCGCGCAGGGCATGCACCTGATCCGCCAAATGGCGCGCGAACATGGCGGCAAAGGCAGGCTCGCGCTCAAGCTCGCGCAGCAGAATCTGCCGCGGCACAAGGGTCACGCGGCTGGGAATATCGGCAATACAGTCACAATGATAGGTTTCGGAATAAATCGACGCCTCGGCAAAACTCTCGCCGACACGCGGGCTGTGCATGGTCGCCTCGCGCCCCTCAAGACAGCGGCGCACCAGCCTCACCCGGCCCGATTGCAGAATAAAAAGCCCGCGTGAGGCATCGCCGCTCATAAAGAGCACATCGCCTGCACCCAGTTCCTTGGTCCGCATCGTGCCTTTCAGGCGTTGCTCGAATAGTCCAGAATGGGAAAACAAGACAATCTCCACTGGCTATGATTTGAATCATAACAAATTCAGGGAATCAAGGATAGCTTACTTCCTCATATAAGCCGACCAAACCCTGAGGGAAAGAAACATGAAATCCATCCGATTTGCCCTGTGCGGCGCTTTGATGCTGGGCGCGGGCCTCAAGCCGGTTGCCGCAGCCGGAGACAGCCGTGAACTGGTGAAATTCCCCGCCATGATGACCGAACATATGCTGGCCAATATGCGCGATCATTTGCGCGCTCTGGACGAAATCATGGGCGAGCTCTCGGTTGGCAACGCCGACAAGGCGGCTACCATCGCGGAAAAACGCCTCGGCATGTCCTCTCTTGAACGCCACGGCGCCGCCCATCTCGCCAAATTCATGCCCGAAGGTATGAAAGCGGCCGGAACACAGTTGCACCGCGCCGCCTCCCGCTTCGGTATCGCGGTGAAAAACGCCGAACTGGCGCCGGGACGCGAGGCGCAGCACGAGGTTTACAAAGCCCTGCAGAACATTACCAGCGCCTGCATTGCCTGCCATCAGGGCTACCGGGTGCGATAAAACTACCTTGCCGGCAGATACCCGCTCTGGCGCAAGAACGCCGCCAGCGCCTGGGGAAAATCCTTGAACCTCACCTCCGCCGCCTTGCATTTGCCCTGATCGTCATAACCCGCGGTGCAATTGACCAGACCTTCGGTGGCCTTGCGGTCATAATGCCTGAGCATGAAATTCCAGGCCTGCGCCCCGTCGCCGATGAGGGCGCTCTGGGCGACATAACCGGCCAGAAAACCGTTTTTCTCCTGCGCTCTGGCGACATCGCCCATCAGGCGGCGGATATTCTCATGCTCCTGCAACAGCCGCGGGCGAAAGGACGCCTTTCGGGTCACATTCACCAGAGCGCCGTTTTGCAGGCGCTGGATTTGCGTTGGCGCCAGCGAGCCCGCATAGGAAGAAAACGCATATAAGAACCGGTTGTCGCGGTTGACCAGCTCATAGCGGCCATCGCCGTCAGCGTCCTCGGCCCCTCTCACATCGCCGTCATACATACCGCCATCAACCCGGCTCCAGCTTTTTCCATCCTTGCTGCTCACGGCGATCTGCACAACATTGCAGCAATGCGCCCCGCCCGAAAAAGTTGCGAAAACCACCTCCGGATAAGGGTTTGACGGGTCCATCTCGACAATTTGCGCCAGCGCCGAGGGCCATTTCAACCACGATTCCTCACTGCCGATGGAAAGGACCACCACGCCGCCCACCTTGACCTCAAGCTTGGGCGTTCTGCGCACCTCGCCGTTTTCGCTCATTTCACTGTAATAAAGCCGGGCCTCAACCCCGCGCCCGGCCGCCGCGGCCTGCAACCGGCCCTTTTCGCCCAATTCGGCCCGGGGCTCGGCCCGCACATCCGCCGCAAGGGCAATATTCAGCGCCGCAACCGCGCCAAGACCAAGGACACCCAGACGGATTATCAAATTCATATCACTTTCTCCCGTAACCACGCTTCAATATAGAGCCGGGCCCCGGATTCAAAAAGCCCGGAATTACAAGACTTCAAAAAAGCTTTCGCGCAACTGCAATCGGGCCAAAAAACCGCACTGCGACGAAAGAGTTTATCCGATTTGGTCGATTCTGCTTGCATCCTTCTCAAACACTTGAAACCATGGAATCTGCGAATTGCCCGCCAGGACAGGCAACCGGCACATGGGCGGAACATCTGGATATCAAAAGTGAGGAGCGTATCATGGGGACATCAAACGGCAGTGAATCAAGGGGTCCGCGGTGTATTGCACTTGTGGGCCCGTATTTAAGCGGCAAGACCTCCCTTCTTGAGGCGATTCTGGAGCGCACCGGCAAGATCACCCGGGCCGGAAGCGTCAATGACGGCAATACAATCGGCGACAGCTCGCCTGAAGCGCGCAACCACAAGATGAGCACCGAGCTCAACACCGCCACCACCGAATTCATGGGCGAGAGCTTCACCTTTATCGACTGCCCCGGTTCGGTTGAATATTTGCAGGAGATGAAAGGCGCCCTGCCCGCCGTGGACGCGGCGATCGTGGTTTGCGAGCCCGATGAGAAAAAAATCCCGGCCCTGCAGCTCATTCTCAAGGAGCTTGAGGATATCGGTGTGCCGCATTTTTTGTTTCTGAACAAGATCGACAATACCGACGGCCAGGTGCGCACCATATTGAAATCCCTGCAAATCGCCAGTTCCACACCTCTCGTCCTGCGCCAGATCCCCATCTGGGAGAACGGTATCGCCACCGGTTTTGTCGATCTGGCGCTGGAGCGCGCCTATGTGTACCGCGAACAGGCCCCCAGCAAAGTCATCGAGCTGCCCGACACCCTCAAGAACCGTGAGGAAGAGGCTCATTTCCAGATGCTGGAGCAGCTGGCCGATTATGACGATGAGCTGATGGAGCAGCTTCTGGAGGATATGGAGCCGCCGCGCGACAAGGTCTTCGAGGGTCTCTCGCAGGATCTGGAAGAAGGCGTCATCTGCCCGGTCTTCCTTGGCTCGGCGCTCAAGGGCCACGGAATTTTCCGGCTTTTGAAAGCGCTTCGCCATGAAGCCCCCTTCATCGACCGCACCGCGGCGCGCCTTGGCGCCAGCGCCCGGCCGGATGAAACCATCGTCCAGATCCTGAAAACCTTTCACACCTCCCATGGCGGCAAGCTCTCCCTCGCCCGGGTCCTGGCCGGAAGCGTCAAGGACAGTATGACCCTCTATGGGCCCGAAGGGCTGACCGAACGCGTCTCGGGCGTCTTCACCCTGACCGGCTCGGAGCCGAAAAAGACCGATGACGGCCAAACCGGCACGACCCTGGCTCTGGGACGCCTTGACCAGGTAAAAACCGGCATGACGTTGTCGAGTGAAAAAGGTGGTACGGACCAGTTGATCATGCCCGAGCCGAGGGCTCCGGTTTACGCCGCCGCCGCCCATGTCATGGAACACAAGGACGAGGTCAAGTTTACCGCCGCCGTGGCCAAGATTCTGGAAGAGGACCCGTCCCTGAAACTCGATCACACCCAGGACACCAACCAGATGGTGCTGTGGGGCCAGGGCGAGATGCATCTGCGCGTCGCGCTTGAAAAACTCCAGGGCCGCTATTCCATCGGCGTTGAATTGAAACAGCGTCTCATCCCCTATAAGGAAACCATCCGCAAGAAAACCGAAATTCGCGGCCGCCATAAAAAGCAGTCCGGCGGACACGGCCAGTTTGGCGATGTGGTGATCGAAATCAGGCCCCTGCCGCGCGGCAGCGGTTTTGAGTTTACCGAAACCATTTCCGGCGGCGTGGTGCCGCGCCAGTACATCCCCTCGGTGGAACTGGGGGTGAAGGATTATCTCAAAAAAGGCCCGCTGGGCTTCCCCGCCGTTGATATCGGCGTCACCTTGAAGGACGGCTCCTATCATACGGTGGATTCCTCCGATATGGCTTTTCGCACCGCCGGCCGGATCGCCATGACCGAGGGCATGCCCGAATGCCGGCCGGTTTTGCTGGAGCCGGTGATGGCGGTCGAGATCGACATCCCCTCGGACGCCACCGCCAGGATCAACGCCATCATCTCGGGCAAGCGCGGCCACATCCTCGGTTTTGACGCCAAACCCGGCTGGCCGGGCTGGGATCAGGTCAACGCCCAGATCCCGGAATCGGAACTGGGCAATCTGATTATCGAATTGCGCTCGGCCACCGCCGGCGTCGGCACCTTCAAGGCCACATTCGATCATCTGACCGAACTGACCGGCCGCCTTGCCGATCAGGTCATCCAGGCAAGGGCGGAGGCTTAAAAAGCGCCTTCGCACCCCGCCGTTCGGGAAAACCGGAACGCAAGGATTTTGCCCCCTCACCCGGCACTATGCGCCGATCTCTTCCCCATGGGAGAGGGTCAGGGTGAGGGATTGCCATGCAAATGCAAGTCTCCGGAGCCGGAAAATACCCGGCAAGGAAGCGCGGCAATAAAAACAAAGTAAAAAAAACCGGGCCGCTGCTATTGCAGGGCCCGGTAAAGAGTTTCGCTTTGCGCTCTGAGGGAGTGTGCGCAAAACAGGGCGATACATAAGGGTACAAGATCGCCCGGGAAGCGGAAGACTTCAAATGGGGAGGGAGGAACTTCCGCTTAACAAAGTTGTCAACCAACCTGTTGTGACTAAGATGGTCATTTAGGCGTGAATCGACAAGATATATTCAGTCATAGGAGCTATGCGAATTGCGCATGGCTCAGCCCGCTTGCCATGCGGTGGCCTTACTTGCGGATTTTTCCAGTTAGAGTCTTTCACGTCTAGTCGGCACCGGCCCGCGCCCCCTCCCGGCCATCCACAATTTGACAATGGCATGGGTGGCCGGGAGGGGGCGGGGGCCGGTGCCGATTCAATTAAAAAAAGAATTAATCTAAAACGACCAGCTGCGCGAAGTGCCATACAGAAAATCGCGAAAAACTGAAACCCGTTTTGAATGGCGCAATTCTTCCGTATAAACAATATAGGTGTCATAGCTCGGCGTTTCGCATTCCGGCAGCAGAGTCACCAGCTGCGCCTGATCATTAACGACATAATCGGGCAGC
>CAZIVB010000162.1:0-5902 GCA_964542565.1 uncultured Hyphomicrobiales bacterium | reverse complement strand
CGAGCGCCGGAAGCCGCGTTTCATCCGCGACACTTTTTTCATTGGGACGGCCATAGCCGGTACTCCTTCAATTTACGCCAAACACGGTCTTGCCGCCATCTCGCGTCTTGCCTGTTCAATCCATGCACCACCCATGGACCTGGTGGAGCCGAGGGGAATCGAACCCCTGACCTCTACATTGCGAACGTAGCGCTCTCCCAACTGAGCTACGGCCCCTTTTGTCATCCAGATGGTGCAGTTGTTTCCTTCAAGGCGCGTTTTATGGGGCTTTTGCCCGCCATGTCAAGCATTGCCGCTGATTGGCGGGTTTATTTCCGCCGCCTTTCGCCTTTAACCCCTGAAAAAATTATCATTCCGGCAGGGCGGGAAGGCCAGGGCGCGGGCGGCGGCGAAGGCGTTTGAAAAGGCCGTGAAATTAACCCTTTTCTCAATCGGACTTGCACATGCCCGGCTCAGAGCTTAAATGTGTCACAAGAAATAAATTCTTCATTTGGAAACCTCAATGCAATCCATTCTTATCCTGCTGAGCCAGATTATCTCCCTCTATGTGTGGATTCTTATCGCCAGCGCCGTCCTGAGCTGGCTGGTGGCGTTTAATGTTGTCAACACCCAGAACCGCTTTGTCTATGCCGTCGGCAATTTTCTGCACAAGATAACGGAACCGGCCCTGCGCCCCATCAGGAAGATCATGCCTGATCTGGGCGGAATTGACCTCTCGCCGATTGTCCTCATTCTGGGCCTGTTTTTCCTGCGCAACCTGCTGTTTGAGATGTTGATGTAATTTGCCCGCCCCGGCCCCGCTTTTTTCCCTGCTTCCCGATGGCCTCAAACTGAGTGTCCGCCTGACGCCCAAATCATCCCGTGACGCGCTTGACGGGCTGGCCGCATTGTCCGATGGCCGTATGGTGCTCAAGGCGCGGGTGCGCGCCGTGCCGGAGAAGGGAAAAGCCAATATTGCCCTTCTGCGCCTGCTGGCCAGGGCGTTAAATCTTTCCCGAACGCAGGTAACGCTTGCATCAGGAGCCACTTCCCGTATTAAAACGGTTAGGCTGGAAGGTGAACCGGCGCGGTTGAAGCGACAGCTTGAGACCATGCTTGCCGGATTAGCGCAGGAGGAGACACCATGAGCGGGCAGGCGAGGATTATTGACGGCAAGGCGATCGCGGCGGATCTGCGCGCCACCATAAAAACCGCCACGGAAAAAATTGCCCGCAAACATGATATTCAGCCCGGACTTGCGGTTGTACTGGTGGGCGAGGATCCGGCAAGCCAGGTCTATGTGCGCAACAAGGGCCGGCAATGCGCCGAGGCGGGAATGAAATCCTTCACCCACCGCCTGCCGGCCGAAACCGGCGAACAACAAATCCTCGAACTGGTTGAAAACCTCAACCGCGCCCCGGCGGTGGACGGCATTCTGGTTCAGCTTCCCCTGCCCGGGCATATCGATGCCAACCGCGTTATCGACGCCATTGACCCGGACAAGGATGTTGACGGGCTGCATGTGATCAATGCCGGCCGCCTGATCAGCGGCCGCGAGGGTTTGCGCCCCTGCACCCCGGTTGGCTGTGTCATGCTGGCGCGCCATGCCCTTGGCGATTTACAGGGTCTGAACGCCGTCATTGTCGGGCGCTCCAATCTGGTCGGCAAGCCGCTGGGGCAATTATTGCTGAACGAAAACTGCACCGTCACCATTGCCCATTCGCGCACCCGCCATCTCAACCAGGTCTGCCACGGCGCCGATCTGCTCATCGCGGCGGTGGGGGTTCCGGAACTGATCAAGGGGAGCTGGGTGCGCCCGGGAGCCTGTGTCATTGATGTCGGGATCAACCGGGTGGATGCAGGCAGCGGCAAGACCCGCCTGATCGGCGATGTCGAGTTTGACACCGCGGTGAAAACCGCCGGCTTCATCACCCCGGTGCCCGGCGGCGCCGGGCCGATGACCATCGCCTGTTTGCTGCTCAACACGTTAAGGGCCGCATGCACGCATCGTGATATCGCGCTTGAGAGCTATATTGATCTGACCCGGATATAAGGATAAAATCAGCCCATGCATCCCGTCATCAAAGCGCTCAGCGAATATGGTCCTCTTGTCGTTTTTTTTGCCGCCAACGCCAAATACGGCATTTTTACCGCCACCGCCATCTTCATGGCCGCCAGCGCCATAGCGCTGGTTGTCTCTTTTGTCCTGACCCGCAAACTGGCGAAAATGCCCCTGATTACGGCGGCGTTTGTGTTTGTCTTTGGCGGGCTGACCCTGTGGCTGAATGATGAAACCTTTATCAAGGTGAAACCCACTCTGGTTTATCTGCTCTTTACGGTGATCCTGCTCGGCGGATACTGGATGAAGCGTTATTTCCTCGCCGATCTGTTTGGCGCCGCGCTTGAGCTTGACAAGGAGGGCTGGCGCCGCATGACCTTGCGCTGGGCGGTGTTTTTTGCCGGCCTTGCCCTGCTCAATGAGTATGTCTGGCGAAATTTCTCCACCGATATGTGGGTCAATCTGAAAGTTTTCGGTTTTGCGCCCTTAACGGTCGTTTTTGCCATGGCTCAAACCGGATTGATCAAAAAGCACATGATCGAGCGTGATGACACCGCCTGAACCGCCCCGTTCCGTCCGCCTTCCCAAAGAGCTTGTAAAGCTCGACCGCTCCATGGCCCATCTCCTGCACCGGGCGCAGCAACTGGCTACCGAGATTTTCCGCGAGGAAATGGGAAGCATCGGTTTCACCCGGCCGCAATTTGCCTTTTTGCTTTCCATCTTGCGCAACCCCGGTCTGGGGCAGAAGGAACTGGCGGCGCAAATGGGCGCGGATACCAGCACGATCGCCGAAATCGCCGCGCGCATGGAGGCCTGCGGCTATATCAGCCGCGAACCGCGTCCGGGCAGTCCGCGCGGGGTCCAGCTTGATTTGACCCTCGCCGGCAAACGCCGGTTGAAAAGAGCCCGGCAGGCCGCCGCCAGGGCAGACCGTGTTTTGCTGCATCTTTTCCCCGCCGGCGACCGGCGCGCGGTCCTGACCGGACTGATGAATTTGTCGGATGAAATGCGCAAGCGCGAGAAAGAGCGCCGGGAAAGCCGCGAACCCGGGCCCCGCCGGTCCATGCCGCGAAAGCGCGGATAAAATCCGTGCGTATCGCCTCGCCGACACCGCTCAAGTTAACGCCGTATTAAACTGGTCTTTCTAGGGTGAAAACCGATAGATTCTTGTCAGGACCCCGCTTTGACCAGCCAGAAAAAAAAGCCGAACGGGAAGACCCGTCCGCAGAGCCGCAAATCGGGTGTCAGGGCGCGCCCGGCTACGGCGCGTAAAAAGCGCCGTAATCCGCGCCGTAAAAGCTCAATCCTGCTGGTTTTTTTAAAAAAACTGACCTATTGGAGCACCGTTGCGGGCTTGTGGCTCATGCTGGGATTTGCCGGTCTGATGGGCTATTACGCCCTCTCGCTGCCCAACCCGGACAAGCTCAAAATTCCCCAGCGCGCCCCCTCCATCGTGATTCTCGACCGCCATGGCGGCGAGCTGGCGCGGCGCGGCGTCTATCGCGGCCATGCCCTGCGGATCGAGGATATGCCGCCGCATCTCCTGCAGGCGGTTATCGCCACCGAGGACCGGCGGTTTTACTCGCATTTCGGCGTCGATCCGCTGGGGCTTTTCCGCGCCATGTTCGCCAATCTCACTGCCGGGCGCATCGTTCAGGGCGGCAGCACCATCAGCCAGCAGCTTGCCAAAAACCTGTTCTTGAAGCCGGATCGCACTTTTAGCCGTAAAATGCGCGAGCTTCAGCTTGCCCTGTGGCTGGAGCGCAAATATTCCAAAAACCAGATTCTGGAGATGTATCTGAACCGGGTTTATCTGGGCGCGGGCACCTATGGGGTCGATGCCGCCGCCCAGCGTTATTTCAGCAAATCGGCGCGCCATGTCACCTTGAGCGAGGCGGCAACCCTGGCCGGATTGTTAAAAGCCCCCTCGCGTTATGCACCGAATAAAAACCCCGAACTTGCCCGCGCCCGCACATCTCTCGTTCTGGCCAATATGCGCGGCGAGGGCTATATCAGCCAGGCGGAACAGGCCCATGCCCTGAAAAATCCCGGCTCAAGATCAATACGCAAACCCCTGCCCGGTTCGGGCTATGCGGTGGACTGGGTGGCCGGGATGCTGCGCGATTATACCGGCGAGTTGAGCGGCGATGTGATCGTGGAGACCACCCTGGACCGGACCTTGCAGCAAAAGGCAAGATATGTGGTTCAAAAATGGATGAAACGGGAAGGCCCGCGGGGCAATGCCGGACAGGCCGCCCTGATCGCGCTGGATAATAACGGCGCTGTTCTGGCGCTGGTCGGCGGGGTGGATTACGGCGCCAGCCAGTTCAACCGGGCGGTCAAGGCGCGCCGCCAGCCCGGCTCGGCCTTTAAACCCTTTGTCTATTTAAGCGCCCTTGAAGCGGGGCTTGGCCCCCGGACCATCCGCAAGGACCGCCCGATGATCATCAAGGGCTGGATGCCGCGCAACTACTCCGGCGGCTATTCGGGCAGGGTCTCCTTGCAAAATGCGCTCGCCCGCTCAATCAATACGGTGGCGGCCGGGCTCACCGAAGAGGTGGGCATAGACAAGGTGATCTCCACCGCGCGCCGGCTGGGCATATCCTCGCCCCTGCACAATAACCCTTCCTTGTCACTCGGAACGGCGGAAGTTTCCCTGCTTGAGCTTACCGGCGCCTATACACCGTTCATGAACGGCGGCTTCAGCGTTATCCCCTATGTCATCACAAGGGTGCGCACAAGAAGCGGCAAGGTGCTCTTTGAGCGTTCAGGCTCGGGGCCAAGGCGGATCATCCGGCCCGGCCATGTCGCACAGATGAATACCATGCTGCGGGCCGTGATAAGCTACGGCACCGGCAAACGCGCCCGCATGAAGCGCATGGTGGCGGGAAAAACCGGCACCTCGCAGGGCTTCAGGGATGCCTGGTTCATCGGTTACAGCGGCGATCTGAGCACCGGCGTCTGGGTCGGCAATGATGACGGCTCCAGCATGAAAAAGGTCACCGGCGGCGGGTTGCCGGCGCAAATCTGGAAGGATTTCATGCTCTTAGCCCATGAGGGGCTTCCCGACCGGGGCCTGCCGGGAATAGGCCGCAGACTTGATTCGGGCCTCAAAGTGGCCTCAAGCTCTAAAACCGATCTGGCCCCGCCGGCCGGGCCGCCAGAGCGCAAGCGCGGTTTTTCCGTTGATGCGGGATTTCTCAAACGGCTGTTTTCAGGTTCCGGGAACGGCCAGTAGTTTTTTGCCCGCAATCAGAATAAAGGCGGCGATGCCCAGCAGGGCAATCAGGAGCGCCAGCCCCCAGGCGCCGTTTGCCAGATTGTGACCGGCAAGAATGCCCGCCGCCGCCCCGGAGCTGGTCTGCAAGAATCCGAGCAGTGAGGACGCCGTACCGGCTTTTTCGGGAAACGGCGTCAACGCCCCGGCCATGCATTGCGGCAGAACCATGCCGACCCCGGCGGAATACAGCGTCATCGGCATGATGATGTTCCAGGCTCCGGCGACCTGATAAAAGACCATGGCCGCCATAATTGTCCCGCCGGCAAGAAGAAAAAGCGCCCCCAGATTAATCACCCGGTCCAGTCCCAGTTGCATGGTGAGCCGCGCCCCGATCAGGGTTCCGGTGATATATCCGGCCACCATGAAGGCAAAGGAGAGCCCGTAAAGGCGCGGGGAAAGGCCATAGACATCCTGAAAAACAAAGGAGGAACCCGAGATAAAGGCAAACAGCCCGGCAAAGGCCAGGGAGGCCCCGGCGACATAAAACACGAAAATACGATTTTGCAACAACCGTTTGTAATTGCGCAAGATTTCGGCCAGACCAGGCGGCTGCGCCCGTCTGGCCTTGAGCGTTTCGGGCAAGG
>CAZIVB010000161.1:0-5906 GCA_964542565.1 uncultured Hyphomicrobiales bacterium | reverse complement strand
CCCGGCGGCCATCAGCGATTTGCCGGTGTTTGAGCCGGTGCCCAGAAGGATGATCGCCGGTTTTGGCATGGCGTTATTCGGGCGCATCGGCAAAGAGGGGGGCGGGACAAGGGGGCTAAAGCGCATATCTTCCCTTTATAATCTAGAAAGCTAGAATTCTATACCCGGCTGCGCCTTGACGCCGCTGCGGAAGGGGTGCTTGATGAGGGCCATTTCGGTGACCAGATCGGCCGCTTCCACCAGGGGGGTTTTGGCATTGCGGCCGGTGACAATGACATGGGTGTCGCCGGGGCGGTTTTGCAGAAATTCAACCACCTCGTCCAGCGGCAGATACTCATAGCGCAGGGCGATATTGAGCTCATCGAGGATGACCATTTTGATCTTCGGGTCTATGATCATCGCCTTTGCTTTTTCCCACGCCTTTGTGACCAGCTCGATATCGCGGGTCCGGTCCTGGGTTTCCCAGGTAAAACCTTCCCCGGCGGCGTGGATTTCGACATTTTGCGGGAATTTTTCAAAAATATCGCGCTCGCCGCTCTGCCACGCCCCCTTGATGAACTGGATAATGCCGATATTCATGCCATGGGCGATGGCGCGCATCGCCATGCCAAAGGCGGCGGTGGACTTGCCCTTGCCCGAGCCGGTATGGACGATGAGCAGGCCCTTCTCGATGGTTTTCTGCGAGGTTTTTTTATCCTGCGCCGCCTTGCGTTTTTTCATTTTTTCATGGTGGCGGGCGGTGTCTTTCGTTGCGCTCATTGCGGAGTTTCCTGCTTTGTCAGTTCGGATAAATAATCTAGCGCAGAGTTGCGCCGGGGTCGCCATAAATCGCGTGATGAAGCTTCAAGAAATTTTGCCGCCATGTCGCGCAGGGCGGCGGGGTTGGCGTCTTCGAGAAAAGCGAGGGTTTGCGGGTCGATAAGATAGGCCTCAAACAGCATTTCAAAATGATGATTGGCCACCGCGCCGGTGGTGGCGGCAAAGGCGAACAGGTTTGACAGCGTCTGGGCCATGTCGGCCGCGCCCTTGTAGCCGTGGCGCATCTGGCCCCTGATCCATTTCGGGTTAGCGGCCCGGCCGCGGACGATGAGGGAAATCTCGTTTTCCAGGGTGCGGATTTTGGGGTTTTGCGGGTTGGAGTGATCATTGTGATAGATCATTGGCGTCTTGCCGCTCACATGCTCCGCTGCTGCCGCCATACCGCCTTCAAAATCGTAAAAATCATCGGAATCCAGCAGGTCAAACTCGCGCGCATCCTGATTGTGGACCACGGCGTCAAGGGATTTTAGCAAGGCTTTGAACTGCGTTTTTGCCGCTTTGCCCTCAAGCCCGGCCCCATAGGCATGGGCGCCCTGATCTATATAGGCTTTGGCCAGATCGTCCCTTGTGCTCCAGGCGCCGGTTTCGATCCTGTCCTGCAACCCGGCGCCAAAACGGCCCGGTTTGGCGCCGAAGATGCGCGGTGCATCGCTCTTTGCCAGCGGGTTGGCCCCGGCCGGTTCATCCAGCGCCGCCACGGCGCGGCAGGCGCTGTCGAGCAGGTCAATCTGGGCCGGAAAGGCGTCACGGAAAAAGCCGGATATGCGGAAGAGAATGTCGATACGCGGGCGTTTAAGCTCGCTCAAGGGAATGATTTTGAAACCGGTCACCCGGCGCGAGGCCGGGTCCCATTGCGGGCGAGCGCCGATGAGGGCCAGCGCCTGGGCGATATCATCGCCGCCGGTGCGCATATTGGAGGTGCCCCAGGCGGAAAGTCCCATCCGGCGCGGCCATTCTCCATGCTCCTGAAAATAAGCGGTGATCAGCCGGTCGGCGGAAAGCCGCCCCAGATCCCATGCGGTTTTGGTGGGGACGCTTCGCGTGTCGACGGAATAAAAATTCTTGCCCGTGGGCAAAACGTCAAGCCGTCCGCGCGTCGGCGCGCCGGAAGGGCCGGGGGCCAGGAATTTTCCGTCAAGGGCTCTGAGCGCGCCTTTAATCTCGGCCTTGCCGCAGGCGGCGAGGCGGGGGCGCACGGTGTTTTCCAGTCCGGTCAGAACGGCATTTGTTTGCGTCCAGCTCTCCGGCGCGGTTTTTGCGCCCGAAACGAGATCAAGCGCCAGCGCTTCGAGGCGCTCCACCGTATCGCCGTTGATGCGCCAGCTTGTTGCCGGGATGTTGGCGAGGGCGGCCGGGCGCGGCCCGTCCCAAGGCTCGGCATATTCGCAATCCAGCGGGTCAAAACGCTCAAGTTGCAGATCATGGGAGAGGGCGCGGACGAGCGAGGCGTCTTCGCCCTTGCCCTGTTTGCGCGGAATACGCAGCAGGGCGAGGGTGAGATTGTCAAGCTGTTCGCCTTGCGGGTTTTGGCCGAAAACATGCAGCCCGTCGCGGATTTGCAGCTCCTTGAGCTCACACAGATAATTGTCAAGTTGCTGGAGTTGCTCGTTCTCGCTGGCGCCGCTTTTGATGCCGCAATCCTTGTCGAGCCCCAGATCGCGGGTTTTATCGAGGATGCGGGCGCCGAGCAGCTTCAGGCGGCGCGGATCAACACCCGAGGCCTCGTAATATTCATCCACAAGGGCTTCAAGGTCTTTTAACGGGCCATAGGTATCGGCGCGGGTGAGCGGCGGGGTGAGGTGAGAGACAATAACCGCCGATGTGCGCCTCTTCGCCTGGGTGCCCTCGCCCGGATCATTGGCGATAAAGGGATAGATATGGGGCAGGGGGCCGAGCAGGATTTCAGGATAACATTCGCCCGAGAGCGCCAGCGCCTTGCCCGGAAGCCATTCAAGGTTGCCATGCTTGCCCATATGCAGCACCGCATGGGCGTGGAATATTTTTCTAATCCAGATATAAAAGGCAAGATAGCCATGGGGCGGGGCAAGTTCGGGGTCATGGTGGATGGTCTTGGCGTCCATGTCATAGCCGCGCGCCGGCTGAACCGCGATGGTGATATTGCCTGAGTGCAATGCGCCGATGGCAAAGCCCTGGTCTTTGCTCAGGAAGAAATGGTCGTCCTGCGGCGCGCCCCAGCGGGTGTTTATCTCGTCCTGAATGCGCGGCGGCAGGGCGGTGAAAACGGCAAGATATTCGCTAAGAGGCAGGATATGGCTGATGGTTTTGCCGCCAAGCGGTGCGTTTGTCGGGCCGCTCTGCAATTGCCGCATCAGTTCCGCGCCGTTTTCAGGCAGGTTTCCGGCTGTATATCCGGCCGCCTGCATGGCGTTTAAAAGCC
Organism: uncultured Hyphomicrobiales bacterium; assembly: GCA_964542565.1. GTDB lineage: Bacteria > Pseudomonadota > Alphaproteobacteria > Rhizobiales > BM303 > BM303. Next base: position 2,689 of record CAZIVB010000161.1, on the reverse strand, counting down.
TGATCGTACCGGCGGGTGTATCAAGCCCGACGCCATTGGCTATGCGGCCATCGGATGAGGGGTAGTTGGACAGGATAATGGCGATGTTGCGGGCTTTGGCCGGGGTTTGGGCCAGGCGGGCCCAGTTGGCGGCGAGTTCGGCAACGTAAGTGATACGGTCGGCGCGGGGGCTGTGAATGATGAGACCGGTTTGCGAGGCCGCATCAAAACGGCGCTCGGATTTAAACGAGATGGCGCGGGACAAGATACGCCCGTCAATCTCGGGCAGGGAGACGCTCATGGCGATATCGCGCGCCCCCAGGCCGCGCTGGTTTTCCCGCCAGTCGGTTTCGTTGATGCCGGCGAGGATGGCTTGCAAAACCGGGACACCGGGTTTGTCCAGCACCGCGCCGCGCCAGTCCGCGCCGGGAGAGGAAACCGCAAAGCCGGTGCAGTTGATGATAACCGAAGGCGGCGCGGCCTTGAAATATTGCCATATGATGGCGCTGGCCGCTTGATCTTTGAGCGATGTGACGGCGATAGGCAGGGGATTTATCCCCTTTTCAAGCAGGGCGTTGGCGAGCGCGTCGATGGGGGCGGTATCGGCGGCCTGCAACAGGGCGCGGTAGAAAATGAGCGGGGCAATGGGCGCGCCCGGGCTCCAGCGTTGGCGGACAAGTTCCAGATCGGGGCTGTTTTGACCCGGCCAGTAGAGAAGCGCCTGGGGCAGGGGGGCGGCGGGTTTTGGCTTTTCACCTCCGTGCAGGAGATAGGCGCAATAACGCAAAAGCCGGTTCATATTGGCCGGGCCGCCCTCCACCATATAGGCCCAGAGGCGGTTGACATCGGTTTCGGGCAAGGTGGAGGCCCCCTCAAGCGCCGGGTCCGGGCGGTGATCGCCGGGCATGACGGCGAGCATGATGCCGCGCCCGCGGGCCAAAGCGGTGAGCTCATCAAGCCCGTAGCGCCAGTAGGACGGGCCGCCCATGAGGCGCAGGATAATCAGCTTGGCGCCGGAAAGGGTTTTTTCAAGATAAAGATCAACCGAATAATTATGGCTCAAATGGCTTAAATTGGCGAGGCGCAGAGAGGGGATTTGCCTGCCCAGTTCGGCTTTGGCATGGGCAAGGGCGTTGATCTCGGTATCCGCGGCGCTGAGCAGCACGATATCGCCGGGCTCCTGCGCCAGATCAACAGGCTCCGCGCCATCAAGAACCGCGCCGGGCTGGGCGCTTAGAAGATGCAAGATCAGCCTCCGGCGGCAAGGATAGCCGCGGTAATGGCGTCTTTGTCGAGATGGGCCTCGCCGATGACGACAAGGGCGCTTTGGCGTTTCTCGCCATTTTTCCATTCGCGGTCGAAATAGGCGTCAATGCGCGGACCAACCGCCTGGATCACCAGCCGCATGGGCTTGCCGGTTACGGCGGCAAAGCCTTTCAGGCGTAAAATACCGTGTTCGGCGAGGACGGGTTTGAGGTTTTGGGTGAAGAGTTTGTGGTTAAGGATCTCGCCCGGCTCAACGGCGAAGCTGGCAAAATCATTATGGTCGTGATGGTGCTCGCCGCTGGCGCTTTCGTGATGCGAGAGACGCCCGTCATCTTCCGCCCTCGCCTCGATGCCGATGAGGATTTCAGGCGGGAGTTTGCCATGAGCGGCGCGGATGATGGAAGTGCCGCCGCGCATCTGGTCTTTAATGCCGTTTTCAATCTGGGTTGCGGTTTCGTCCGAAATCAGATCGGTCTTGTTCATGACAATAAGATCGGCGCAACTGACCTGATCTTCAAACAGCTCGCCCAGCGGGGTTTCATGATCAAGCATGTCATCGGCCTGACGCACGGCCTGAATTTGCGCCTCGTTTTGCGTCACCTTGCCCAGCGCCAGAGCGGCGGCGTCAACAAGGGTGACCACCGCGTCAACGGTAACGCGGGTCTTGATCTCGGGCCAGTTAAAGGCGCGCACCAGCGGTTGCGGCAGTGCCAGGCCGGAGGTCTCAATGACGATATATTCCGGCGGATTTTCACGCTCCAGCAGCTTTTCCATGGTGGGGATGAAATCCTCCGCCACGGTGCAGCAGATGCAGCCATTGGCCAGTTCGATAATGTCGTCATCACCGCAATCTTCATTGCCGCAGGCTTTGAGCATTTCGCCGTCGATACCCACATCGCCGAACTCGTTGACGATCAGCGCGATGCGGCGGCCAGCGGCGTTTTCGATCAGATGGCGGATCAAGGTGGTTTTCCCCGCGCCGAGAAATCCGGTGATTACCGTGGCGGGAATTTTGCGGGCATCAAGCATGTTTTAACTCTGTTTCAGGGTGAGGGGCAAACCGGCGCTCATTAAGACAACATAATCGGCCCGCTGCGCAAGCCCCTGATTGAGCGTGCCCTGATAATCGCGAAAGGCGCGGGCGGCGGCATTCTCCGGCACAATGCCGAGCCCCACTTCCGATGAGACCAGAACCACCGGGCCGCGCGACTGGTTCAGGGCTTCGAGCAGCCGGCCGCATTCCGCCTCCACCTGCCGCCCCGCCAGCATCAGATTGGACAGCCACAGGGTCAGGCAATCCACCATCACCATGCGGCCGGGCAGGGCGTTGTCCGTTATGGCGGCGGCAAGATCGATCTCTTCTTCGATTGTGATCCACTCCCTGCCGCGGCGTTCTTTATGGGTTTTGATGCGGGCCTGCATTTCGGCGTCACCGGCGTTGGCG
>CAZIVB010000160.1:0-6009 GCA_964542565.1 uncultured Hyphomicrobiales bacterium | reverse complement strand
CAAGGGGCGTTTGGTGCAGGTGCCGCGCGCCGCTTGCGGCGCGGCGTTTTTTGATTTTGCGCAATTGTGCGGCCAGCCGCTGGGGGCGGCGGATTACCTGGCCATCGCGCAAACCTATCACGCGCTGTTTCTTGCCAATGTGCCGGTTATGGACGTTGCCAAACGCAATGAGGCCAGACGGTTTATAACCCTGATCGATGCGCTTTATGATGCGGGGACAAGGCTGATTATCTCGGCTGCCGCCGAACCACATGCGCTTTATGTTGCCAGCAGCGGCGCGGGCGCTTTTGAACGCACCGCTTCACGGCTTGTTGAAATGCGCAGCGGTTGAAATTGGCGCAAAACGAATCAGTTATTGGTTGTATGGTTTTTTAAAGGGGAAAATGAGATGACGCAGGACATTACCGAGGCGGTCAAGAGCGGTTACGGCGCGGTGGCGCGTTCGGGGATTTCATCGGAAGATGAGGGCATTCGCAAGATTGCCGAATCTTTTGGGTATACGGCCGAGGAACTGGGCTCGATCCCCGATGAGGCCAATATGGGGCTTTCCTGCGGCAATCCGGTGGCCATGGCCTCGCTGCGCACCGGTGAAACGGTGGTTGATCTTGGCTCGGGCGGCGGTATTGATGTGTTTCTGGCGGCAAAAAAGGTCGGGCCTGAGGGCCATGCCATCGGTATTGACATGACCGAAGATATGATCGCGCTGGCGCGGCGCAATGCGCAAAAGGCCGGGGTGAGCAATGCCGCGTTTCATCTGGCGGAAATCGCCGCCATGCCGCTGGAGGACAATTCGGTCGATTGCGTCATTTCCAATTGCGTCATTAATCTGGTGGAGGACAAGGACGCGGCCTATAGGGAAATTTTCCGCATCCTGAAGCCGGGCGGGCGGCTGGCGATTAGCGATATTGCCTTGAGGAAGGATTTGCCCGACGCCATCCGCGATTCCATGGCCGCCTGGACCTCATGTGTCTCCGGCGCAATCTCGATTGACGGGAACCGGGAAAAACTTGTCAGTGCCGGTTTCGATGCGGTTGAAGTGATGGATGCAGGTTCTGATCTCAACGCCTATAAGCAGGGCGGGGTTTCAGGCTGCTGCACGCCGGTTGCGGGCGAGGGCTCGGGCTGTTGCGGCGCGCCGGAGGAAGCGTCTTATCATGACCGGATGAGTGATCTGATTGATGAAATCGATTTTAATGAATACGCGGCCAGCGTGAAGATTTTTGCGCTCAAGAGATGAGCTTTGAAAAACCACTTTTTACAGACTAACGTCGTGCATAGTTTTGCGGATTGCGGGGCTATGCGCAGCTTGATACTCATTGGGACAACACCAAGATGAAATGGAGGCCTTATCCATGGCTAGAAATAAAATAGCGCTTATTGGCTCAGGAATGATCGGCGGCACGCTGGCGCATCTGGCGGGCTTGAAAGAGCTTGGCGATATCATCCTGTTTGACATTGTTGACGGCGTGCCCCAGGGCAAGGCGCTTGATCTGTTTGAATCGAGCCCGGTGGAGGGCTTTAACGCCAAACTGGCCGGAACCGACAGCTATTCGGGCATTGCCGGGGCCGATGTGGTGATTGTCACCGCCGGGGTGCCGCGCAAGCCGGGCATGAGCCGGGACGATCTGCTGGGCATTAACCTGAAAGTCATGGGACAGGTAGGGGCGGGGATTGCCGAATATGCGCCGGACGCTTTTGTCATCTGCGTTACAAATCCGCTCGACGCCATGGTCTGGGCCTTGCAGGCGGCGAGCGGTCTGCCCAAGCACAAGGTTGTCGGTATGGCGGGCATTCTGGATTCGGCCCGTTTCCGCGCCTTTATCGCCGAGGAAGTGAATGTCTCGGTGGAAGATGTCACCGCCTTTGTGCTTGGCGGGCACGGCGACACCATGGTGCCGCTGGCGCGCTATTCCACCGTGGCGGGCATACCGCTCACCGATCTGGTCAAAATGGGCTGGATGAGCGCCGGGCGCCTTGAGGAAATCATCACCAGGGTCAGGAATGGCGGCGCGGAAATCGTCGGTCTGCTGAAAACCGGCTCGGCGTTTTACGCTCCGGCCTCTTCGGCGATCCAGATGGCGGAGGCTTACCTGAAAGACATGAAGCGGGTTTTGCCCTGCGCGGCGTATCTTGACGGTGAATACGGGGTGGACGGGTTTTACGCCGGGGTGCCCATTGTGATCGGGGCTGGCGGCGTTGAGCGGGTGATCGAGATCGAGCTGTCAAAGTCTGAAAAGAAATTGTTTGATCACTCGGTCGATGCGGTGAAAAAGCTGGTCAGGGAATGCAAGGAACTGGCCCCTGATCTGGCGAAGTAAACGGCGGGCCCGGAAAATATCAAAAGGCGAAACAGATGAATATTCATGAATATCAGGCCAAGGGCGTTTTACGTGAATTTGGCGCGCCGACGCCGCGCGGCATTGCCGCTTTTAGCGTTGATGAGGCGGTGAAAGCGGCTGAGGAGCTTGGCGGGCCGGTCTGGGTGGTGAAAGCCCAGATCCATGCCGGTGGGCGCGGCAAGGCGGGCGGCGTCAAGGTGGTGAAAAGCCTTGAGGATGTGCGCCAGGCGGCGGAGGCCATTTTGGGCGCAACACTGGTCACCAAGCAGACCGGGCCCGAGGGGCGACTGGTGCGGCGGCTTTATATCGAAGAGGGCTGCGATATCGCCTCGGAGTTTTATCTCTCGGCGCTGGTGGACCGGGGAACCTCGCGCATCGCCTTTATCGCTTCGACCGAAGGCGGCATGGATATCGAGGAGGTTGCGGCCAAAACGCCGGAGAAAATCCTCACCATCGATATTGATCCGGCATCGGGGTTTTCCGGCTTTCACGGCCGTGAGATCGCTTATGAGCTGGGCCTGAAGGGGGCAAGCATCAAGCAGTGCGTCAAGCTGATCGGTAACCTCTACCGCGCCGTGGTGGAAAAGGACGCGTCCTTGCTGGAGATCAACCCGCTGGTGGTGACGCCCGGGGGCGATCTGATCTGTCTTGACGCCAAGATGAATTTTGATTCCAACGCGCTTTACCGCCACAAGGATATTGTGGCCTTGCGCGATCTTGACGAGGAAGACCCGGCCGAGATCGAGGCGTCAAAATTTGATCTTAACTACATCAAGCTCGATGGCGAAATCGGCTGCATGGTCAACGGCGCCGGGCTGGCCATGGCGACCATGGATATCATCAAGCTGAAAGGCGGCTCGCCGGCCAATTTCCTCGATGTCGGCGGCGGCGCCAGCACGGAACAGGTGACTGCGGCATTTAAAATCATATTGTCGGACCCCAATGTCAAAGGCATTCTGGTCAATATTTTCGGCGGCATCATGCGCTGCGATTATATTGCGGCAGGCATCGTGGCGGCGGCGCGCGAGGTGCATCTCGACAAGCCGCTGGTGGTGCGCCTTGAGGGTACCAATGTTGATCTTGGCAAACAGATATTAAGCGATTCGGGCCTGCCGATCATCTCCGCCGACGATCTTTCCGATGCGGCGGTCAAGGTTGTGGCGGCGGTCAGGGGGGAAGTTTGATTTTAAGCGCAGCTCCACATATACTGTGTTGTGCAAAAAAGGAGTTGAGCTATGAATAAAAATATAACACTCAGTCTGGATGAAGCGGTAATCGAGAAAGTCAGGCTTGTGGCGGCCAAGAAAAAGACAAGCGTAAACGCCATGGTGCGTGAATACCTCACTCATATGGCAGAGCGCGAAAACCGTGCGAAAGAAGCGGTGCATCGAATGCGTGAGATTGCTGAACAAGGAGGAATGGAGGTCGGCAAGGTTACATGGACCAGGGAAGATTTGTATGACCGTTGAGGTTTTTCTGGATACGAATATTCTGGTTTATGCCGCGACCGGAACGCAAAAAGAGAAGGATAAACGGGAGAAGGCTTTTGACCTTATCGAGGCCGGCGGGTTTGGAGTCTCGGGGCAGGTGTTACAGGAATTTTATGTCGTTGTGACGCGAAAGGTAAAAAAGCCTCTATCTTCTGTGCTGGCTTTCGAATGGATTGAATTGCTGGATATCGGGCCGTGCGTTCCTGTTGATGCCCATCTGGTTAAAATCGGGATTGAGATATCCCGGCGTTATAAAATTTCGTATTGGGATGGCGCGATTATAGCGGCCGCGCATGAAGTTGGAGCTAAGAAGCTTTTTTCCGAGGATTTGAATGATGGGCAGAATTATGGATCGTTGCAGGTTTTGAATCCGTTTAAATAAGTATCGTGAAATCAAGGAATGAAAGCAGTCAATTGCCCATGCAAAAAGCGTCACTGGCAGAGCCGATAATTGCACGATCAAGATCGCGGGTTGAGGCATATGTGGATATTTTCGGGATGGCATGGGCGTTTCTTACCCAGTGCAGCCCACCGGGTGAAACCAGAAGAAAAATCAGGAGACCTAATTAATGGCGGTTCTTGTTGATCGAAATACCAAAGTTATCTGTCAGGGTGTAACGGGGGCCACGGGCACCTTTCATACCGAGCAGGCGATTGCCTACGGCACCAAAATGGTTGGCGGGGTGACGCCGGGCAAGGGCGGCATGGAGCATCTGGGCTTGCCGGTTTTTAACACGGTGGCGCAGGCGGTCGAGGCGACGGGGGCAACCGCCACGGCGATCTATGTGCCGCCGCCCTTTGCCGCCGATGCCATACTGGAGGCGATCGCCGCCGGGCTTGAGCTTGCGGTGTGCATCACCGAGGGCATTCCGGTTCTGGACATGGTGAAGGTCAAGCGGGCGCTCACCGGCTCCAATACGCGGCTGGTGGGGCCGAACTGCCCCGGGGTAATCACGCCGGACCAGTGCAAGATCGGCATCATGCCGGGCCATATTCACAAAGCCGGTTCTGTCGGCGTGGTCTCGCGTTCAGGGACCCTGACCTATGAGGCGGTGGGGCAGACCACCGCTGTCGGGCTGGGGCAGTCCACATGCATCGGCATTGGCGGCGATCCGGTGAACGGCACCAGCTTCATTGATTGTCTCGATATGTTTCTGGGCGATGAGCAGACCGAATCCATTGTCATGATTGGCGAGATCGGCGGCAGTGCGGAAGAAGAGGCGGCGGAATTCCTTAAAGCTTCAAAAATCAAGAAGCCGGTGGTGGGCTTTATCGCCGGGTTGACCGCGCCGCCGGGGCGGCGCATGGGCCATGCGGGCGCCATCATTTCCGGCGGCAAGGGCGGCGCGGAAGACAAGATCGAGGCGATGAATAGCGCCGGAATTAAAGTGGCCGACAGCCCGGCCAGCATCGGCACGACTTTAGTGGAATTGTTAAATTCCTAAAACGCTTGCGCCAGGATTAGGATTGCGTTTTAGTGACAACATCTGAGCCGGAAGCGGGAGGGTTTGAAACCCTCCCGCTTCCGGCAGACCCGAACGGGAAGCATGCGGCAAAGGCGGCGCGGGTAGCGCCGGATAAAAATGACAAGGCAGAGCAAGAATGATGTGCTGGCGAGCACGTCTTTCCTCAATGGCGCGAATGCCGCCTATATCGAGGATCTTTATGCCCGCTATATGGATAATCCGGGGGATGTCTCTTCGGAATGGCGGGCTTTTTTCATTAATCTCAAAGACAACAAATCCAATGTGACGCAGGAGGCTTCCGGGCCGTCCTGGGCGCGAGCCGACTGGCCGCCAGCGCCCGGCGGCGAGCTTATTCATGCGCTTGACGGCGACTGGCCGAAAAAGGCTGAGGATATTGCCGGCAAGATCGGCAAGGCGGCGCAAACAGGCGGCGTGGAGCTTTCGGATGCGCAGATGCGCGCCGCCACGGTGGATTCGATCCGGGCGCTGATGATGATCCGCACGTTTCGGGTGCGCGGCCATCTGGAGGCCGATCTTGATCCGCTGCAACTCGACAACAAGCTGCCCCATCCTGAATTGCAACCCGAGACCTATGGTTTTCTGGCCGATGACTGGGACAGGCCGATCTTTCTTGATCATGTGCTGGGGCTGGAATTTGGCACCATCAACGAGATTTACGATATTCTGCACCGGACCTATTGCGGCAAGGTCGGG
>CAZIVB010000159.1:0-6025 GCA_964542565.1 uncultured Hyphomicrobiales bacterium | reverse complement strand
GGATTCAACATCGATTTTCAGCAGATCAATCCTCTCCTTGATGAGATCGTCAAGCGGCTCAACACGGATTTCCCCCGCGCCCGGCTGCAATGTCGCCGTCCCCAGATGCCCGCGCCTTCCGGTTGTGATTTGCGCGGTTGAAGACGCTGCCCCCACGCCGATGCCTAAAAGCGCAAGATCAACATTTGCCAGCCCGTTGGCCTCAATGGCGCTTTTCAGGAAGCGGATGGTCACGGGATTGGGCTCGATCGGGATGACTTTTTTTGCCTTGAGGATGGCGGCGAAAAAAACCGTGTGATTACCGGTGTTCGCCCCCACATCGACGATAACCGAACCAGGTTTGATGTAAGGGCGAAGCGCATTGAGATCGCCCTGCTCATAAAAAACCCCGCGCAACTGCTCGCGCTCAAGCGCCGGGTTGCGGCCGGTATAGGGCAGTTTGATCTCGCGGGTTCCGCAGGCAAAAGAGATAAATCTGGGGGTGGCGGCAAGGTCTTCGATGAGCCGCTCTTTATCCGCCGTGCTCACCGGGGGGAGAGCGCGGGCGATGCTCAGCCCCTGCGCCGTTTTCAGGCTGTTGAAGCGCTCCCAGAGCTGCAGCATATAATCGGCATACCACGCCGCGCCCGAAGCCGCGTCAAACCTGATCTCCCGCGCCGCCGCGGCGCTGATCATGTGGGTTTTGCCAACCCACCACTCTAGCGCCATATGGTGCAATTCGGGCATCTCCCGGCAGGCCAGCCGGGTGATTTTGGGGATTTTCACCTTGGCGCTCTCATCCTCAATCCCCAGCGCGCCCCATATCACATCGTAATTTTGCAAGGCCGGGGCAAGGAGATGAAAGGCGCGGCGGGCAAGCTTTTCATCCTCAAGATAAAAAATCCACTCCGCGCCGCCCGCAAGCGCTTTTGTTACCGCCGTGTTGCGCATTTTGGCCGGATCATCACAATAACGCGCCGTGATGACCGCGATGGATGAGAACACAGCGCCATCATCTTGCTCTTCAATTGATGCGAGCGCTTCTTGCGGCGGCGCATTTTGTCCTTCGGCCAAAAGGATAATCACGGCGCAAACGGGTTTTTGCATCATTTCAGATATGCGCCATCCGGGGTTGGTTCTTATGGGCGCGAACAAAATGTCCGTTGCCCAGATCGCTGAATTCGGGGCGCTCGCCGCTGCGGGCGGCGTAAGGTTCGGGCCAGTTGGCCGGCTCGGTCATGACCCCGTGGCAGGCCGAGGAAAAATCAAGCGGATGGCCAAGATCGGGCGAGGGCGCGGACGCCAGCAGGGCCTTGGTGTAAGGGTGCTGCGGCTGCCTGAAAAGCAACTCGCGCGGCGCGATTTCCACCAGATGCCCGCGGCACATCACCGCGATGCGATCGGCGATATAATTCACCACCGCCAGATCGTGGCTGATAAACAGATAGGTCAGCCCCAGCGCCTTTTGCAAATCTTTCAGCAGGTTCAGCACCTGGGCCTGAATGGAGACATCAAGCGCCGAGACCGGTTCATCGCAAATAATCAACTCCGGCCGCAGGGTCAGCGTGCGGGCGATGCCGATGCGCTGGCGCTGGCCGCCGGAAAAAGAATGCGGGTAGCGGTTGAGATAGCGCGGATCGAGCCCGACAAGCTGCATCAGCTCCATCACCACCTCCTTGCAATGCTTTTTATCGCCCATGTTATGGATGCTCAGTGGCTCGCTCAAAATATCATACACCGTCATGCGCGGATTGAGCGAGCCGAACGGGTCCTGAAAAATATACTGGATCTTGGTGCGGTAGGGCATGAGCTCCTTGTCGCTCAGCCCTTCAAGATGGATCTGCCGGCCGGCCTGATTATAGATGATCTCGCCGCTATCGGAGTTGATCGCGCCCATGATTATCTTGGCGACCGTTGTCTTGCCGCAGCCGCTCTCCCCCACCAGCCCCAGACATTCGCCGCGCTTGACGTCAAAGCTGATATGATCCACCGCGATGACCTTGTCTTCATCCTTTTTGAACAGGGAAAACGAGCGGTTGCGGATGGCAAAGCTCTTGGTCAGGGATTTAACCTGAAGGATCGGCCCGTCATCATTGATTGTTTTGTTTTTGCGCGCCCTGAGCAGATGCGCCTCACCGGTTTCAATCGCGCGCAGGGGCACAAGCCGCTCATCGGGATCAGCATCGATCAGCGGCACCGCCTTCATCAGTGCCTTGAGATAAGGGTGCCCCGGATTCTGGAAGATATCCTTGACGCAGCCCGCCTCCATCACCTCGCCGCGATACACCACCACCACCTCTTCCGCCATATTGGCGACAACCCCCATATCATGGGTGATCAGCAGCACCGCCATGCCCAGCTTGGCCTGCAAATCCTTGATCAGCCCCAGAATCTGCACCTGCACCGTAACATCAAGCGCTGTTGTCGGCTCATCGGCAATCAGCAGCGCCGGGCCGCAGACCAGCGCCATGGCGATCATCGCCCGTTGGCGCAGCCCGCCGGAAAGCTCGAACGGGTAGGTATCAAAGCCGCGCTCCGGGTCCGGGAAACGCACCAGTTCGAGCAGTTCGATGCATTGCGCCCGGGCGGCTTTTTTGTCCATTTCCTTATGCAGCCGCAGGGCTTCGGAAATCTGGTTGCCGATGGTGTGCAGCGGCGAAAGCGAGGTCATGGGTTCTTGAAAAATGATCGAGATGCGCCCGCCGCGGATTTGCCGGAAGGCTTCCGAGCGGGTATCAAGCGCCGCCAGATCGGTAATTTCGCCATCTTTCGCCGGGTCGGCAAACAGGATTTTACCGGCGTCAATCGAGGCGGTTTTGGGCAAAATGCCCATAATGGCCTGAGCGCAGACCGATTTGCCCGAGCCGCTTTCGCCGACAATGGCGACACAGCTCCCCGCCCGCACCCGGAACGACATGCCCTTGACCGCATCAATCCGTCCGGCGCGGGAGGAAAAACTGACGGACAGGTTTTCCACTCTTAGCATATCCGTCATCCGGAGCCCTCATCTGGTGTTTTCTTGCTTATTTATCAAAGCCGAAGCTTTGGCTTGCGCTCCGCCACTTTACGGCCTCGTGAGAGCAGGTCAAGTCAAGCAGGCGGGTAATAAATGACCAGCACGCTTCATCATGCACCAGATGATGCGTCAGCAACCCGGTCGGCTCATCCGCGTCCGCAAGCCCGCTTCGCTTGTGTTCAAGGTGGCGGATAATTTGCCCCAGCACGGCACGATCACCGGCATATCCGCGCCCGCCGCGCCAGTTGACAGGGTCTATATGAGTGTTAACGCGGCAAAGCCCCGGCGCGGTGTCATCCGCGCCGCGCGGCCCGAAAGTGGAAATTCCGCGCAAGCCAAGTGCGGGCAGAACCGGGAGCAGTTTCGCGTCAATCCGGTTCCACGGCGGCACGAAGACGGCGCATCGGTTGCCAAAGGGAGCAAGATGCCGTGCCCCTTCAAGGACATCGGCGAGCATGGATTTTGGGCTCCGGTGCGGGCCGAATTCCTGTTTTTTCTTGTCCGGAGGCGCATGATTGATATGCCCCAGCCCATGCTGCAAAACTTCCACCTGCGGCGCATCGCGAAGATATTCGGCCAGTTCAGGCTCTGCCCTTTGCGGGATCACCGCCAACGCGACAGGGGTTTCATGGGAGGCGGCAACGGATAAAAGCCGCTCCAGCGCCGCTTCGGGCCGGCTGGCATCATCATCGCGCCACCAGAACTCCGCCCTCCGGCCCCCATCCGCCCAAAGGTCAAGTTCAGCTTTCAGATCACGCCAGCTTGTCATTTGCCTGCCCCCGTCATTTCTAAAATCACCCTTGCGGTTTCATCCGCGCCGTTCATATCAGGTTTTACGCCGCTGGAAACCCCGGCTTTCAGCACGGACATGGCCGCATCTCCCAGATTTTGTGCCTCAAGCTCCCCGCCCCTGAACAGATTGATCAGCCCCAGATCGTCAAATCGCGCCGCGCGGAAGCTTTGTTCGCTCTCGCTTGTGGTTGCAAACGGCACGATCAGATTGCGGCACCGCGCCGCGATGACATCCATGACCGTGTTATAGCCCCCTTGCGAGATCGAGAGCGCGCAATTGGCCAGCAGGGTTTTAAAATCCGCCCGCGCTGCTTCTATAACGGCATTAACCGGCGCGCCCGCTTCAAGATCGCGCCTGACCGCCCGGCCCAGATTATCCCCGGCCAGAAAGCGCCAGCGATAGCGGGCAAATCTCTCCTGAGCCGCTACCTTGAGCCCGGCGCGCAGTAAATCCGCGCCAACTGCCCCGCCGCCGGTAGAGACAATAATCTCGCCGCGCCCGGCCTGTCTGTCCGCCGCTGCTTCCGGCTCGGGCCCGGCAATATAGCCGGTATAGGTAATCTTGTCCGCAAAGCGCCGTGCGGGCGTAAACGTGGCGTCAAAGGGAATTATGCTTTCAACCCCATGAACCAGTATGTGATCAAAATAACGCGCGATCAGGTCAATGATTTTTTCCGTTTTGGCCTCATTGGTTTTGGCGACCAGAACATCGCGCACCGAGCAGGCCATCCTCGCGCGGCCCTTTGCCGCCTGCATCAGGGGAATGAGCTCTTTTTTGAATTGCCCGCGCCCGAAGGGGAAATGCTCGGTCAGAATGACATCCGGCGCGGTGCGCTCGTAAAGGGCAAGAAGCGCCTCGCGGCGCTTGTCCCACCAGGCGTCATCGACCTTGTTGCCTTCCTCATCCAGCAGGGCCGAAAAGCTCATATCCGCCGTGCGGCAGGGCGGAAGCTGGTGCAACCCGGCATCGCCAAAATCCGCCAGCGCCACGGGAAAGCCGCCAAAGGCCACGGTGACATCAAGATTTTGCTTTTCCATGGCGCGCGCCAGCGCCGCGGCGCGGCGCACATGGCCAACGCCGAGCAAATGCTGCACATAAAACAAAACCCGTTTGCTCATGGCGCATCCAGCGGGATATTCATTTGCGCAGCGCGCAATTTCCCCCCTTTCACAACATGAAACAGATGCGCCATATCATCGCGCAGTTTGTCTTGCGGCCGCGCCACCATATTCCAACCGGTGGCCAGCGCATACATCGCCTGCAAGACCCCCTTGTGGCATACCGCGATTGTGGGCGCATCGAGGGTTTTCAGCCATGGGGCAAGGCGCTGCATCACATCTCTGGGGCTCTCGCCGCCATCGGGGCGAAAATCAAGCCCCCGCGCCAGATTTTTCTTCATCGGCTCGCCAAGCTGCATTTTCAGTTCCTCAAAACGCTCCCCCTCCCATGCGCCCCACGACATTTCAACAAGCGCTGTTTCAGGTTTCGCTTCGGCTCCCAGCAGCCGGGCGGTTTGCTTGGCCCGCTCCAGAGGTGAGCAAACCCAGTCAAAGCCTGAAAATTGCGCCGGGATGCGCCAGTTTGCAACCTGCGCGATCCCTTCCTCGCTCAGGGCAATATCGCACCGTCCCTGAAGGCGCTTTTGCACATTCCATGCGGTTTTGCCGTGACGAAGGGCGAGAAGCGGGATCATGTCGCAACTCCCTCCAGAGCCCGGCAAAGCGCCTTCCCCGCCGCGGCCAGCTCATGCTCGCGCTGGACATAGCGGGCGGCATATTCTCCCATTGCCTTGCGCTTTGCCGCATTCTCAAGCAGGGCTCCGGTATGGGCGGCAAAATCATCAGCGTCTCCATAGCGCGCCAGAACGCCGCTTTTGCCGTTACGGATCACATCAGGCACGCCGCCGCCATTGCCGCCGACAACCGGCAGACCGGCGGCCTGGGCTTCTAAAAAACACATGCCGATCGCCTCATTGATGGCCGGCCAGACAAAAAGATCACACGCGGCGTAAATTTCAGCCAGTTGTGAGGAATTGCATTCACCCAGCCAGGTCACGCGGCTTTCAATCGGCGCAAAGGCGGCCCGCACTTCATCGCGTGCCTGCCCGTCGCCGGCGATGAGCAAATGCCACGGCCTGCCTGTCAGCTTCAAAAGCGCCCGGGCCAGAAGCTTGTAAGAGGCCAGCTTGCCGCCCGGCCGCATCATGGCGACACTGAGCAGCAGGGGGGGGGCAGTTG
>CAZIVB010000158.1:0-6056 GCA_964542565.1 uncultured Hyphomicrobiales bacterium | reverse complement strand
ATTGCCGGCATGCAGAACCTCTTTTGATTCGTCATCAAAGCCATAACCCTGCCAGGGTTCGGGCGTGAACACGCCGATATATTTCAAGATACGCATGGACGGGATGCCATACAGGAAAATCTGGCCGGACTGGCCGCCGGAACTGACGGCAATAAACTCGTCACGTCCCCCCGTTGGTACGTAGGTTTTCGCCGCCGCCAGCACATCTTTCTGTGTCAGGCCGCGCGCTTTCATAACATCCTCCAGCGTATCCTGGGCAAACACCGAACCGGCAGCTGTTACGCCGATACTGAGTGCCGCTGAACACGCGAGAGCCTTGATGAAGTGCTTTCGCATTGTTATTCCCCTTAACTGTTTAAAAAACAGAGATTTGGCCCGAACACCCCGGCAAAAGCGGCAACCAACCGCCTTTTACGGGCCCATTCAGACCACTCACACGAAACGGGAGCCGGTACAGCGGCAACCAACCGCAAACCTTGCCCGCCCCGAAGTCCATTCAGGCAGAGATTCTCCACCGTCGATTGAGTTTACTCCCGGGGGGGGCAACGTCTTTGACATTTATCAAGAAATTTACGGGGAAGGGACCGGCAAAGCCCTCCCGCCCCCGGGTTGAGGCACGGTTGAACGGCAACCGGCATTGCCATTTTCCTTGAAGATATGGAGCCGGCGCAGTATATCCGGTCTAGCAAATCTGAAATCTGTATCAAATTGCGTTTATTCAGGATCAATTCAGGACTATGATCTTTTTTTTCGGGTTCGGATTTTTTTCCGGCCCGGCCTGTAAAAAACGCCAGAAACCTAAGGAAAGACGACGTGAGCATGGATGCTGCTGTCAAGGCTGTCTCACAAGCCAAATCTGAAACCGCGCGCCCCTCACGCGATGAGGCCGAGGCCGCGGTGCGCACTCTGCTGGCCTGGGCCGGCGATGACCCCGCCCGCGAGGGATTGCTCGATACGCCCAAGCGCGTCGTCAACGCCTACCGGGAATTTTTCATCGGCTATGAACAAGACCCCGATGCGGCACTTGCGCGCACCTTCCGCGATGTCGGCGGCTATGACGATATCGTCCTGCTGCGCGATATCGACATGACCTCGCATTGCGAACACCACATCATTCCCTTTGTCGGCAAGGCCCATATCGCCTATCTGCCCGATGTCAAGGTCGTGGGGCTGAGCAAGCTGGCGCGGGTTGTCGAGATTTATTCACGCCGCCTCCAGACCCAGGAAACCATGACGGCGCAGATCGCCGGCTCCATCGACCGGGCGCTGGACCCCAAGGGCGTGGCCATCATGATCGACGCCGAACATCAGTGCATGTCCATGCGCGGGGTGCAAAAACAGGGGGTCTCCACCATCACCACCCAGTTTACCGGCGTGTTCAAAACCGATGCCGCCCTTCAGGCGCGTTTCTTCAACCTTGTTCGCGGTCCCGGATTGAAATAGTCAGGCCATGACAGACAAAGCCTCGCCTTTTTCCCGCCGTGGAAGCAAAAACGAGATTGAGGAAGGCACCGCCCTTGCCCCCAAATTCGACCGCGACGGCCTGATCCCGGCCATTGCCACCGATGCGCAAACCGGCGAGGTTTTGATGCTGGCCTATATGAACGCGCAAAGCCTGGCCAAAACCATCGCAACCGGCGAGGCGCATTACTGGTCGCGCTCGCGCGGGCAGTTGTGGCACAAGGGCGCCACCAGCGGCCACATCCAGACCATCACCGAGCTGCGCATCGACTGCGATCAGGACGCCATATGGATCAAGGTCAAACAGGGCGGCGGCGGATGCTGCCATGTCGGCTATAAATCCTGCTTTTTTAGATCCGTCCCCCTCAAGGCTTCCGCTCTTTGCGGGATAAAACTTGAGTTCCGGGAAAGTGAAAAGGCTTTTGATCCTGAAAAAACCTATGGAAAACAAGGCTGAAGACGGGTTCCTCAATTGCTGAATCGCAAGCCGTTTTGAACTCGTTAACCCCCCCTTGTTACCCTGCAAGACGCAGATAACAGCCACGCTTCCGGGTCTGAAAGGACAAAGGATGGCCGTAAAAATCGGATTGGCGCTGGGCAGCGGCGTTGCCAGGGGCTGGGCCCATATCGGCATTTTAAAAGCCCTGCACGCCCAGGGCATTCACCCTGACATCATCGCCGGAACCTCCATCGGCGCATTGGCGGGCGGATGTTTCGCCGCCGGCAAGATCGAGGCCCTGGAAGAGTTCGCCCGCGGCATGACCCGGCGCAAGCTTTTTGGCCTGCTGGATTTTTCCATGGGCGGGAGCGGCCTGATCAAGGGCCGCAAGCTTCTGGAGGTTCTGGAGCACAATATCGGTGATATCAGTTTTGAGGATCTGAACGGCGGCTTTATCTGCATTGCCACCGAAATGGCCACCGGCCATGAAATCTGGCTCAGGGAGGGCAAACTGAGCACCGCCATCCGCGCCTCTTACGCCCTTCCGGGCATTTTCAAACCGGTCCGAATCAACCATCGCTGGCTGTTTGACGGCGCTCTGGTCAACCCGATTCCGGTCTCGGTCTGCCGGGCGCTGGGGGCGCGTATCGTGATCGCGGTCAATCTCAATTTCGACAGCTTCGGCCACGGCGCCAAGGTGGCGGGAAAACGCCTTGATGACAAATCCTTCCGCTATGACAATGGCGACAATGATGAAAACGGCGGCGGCACTAAAATGCCGTCCTCCATCTCCCGCATTCTTCACCAGCAGTTTTTCGGCAAAAAAGACTCCCACGCTCCCGGCATTTCTACCGTCATGTTCGCCGCCCTGAGCATCACCCAGGACCGCATCGCGCGCTCGCGCCTTGCCGGAGAGCCGCCCGACATTACCTTAACGCCCCGTGTCGGGCATATCGGCCTGTTTGATTTCGACGAGGCCGAAGACGCCATCAAATGCGGCGAACAATCGGTGCACAGCCAGATCACCCGCATCCGCGAAATGATCGATATTCTCAGATAACAACCGCCGCTCAAGCGCGGAATGTTTTATCCGATTCGGCAGCGGGCCGGTGCCGGTTAAACATGGCGGAGCTAACCGGTGGCGATATATTCCTGCATCGCCTTGGCGATCATTTCCGCCTCGGCTATGCGCTGCTTGACCACATCGCCGATCGAGACAATCCCGCATAAACGCCCATCTACTTCAACCGGAAGGTGGCGGAACCTGCGCCCGGTCATGATCGTCATCAGCACTTCGACCGTATCCTCCATCGTGCAGGTGCGCACCGGGGTTGTCATAATTTTCGATACCGGGCTGGCAAGCACCTCCTGCCCGTCCCTGGCAATGGCGCCGACGATATCGCGCTCGGACAAAATGCCGTCAATGCTGCCTTCGCCGGCGCTGACCACAACAGAGCCGATTTTGTTTTTTGTCAGGGTTTCCGCCGCATTTTGCACTGTGCAATCGGGCGCGATGGTCACCACCTCACGTCCCTTTTGATTGAGAATCGTCAAAACAGTCATTCGCATCCCTCCTGATTATTGGCATCGCCGGTTTTGCAAACCGGCCCTTACGGGATCTGTTATAGCATAAATAGCGCCGGGAAACGCATGCGGGCTGATTTTACGCTTTTGCCGGCGCCCGCCGGTCAAAAAAATCAAACAGGAACAGCCCGGCGACGAGACCGCCGATATGCGCTTCCCAGGCGATATTCGACAGCGCATCATCAAGCTGCAATGCCCCCAGCCCCATCAGCAGATTGATCCCCACCCAGACAACAAGAAAAGACACAACCCGCCGGTCCCTGAAAGTTTCCCGGATGGAAAGCGCCGGGACATAAAGCGAACCGGCGCTGGAGTTTCCAATGGCGCCAAGCGGCCCCTGGGTCTGGAAAACAAACCGCATGGCCCCCGCCATATGGCCGGAAATGGCGGCCGAGGCCCCCACCACAGGAACCGCCTCGCCCCAGTGAAACATCAGATGGGTCAGAACGCCGGCAACGGAGCAAACCAGCGAGAACCACAGGAAATTGGCAACCCCCATCCGCCGCGCCACCGGGCTGGCAAAAGCCAGCATCCAGACCGAATTCACCACAAGATGGACCACATTGCCGTGCAAAAACGCGTAAGTGACAAAACTCCACACCCCCGCCGCGGCCCCGCCCGGCAATATGATGTCCCCCGCGCCGCCGTAACGGGCCGGAAAGAACGCGAACAAAAGCAGGACTTTCAAATCCAGATCGGCGGGCAGCAAAAAGCGGATGAAGTGAATCAGCGAAAAAATGGCGATCAACGCGACAACGACACGCGGGGCATTTATTGCCGGAGGCTGTTTTGACACAATGGGGGGTCCTTTTTCTTTCCCCCTGAATAAAGACCGGCGGCACGAAGAGCAAGAACTATGGCCTGTCATTTATTACCCGCTCCGGCGCACCCCAATCCCTCTGGCACGGATTCTGCTCTCCCATGGAATTGTTAGCGAAGACTCAACGGGCTGTCTCAAATCCGTACAAACCAAACCGGGGCAGCCTCAAACAGGGACGAAAAGACATTCTCAGGATGCCAGGTGACGCAATGAAACATAAAAAGACGGTCAAACTCTACAACTACTGGAATGAATTGCGCGGCAATCTCCCGGCGCCCAGACGCAGCGCGCTCGACCCGCAACTGATATCCGGTTTGCTGGGAGACTTGTTTATTCTCGAACGCAAATCACCGGTGGAGTATTTCTTCCGGCTTGCCGGGACGCGTTTGTGCAGTGCTTATGGCCGCGAATTGAGGGGGCAGAGTCTCACCCGGTTCTGGCCCGAATGCGACCGTGAAAGCATTGAAACGCTGCTCTATTCAATAACCGAAGACGCCACCGCCGCCGTTGTCGGCATTCAGGCGCAAAGCGCCGCCGGCAATCATTTACCGCTGGAAATGCTGCTTTTGCCGCTGTTTCAGGACAACGGCAAACTGACCCGCGTTCTGGGCGGCCTCGTTCCGCTGGAGAGCGCCTACTGGATCGGCGTTGACCCGCTTGTCCGCCAATCCGTCCGGAGCCTGCGCCTGATCTGGCCGGACCAGAAACCGGCCCAAACCCCGGTCCCGGAAAAGACCGCCGCCGCCCCGGCCGCCTTTGGCCACGCCAAGGCGAGACGAACGGCCATCAATTTGCGGGTTATCGAGGGCGGATTGTCAACAAAACAACCAAACCGGTCGGCAAACTAATCATGCGTTAACCATTGAAAGCCTATTCTGGTTCGCAAAGCTGAAAAAGTGAATCGGATAGCATTTAATGTCGGCTCTTTTTGCGGATATGAACCCTGAGAAACGCAAGTTTCAACGCGTCAAAGTGAATCTCCCCGGCAGGTTTATGCTGCCGAACCGGGAAGAGTACCCTTGCCAGGCTGTTGAAATGTCTCCCGGTGATATTGTTCTGTTCACGCCCGTCAAGGGCGAGATCGGCGATCGTATCGTGGTTTATATCGAAGTTCTGGGCCGTGTTTCGGGAAATATTGCCCGCCTGTTTGATGGTGGCTTCGCCGTCAAGCTGAATGTCTCGCCCCTGAAACAGGACCGGCTGGCCGACAAGCTCACCTGGCTGACAAACAAGGATTCGCTCTCCAGTCTGGAAGACCGGCGTCATGACCGCGTGGAGCCCGAAAGCCGGGTCTCGCACCTCACCTTGCCGGACGGACGCAGCTATGAGTGCCAGATTCTGGACATCTCCTTAAGCGGCGCCGCCATCACCGCGCCGGTGTGCCCGGATATCCATACCCATATCACATTGGGCAAGATGCGCGGCAAGGTCGTGCGGCATCTGGATGAGGGATTCGCCGTGGAATTCAACGCCCCCTCGCCAAGCCAGCACACATTTTAAAGCCTGCCACCTTTAACCGGCACCGGCCCGCTGTGACGAGGCTGAGCGGCCCATGAAACGCGGGCGCAAATCCGCCGGTTTTATTTTTTTTCAATCAATAAACACTCTCTGACCGGGTCTCAGCCCCCCGAAAAAGCCGGTAGCGGTCATGTCATCATGTGCCGTTCTGGTACATTTATATTCACTTATCGAGAAATTTTGCATCACAACAAGCAGTTATATAGTAAACATTAATTTAATTCATAGAGTAAA
>CAZIVB010000157.1:2920-6065 GCA_964542565.1 uncultured Hyphomicrobiales bacterium | reverse complement strand
GCGCACTTGTCTGGGGGACAAGGGGTCGTGGGTTCGAATCCCGCCGCTCCGACCATTTGAGTTTTAAAAGAGACCGGCAAGCGATGTCTTTGCCGGTCTCTTTTTTCCACTAGGCGTGAACATTGCCTTTCCCCGCCATGGCGCGCGGGCATATTATTGTGATATGGCTATTAAAAACACGGCAGATTTTCTTATCTACTCTGGGTGATAACGGTTTTGTGTGTGGCGCTGGAACTCATATTGAGAACACATTGATGCTATATGATCAGGAAAATGAGGCCGTTTTCATGAGCGGCGGACCGGATAAGGAAGGGGACGGCGCAGGAACGAATGTTGTTGCCCAGACCCGGACCAGGGTCAAAAAACCGAGCATGTACAAGGTGTTGCTGCTCAATGATGACTATACGCCGATGGATTTTGTGATTCTGGTTTTGCAGAAATTTTTTCACAAGGACCATCAAGGTGCAGTTGAGATTATGATGCAGGTGCATCGCAAGGGAACCGGTGTTTGCGGCGTCTATACCTATGAGGTCGCGGAAACCAAGGTGGCGCTGGTCATGCAATTCAGCCAGCAACACGAACACCCCCTGCAATGCACCATGGAACGGGACTAGGAGATAACCAAGAGGCGAGGAGCGCCGCTGGCGCGACCGGGATTAAACCAAAAGAGGCGCGACCGGGACACAGACAAGAGCCACGACCGGGAAGTAAATCAAGAGGCGAGGAGCGGCTTTTAGCCGCGACCGGGATACAAACAAGAGGCGAGGAGCGGCTTTAGCCGCGACAGGGAATGCAAACAAGAGACGAGGAGTGGCTTTAGCCGCGACAGGGAAACAGACAAGAGACGAGGAGTGGCTTTAGCCGCGACAGGGACACAAGATATGCCGACATTTTCTCAAAACCTGGAAGACGGATTGCACAAATCCCTTGGGCTGGCGGTTGAGCACGGCCATGAATATGCGACCCTTGAGCATCTTCTGCTTGTCTTGCAGGATGACCCGGATGCAGCCGCGGTTTTGCGGGCGTGCAATGTCGATCTGGAATTGCTCAGAAAAAACCTGCTTGAATATATCGAGACCGAGCTTGATTCCCTGATCGTTCCGGGGGTCAAGGAGGCCAAGCCGACGGCGAGTTTCCAGCGCGTGATCCAGCGGGCGGTTTTGCATGTGCAATCCTCGGGCCGCGAGGAAGTGACCGGGGCGAATGTTCTGGTTGCCATATTCGCCGAGCGTGAAAGCCATGCGGTATTTTTCCTGCAAGAGCAGAAAATGACCCGCTATGACGCGGTCAATTACATCAGCCACGGCATTGCCAAGCGGGCGGATATGTCCGAGCCCCGCCCGGTCAGGGGCGCGGATGAGCCCGAAGAGGAACAGCACGATCCCATTAGCGCGGCGGCAAGTGAGGCTCAAGCGGGCAACTCGGTGCTTGATGATTATTGTGTCAATCTGAATATCAAGGCGCTCGCCGGCAAGATCGACCCGCTGATCGGGCGCGAAAAGGAAATCAGCCGCACCATACAGATCCTGTGCCGGCGGCAGAAAAACAACCCGCTTTTTGTCGGCGATCCCGGGGTAGGCAAAACGGCGGTTGCCGAAGGGCTTGCGCTGCGGATTGTCAAAAAACAGGTGCCTGAAGTGCTGCATGAAAGCACCATCTATCAGCTTGATATGGGGGCGCTTCTGGCCGGAACCCGCTATCGGGGTGATTTTGAAGAGCGCATCAAGGCGGTGGTGAAGGAGATCGAGGCGCTTGAGGGCGCGATCATGTTCATTGATGAAATTCATACCGTGATCGGCGCCGGGGCGACCAGCGGCGGCGCTATGGACGCCTCGAACCTGCTCAAGCCGGCGCTGCAAAACGGCGAGCTGCGCTGCATCGGCTCCACCACCTACAAGGAATACCGCCAGCATTTTGAAAAAGACCGCGCTCTGGTGCGCCGCTTCCAGAAGATCGACATCTATGAGCCCAGCATCCCCGATACGATCAAGATTTTAAAAGGCCTCAAGCCGTATTTTGAAGATTACCACAAGATCAGATATACAAATGAAGCCCTTAAACAGGCGGTGGAATTATCGGCCAAATATATCGGCGATCGCAAATTACCCGACAAGGCCATCGACGTGATTGATGAAAGCGGCGCGGCGCAGATGCTGGTGCCGGAAAAACGGCGCAAGAAAACCATCGGCGTCAGGGAAATCGAATCGACGGTGGCGACCATGGCGCGCATACCGCCAAAGAGCATCTCGCGCTCCGACAGTCAGGTTTTAAAGGATCTCGACCGCAACCTGAAACGGGTTGTTTATGGTCAGGAGACGGCCATCGAGGCCATCGGCGCGGCGATCAAGCTCTCGCGCGCCGGGCTTCGCGAGCCGGAAAAACCGATCGGGTCCTATCTGTTCTCGGGTCCGACCGGGGTTGGTAAAACGGAAGTTGCGCGCCAGCTTGCCGATATTCTCGGCGTTGAGCTTATCCGCTTTGACATGTCGGAATATATGGAGCGTCACACCGTCTCGCGTCTGATTGGCGCGCCGCCGGGCTATGTCGGCTTTGATCAGGGCGGCCTGCTCACCGACGGGGTGGACCAGCATCCGCACTGCGTGCTGCTGCTTGACGAGATCGAAAAGGCGCATCCTGATCTGTTCAATATCCTGCTTCAGATCATGGATCACGGCAAGCTCACGGACCATAACGGCAAATCGGTTGATTTCAGAAATGTCATTTTGATCATGACCACCAATGCGGGCGCCGCCGAGATGGCCAAACCGCCGATCGGATTTGGCCGCTCCAGACGCGAGGGGGATGATGAAGAGGCCATCAACCGGTTGTTCAGCCCCGAATTCCGCAACCGTCTCGATGCGGTCATCGCTTTTGCCGCGCTGGGTAAAGAGGTTGTGCGCCGGGTGGTCGAGAAATTTGTCTTGCAGCTTGAAGCCCAGCTTGCCGACCGCAATATCACCATTACCCTCAGTGATGCCGCCAATGACTGGATCGCCGAGCGCGGATATGACGAAAAATTCGGCGCCCGCCCGCTTGCGCGCGTGATTCAGGAACATATCAAGAAGCCGCTGGCGGAAGAAATCCTGTTCGACAAGCTCATCAAGGGCGGGGTGGTGGAGGTCATCACCAAAAAAACCGCGGATGG
>CAZIVB010000157.1:0-2820 GCA_964542565.1 uncultured Hyphomicrobiales bacterium | reverse complement strand
ATGCAGGGGATAACAGGAGTTAAAAATGGGTATTGCGGCCACTATTTACCAATCATCGCCGAATGAACTTTTTTCGGGGGCCGGCGGCAAAAGCACCGAGCTTGAAACCCGCCCCGTCGATCTGGTTCATCTTTCCAAATTCACCATGGGAAACCGCGACCTTGAACGCGAAGTGCTGACCCTTTTCCGCAAGCAATCCGTCCTGTTCATTGACCGGTTGCGGCATGCGAATGACGATCAGACCTGGAGAGAGGCCGCCCATACCATGAAGGGCTCGGCGCGCGGAATCGGCGCCTGGGCGGTCGGCGATGCTGCTCAGGAAGCCGAGCAACTTAATGGCGGCGACCGGCAGATTTATGGCCCGGCGGCTGTCGCCAAGCTGGACAAGACCTTTGCCGAGGCGTGCAATTTCATTGAAAACATCATGTGGGAATAGGTTTTTTCCACTTCCAAAACGGATTTTTCAAACCGCCGGTTCATATAGGACTGGCGGTTTGTTTGCGTTTGCAGTATTAACATCGCCAGTCAGGGCGCTTGCTTCAACAGGGTTGGCGCTCGCGGCCATGAGTTGTTCACGCAAAATTGAAGTTAGCCTGTTATGCCCAAAATCACCTTTATTGAACCTGGCGGCAAATCCCACACCGTAACCGGCCAGAGCGGCCAGACGGTTATGGAGGTTGCGCTCAAGAATGACATTCCCGGCATTCCCGGCGAGTGCGGCGGGGCCTGTTCCTGCGCTACCTGCCATGTTTATGTCGGTAAGGGCTGGACGGACAAGGTCGGGCAGGCCGATGAGGCGGAAGAGGATATGCTCGATTTTGCCTTTGGTGTCCGCGACAATTCACGCCTGAGCTGCCAGATCAGGGTGACGGATGAGCTTGACGGATTAACGGTGCAAATCCCCGAACAGCAATTTTGATCTTTATTTATTCCAGATAATATCTATCATCGCTCCATCATGAGTGAAAATGCTATAAAAGCCGATGCGGTCATCATCGGCGCCGGGCCGGTTGGATTATTTGCGATCTTTCAGCTCGGGCTTCTCGACATCAAATGTCATGTGGTGGATATCCTCGACAAGCCCGGCGGGCAATGCGCCGAGCTTTACCCGGAAAAGCCGATCTATGATATTCCGGGGTTTCCGGAAATTTCCGGCCAGGAGCTGAGCGATAATCTGATGCGGCAGGCGGCGCCGTTCTCGCCGGTGTTTCATTTCGGCAATATGCTGGAAAGCGTTGACCGTCAGGCGGATGGCCGCTTTTTGCTCCAGACGGACAGGGGCGTCAATTTTGACACCCGGGTGATCGTCATCGCAGCCGGCGGCGGCAGCTTTCAGCCCAAACGCCCGCCCTATAAGGGGATTGAAGGCTATGAGGGCCATTCGGTGTTTTACGCCGTGCGCCAGATGGAAAAATTCCGGGACAAGAAAATCCTTATCGCCGGCGGCGGCGACTCGGCGCTCGACTGGGCGCTGAACCTGCAACCGATTGCTAAAAAGATATCGTTGTTGCACCGGCGCGAGGAATTTCGCGCCAATCTGGATTCGGTCGGCAAGATGCGGGCGCTGGTCGAGGCGGGCAAGCTTGATTTTCATATCGGGCAGCTCAAAAGCCTTAACGGCGACGGTAAATATCTCAGCGGCGTGACGGCGCGCGGCCGCGACGGGGCGGATATCGGGATTGATTGCGATACCCTCCTGCCGTTTTTCGGCCTGACCATGAAACTTGGCCCCATCGCCGACTGGGGGCTTAATCTGAACCAGAATCTTGTCCATGTGGACACTGAAAAATTCCAGACCAGCGAGGCCGGTATTTTCGCCATCGGCGATATCAATTCCTATCCGGGCAAACTGAAACTCATCCTTTCAGGCTTCCATGAAGCGGCCCTGATGGCCCAGGCGGCATTCAGGCTGCTGCATCCTGATGAGCGGCTGGTGTTCCAGTACACCACCTCAAGCAGCAAGCTGCAAAAGAAGCTCGGGGTTTTGTAAAAGGCTTGTTATAAGAGGTTTTTTTAAGGAGAGCCTCTTGATGACCCGCCTCGATATTGAATTTGTCCGTTCCTTGTTCCCGGCTTTTGCGCAGGAAAACCTGCGCGGTTGGGGTTTTTTTGAAAATGCCGGCGGCTCTTATGCCTGTAAGCAGGTGATTGAGCGGCTGACGCGCTATTACCGCGAGACAAAGCTTCAGCCTTACGGCTTTTACCCCGCATCCATCCGCGCCGGTGAGGAAATGGACGCCGCCCGCAGCCGCCTTGCCGCCTTGCTGAATGTTGCGCCTGATGAGCTGAGTTTCGGCCCCTCCACATCGCAAAACACCTATGTCATCGCCAACGCCCTGCGCGCCGGGCTGGGCGAGGGCGATGAGATCATCGTCACCGATCAGGACCATGAAGCCAATAGCGGCGTGTGGCGGCGTCTGGCGGGGCAGGGGGCCAATGTGCGCGAATGGAAGGTTGATCCGCAAACCGGCCTGCTTGATATCTGCGATCTTGAAAACTTGCTCTCAAGCCGCACCAGACTGGTGGCCATGCCGCATTGCTCCAATATCGTCGCCCATATCAATGATATTCCGGCGGCGGCGAAAAAAGCGCACGCGGCCGGGGCGCTGTTTATCGTTGACGGGGTGTCTTTTGCGCCGCACGGGCTGCCCGATATCAAGAGCCTTGGCGCCGATATCTATCTGTTCTCGCTCTATAAAACCTTCGGCCCGCATCAGGGCGTTCTCTATGTCAAATCCGATGTTCTGGAGCGCCTTGAGAATCAAGGGCACTACTTTAATGCCCGATACCCGGAAAAACGCCTGACGCCCGCCGGGCCCG
>CAZIVB010000156.1:0-6068 GCA_964542565.1 uncultured Hyphomicrobiales bacterium | reverse complement strand
TCTGGTGCCGCATGTGCTGGATATGACGGTGAAAAACCGCGCCCATAAGGAGTTCCTTGATATCGGCGCCGATTGTACACGCTGCGGAATGTGTCTTGAAGCGTGCCCCACAGGGGCGCTAAGCTTCCGCGTCAAGGGGCTGGACAAGCTTCTGTAACCCCCGCAAGGAACCCTGTATGGCGGAGAATAAAGGAAATAAAAATGATCCGTCTTGATCATCTTACAAAATCATTCCGGCGCACCCGTGTTCTGGATGATCTGACGCTTGAAATCGCCGGCGGCGACCGGGTGGCGCTGATCGGCTCGAACGGCGCCGGCAAGACAACCCTGATCCGCTGCATTTTGGGCCAGTACGGCCATGAGGGCAGCCTGCGCATCGATGGCAAGGACCCGCGCAAGGCGCGCGGCGAGGTTCTGGGGCGCATCGGTTTTGTGCCGCAATTGCCGCCGCCGCTGAAAATGCCGGTGGGGGAGCTTATCCGTTTCGCCGCCCATATCTGCAAAAGCCCGGCTTCGCGCATGGAGGATATCGGCACCAGGCTGGGGCTTGATTTTGACGAAATCCGCCGCCGTCCGTTTGTCAAGCTGTCGGGCGGCATGAAGCAGAAAATCCTCATCAGCATCGCCATGGGGCGTGATACGGGGCTGCTTATTCTCGATGAGCCCACCGCCAATCTTGATCCGGCGGCGCGGCAGATATTGTTTGAGCTGTTGTCGGAGCGTATTGACCAGTCGATGATTATCTCCTCGCACCGGCTTGAAGAGGTCTCCGGACTGGTCAACCGGGTGATCGAGATGGACCGGGGCAAGGTGGTGCTGGATGATCATGTCGAGGACGCCGTCAATATTGCGGCGCGGCAGCTTTGCACGGTGCGGATCGGCAGGCTGGAGCCGGCCTTTGCCAAGGCGGTTGAGGAATGGGGCTTTCGCTCATCAGCCGGAGGGCTGGAATGGTCCGGTGAGGTGGCCGGGCCCGACAGGCTGCAATTCCTCGGTATGCTCTCGCGCTATGCGGGGATTTTAAGCGCGGTGGATTTGCGCGAGGGAACGCAGTGATGAAATCTGCGGCGCTGCGCTTAACCGCATTGCTTGCGCTTGGTTTTGCGCTTGGCGGCTGCTGGGGGCCGAAAACCGGGCCCGAAGATATCCGCTATGACCGCGAGGCCTGCGAGATTTGCCGCATGATTATCTCCGATCCGCGCTTTGCGGCCGAGGTGAGAGGCGGGCCAAAACATAAAATCCACAAATTTGACGATATCGGCGATGCGATCCACTGGCTGGAGGCGCAATCGTGGAAAAATGATCCGGAGGTTGAAATCTGGGTTATGTCGATGAAGGACGGCAAGACCTGGCTGGATGCGCGCAAGGTCTGGTATCTGCCGGGGCAGATTTCACCGATGGATTATAATTTCGGCGCGGTGGCGGCAAAACAGGACAAGAGCCTGAGTTGGACACAGATGAAAAAAGCGGTTATTGAGCATGGTCTGTCCTCGCGTTGCGCCCGCCCGGATATGCACAGCGGCGGTGATCTGGAACACAAATACAACAGCACGGATGAGAAACAAAAATGAAGGCTTTTCTTCTTACCGCGCGGCTTGATATGGCCGAATCGTTCCGGGCCAAATGGTTTGTCGTCTATTCGCTCGTGTTTGGCGGCATCGTCGTGGCGCTGTTTTTATTCGGCCTTTCGGAATCGCGCATCATGGGCTTCACCGGGCTCACAAGGCTGCTGGTGACCTATATTCAGCTTTCCATGGCGATATTGCCGGTATTTGTCCTGATCAGCACGGTGCGCTCCATGGCGGGTGACCGCGAGGCGGGGGTTTACGAATATATGCTCTCGCTGCCGGTGCCGCTCTGGGCGTGGTACTGGGGGCGTTTTGCCGGGCGTTTCGCGGTTGTGTTCCTGCCCGTTTTTCTCGCCATGGCGGTGGCCATGATCTGGGGCGGCTTGCGCGGCGCCGATCTGCCCTACGCGCATTTCTTCTGGTATTCGGCCCTTCTGGTCTCGCTGGCCTTTTGCTTTCTCGGCATGGGATTCCTGATTTCCTCCCTGACCCGTTCGCCCGATGTCGCCCAGAGCGCCGCCTTCTTTATCTGGCTGGTTCTGCTGATGTTTCTTGATCTTGTTCTGCTCGGCGTCATCATTCAGGAACAGGCCCCGCCGGAAGTGGTTATGGCGATCGCGCTGGCCAATCCGATGCAGGTCTTCCGGGCGGCGGCGATGATGCTGTTTGATCCCCAGCTCATCCTGCTGGGGCCTTCGGCCTATCTGATCCTTGATAATTTCGGCAGTGCTGGCTTTATGGCCTATGCGCTGATCTATCCGGCGGGGCTGGGCCTTCTGCTGGCCTGGCTGGGTTTCCGGGCATTTTGCAAAAGCGATCTTTAGGCGAAAGGCGCGGCCATGCAGGGAAACGATCATATCGAGAAGGGGCAGGCGGGCAGCCCGAGCATTATCCTTGTGCGCTCGCAATTGGGGCAGAATATCGGCACGGCGGCGCGGGCGATGGCCAATTTTGGACTTGATGAGCTGCGTCTTGTCGCGCCGCGTGACGGCTGGCCGAGCGAATATGCCAAAAAGGCCGCATCGGGGGCGGATCATGTGATCGAGGCGGCGAAAGTTTATGAGCGGGCCGAGGAGGCCGTGGCCGATCTGAACTTTGTCATGGCGACCACGGCGCGGCCGCGCGATATGGCGGTCCGTGTTTTTACCCCGGAAGAGGCGGCCCGGGAAATGCACGAACGTAGCCGGCGGGGCGAGAAAACCGGGATTTTGTTCGGCCCGGAGCGCTCGGGGCTGGAAAATGACGAGATCGCGCTGGCCGATGCGATTGTCATGGCGCCGGTGAACCCGGCCTTTGCCTCGCTTAATCTGGCCCAGGCGGTTTGATGTTTGCCTATGAGTGGTACAAGCCCCTCGCCTCATCGCTGGGTGATGGGCGCCGGATCGGCAAGCCGGGGGTGGCAGGGCTCAATATGCGCAAGTCGCGCCCCGGCACCAAGGAAGAGCTGATCGGGTTTTTTGAACATCTGGAGGCTGAGCTTGACGAGGCGGGCTTTTTGCGTCCGGTGGAAAAACGCCCCACCATGGTGCGCAATATCCGCAATCTGTTCCAGCGCGCCGAGTTGACGGAGCAGGAGGTGCGCACCTTGCGCGGGATTGTCGCCTCGCTGGTGCGCCAGCACAAGCGGTTGGGCTGAGCTTTGATGCGCATTCTGGTGTTTGATTCCGGCCTTGGCGGTTTAAGCGTGTTTGCGCCGGTACGCGCCCGGATCGCGCAGGCGCAGATGATCTATGCGGCGGATAATGCCGGGTTTCCCTATGGCCGCTGGCGCGAGAATGAGCTGGCGGCGCGGATTGTCGATCTCATGGCGGCGCTGATCGAGGCGGCAAAGCCCGATATCGGGGTGATCGCCTGCAACACCGCCTCGACCCTTGTGCTCAAACGCTTGCGCAATACCTATCCCATCCCCTTTATCGGTACGGTTCCGGCGATTAAAGTGGCGGCGAAGAGCAGCCGCAGCCGCATGTTTTCAGTTCTGGCGACGCCCGGCACCGTGGCGCGGGTTTATACCAAAGAGCTTGTCGAGCGCTTTGCGCCTGATTGCCGGGTAAAACTGGTGGGGGTGCGCGGGCTTGCCGGGCTGGC
Organism: uncultured Hyphomicrobiales bacterium; assembly: GCA_964542565.1. GTDB lineage: Bacteria > Pseudomonadota > Alphaproteobacteria > Rhizobiales > BM303 > BM303. The sequence goes on along the minus strand of CAZIVB010000156.1, from coordinate 2,415 downwards.
GGAGGCCAGATTGCGCGGGGTTGAGATCGGGCGCGATCATCTGGCTAAACTTATTGCCCCGGCCTTTGTTGAAGCGGCGCAGGGGCGCACGGATACGGTTGTGCTGGCCTGCACCCATTATCCGCTTCTCATGGCGGAGCTTGAAAACGCCGCGCCGTGGCCGGTGAATTTTATTGATCCGGCAGCGGCGATCGCGCAGCAGGTGGCAAGGGTGGCGGCGGCCATCAGCCGTGATGTTGACGGTGATGCAAAACCTGAAAGACCGCGGATTATTTTTACTTCCGGGATTGGCGAGAACGCAGCCTTGGCAAATGGGCTCAAGGCGCACGGATTTGCGCTTCCGCCGCAAATTCTGCCCGGCTGGGTACGGGACCGGGCCCATGACGGCATATCAGGTTGACTTGCGCGGGGCGGGGAGATAAAAGCCTCCATACCTTGCGTCTTTGCGGCGCCGGGTTTTTGTGCGTGCCTGTGGTTTTTTTGAGATGGTTCAAAAGGACCTGTCGGTCTGCCGTGAGGCGGATTCCAGGAGGGCCCGCTTTTTACAGGCGGAAATTTGCCGCCATGATGAAAGCTATTTGAATATGACAAAGCGCATTCAAGCGAAATATAAAATTGATCGCCGTCTGGGCGAAAATATCTGGGGCCGGCCCAAAAGCCCGGTCAACCGGCGCGATTACGGTCCCGGTCAGCATGGCCAGCGCCGCCGCGGCAAACTTTCCGACTTTGGCATTCAGCTCCATGCCAAGCAGAAGCTGAAGGGGTATTACGGCAATATCACCGAAAAGCAGTTCCGGCGGATTTACAAGGAAGCCTCGCGCCTGCGCGGCGATACGGGCGAGAATCTGGTCGGGCTGCTGGAGCGGCGTCTTGATGCGGTTGTGTACCGCGCCAAATTCGTGCCGACGGTGTTTTCGGCCCGCCAGTTCATCAATCACGGTCATGTGAAGGTCAATGGCCGCCGGGTCAATATCGGCAGCTACCGGCTGAAAGTCGGCGATGTGGTGGAAATCCGCGAGAAATCCCGCGATATGGGGCTGGTTCTGGAAGCGGTTCAGAGCTCCGAGCGCGATGTCGCCGATTATCTCGATGTGGATCACAACAAGATGACCGCGAAGCTCACCTCGGTTCCCGGGCTTGGCGATGTGCCTTATCCGGTGAAGATGGAGCCAAATCTGGTGGTTGAGTATTACTCGCGTTAATCCGCGCTGGATATCAAGACTTACGGGAGGCCGCGCAATGCGCGGCCTTTTTCGTGACCAACTTGAGTTTTTACAAGCTCATGGGCAATAGGCCGGTGGTCAGGATGAAGAGCAAAACCGAAATGGTGCCGAGGGAAATCAGGGTGTTGAACAAAATCGCGCTTGAGGTTCCATCGAGATAAGAATCGTAATGCGAGGCCATGACAAAGACATTGGCGGCGGTGGGCAGGGCGGCCATCAATACGGCGACCTGTATCCAGGTTTGTGAAAACCCGCCCATGACGAGCAGGACGGTCAACACGATAACCGGATGCAGGATCAGCTTGGCGGCGGTGATAAAGGGCAAATCCCAGCCGATGTGCTTAAGCGGTTGCAGCGCAACCGTGACCCCGAGGGCAAAAAGGGCGCAGGCGGGGGCGGCATTTCCCATATAGCGCAGCATGTTGTCGATGGCCGGCGGCGGGGCGTATTGATACCAGGAGGCGATAAATCCCAGCTCGGTGGCGAGAATAAACGGATTTAGCAAGACATTGACAAAAATCCGTTTTGAGGTGGCGGTCCAGCCGCCCTTGATATGGCCGCCCACAGCCTGAAGCAGCGGCACAATGATGAATTGAAGCAGGCTGTCAAAACACAGGATCAGCGTGGCGGGGATCACCGCCTCTTCGCCAAAAACCGCCAGCATCAGCGGGATGCCCATATAGCCGACATTGCCGTAGCTGGCGGTGGAGGCCTGCATGGCGGCCCGGGAGACACCGGCGCGGCCGATGATTGTGGCGGCAATGAAGACAATCAGGAAAACCGAGTAGGTGGAAAAGGTTGTGCCCAGAATATAGGGCCAGTTGACGAGGTTCTCGAAAGGGGATTTGGCGATCAGGCGAAACAGCATTGGCGGCAGGGCGATATAGACAATAAAGAAATTGAGCCATGCCAGTCCGGTTTTCTTGATGGGCATCAGCTTGCCGGAGAAAAACCCGATAAAAATCAGGCCGAAAAACGGTAATGCAAGATTGATGATGGTCAAGATGCGCCCCGCCGCCCCGGTTGTTTTTCCCCGGCGCCAAGTTGAACCCATTTGCCGCCGGTTGGCAACCATTTGCTGTTTTGCCGTCGCGGCAAAAAATGTTATATCAGGAGCTGGAGTCTTTCACGTTGAATCGGCACCGGCCCGCTCCCCCACCAGGCCACCCATGCCATTGTTAAACTGTGGGTG
>CAZIVB010000155.1:0-6111 GCA_964542565.1 uncultured Hyphomicrobiales bacterium | reverse complement strand
GGCGCGCGCCAGCACCACGGGACCGGCCGCGCCGATAGCCTGAACAAAACGCCCGGCGATCAAAAATTCTATCGAGGGGCTGAAGGTGCATATGAATGTCGCCACAACAAAAAGCCCCAGACCGCTCAACAGGACGGGCCTGCGCCCCAGCCGGTCGGCGATGGGACCGTAAATCAGCATTCCGGCGGCAAAGCCGAACAAAAACACACTCAAAGTGAGCTGGGTGTTTGCATCGCTTGTGGCGAGCTGCCGCGAGATATCGGGCAGGGAGGGCAGATACATATCGGTCGAGAGCGGCCCCATGGCCGTGAGCAGGGCGAGCAAAACCGTTAACCTGAATGTTCCGGGACGGGCAATCATTACACTTTACCCATGACCGGCGCTTCTTCCATAGCGATGCAACTGATTGCCATGCCGCCTTAGCCAGCGCCGCGCCTCTTTCATATCCGGGCAAGCACCCTGCACATGACGCCAGAAGGCTTTTGAATGGTTCATCTCCAGAAGATGCGCCACCTCATGCGCCGCGACATAGTCCAGAACCCCGGGCGGCGCCAGGATCAGCCGCCAGGAAAAGTTCAGATTGCCGCGCGAGGAGCAGGATCCCCAGCGGCTGCTCTGATCGCGCACGGACAGACGCGCCGGTTTGACCCCGAGCCTTAAGGCATGGGTTTTGACCGCCCGGCCCAGATCGCGCCTTGCCTCACCCCTGAGCCAGTCACGCAGCCGCCGCGGCAGATGCTCGGGCGGGGCGGGAACGATGAGCCGGGCGGCGGCATCATCGGTGCGCGGAACCGGCCGCACCAGACCGCGCAACTGATTCTTGTGCCGGATGACATGATCTTCGCCGCGCAGCGGAATGACCTGCCCGTCGGCAAAGGGAATATCGGGCGGGCGCGCTTCAAGCTGGCGCCGTATCCAGCCTTCGTGGGCGCGGGCGAAATCATAGGCCTTTTCCAGCTTGCAGCCGCGCGGCACAACCAGGGCGATTTCGCCTTCCTGCGAACTCAGGCGCAGGGCAAGACGCCGCGCGCGCTCCGAATGGCGGATTTTTAGCGCCAGCATTCCGTCCGGGGTCTGCATTTCCCAAATGCCGTTTGCCGCATCAGGGGTTTTATGCCCGGTGCGCGCCCTGAATATCCGCCTCATCTGGCGTTAAGAACGGTTGTACAGGCAGCAGGCAGATCGGCCAGGGTGATGGGCGGTTTGGGCTTGTATTTGACCTTTGGTTTCTTTTTGGGCGGTTTCTTGCGGGCGTAAGGAGCATCGGAGAGCCACCAGTCAAGTTTCTTGCCGCAGCCATCGCCGGGCGGCGGCGGCGGCTGGTTCTTGCATTTTCCTTTAGGGCTCTGGCATTTCAGACGCACATGGAAATGATAATGATGCCCGTACCAGGGACGGATTTTGCGCAGCCATTTGCGGTCCTTGCCGGCAAATTCACACAGCGCCTTCTTGATGGTGGGGTGAACAAAAATGCGGGCCACTTCATCGTAAGAGGCGGCGCGGCGGATCAGCCTTGCATGTTTGTCGGTCCATCTTTTGGGGTTTATTTCCTTGTTGTTTTTCTTCATGGAAACGGCGCTGATGGATTCGCGGCGTTTTTTGCTCAGGCGTTTTTTCGGCATGGGCAAAAGCCAGATATCGGCGTCAAGGCCGATCTGGTGACTGGCATGGCCGGTCAGCATCGGCCCGCCGCGCGGCTGGGACATATCACCCACCAGCAGGCCGGGCCAGTCATCGTAAACATCAGCGTCAATCGAGAGGCGTTTGAGATATTCGACAAGGGCCGGATGCCCCCATTGGCGATTGCGTTTCAGGCGCATGGACTGCCAGCTTGAGCCATCCGCCGCCAGCTTCTCGCCCCCCGCCAGACAGCCCTTGTTATAGGTTCCGAACGAATCAGGTTTCAGATGCGCCGGGCCCTCCACATGACCAAACAGCTCCTTGGCCGGCTTGGCCTTCGACTTGGCCTGAAGCGGGGAAATCAGGGTAAAGACAAAAAGAATATATAAAGATAACCGAATCATGGGCCGATGATACTTCTCAAATGCGTGCTTACAAACGTTTTTCAATTGCATCCCAGATCAGGGCGGCAATATCGGGTCCGCCAAAAGCCCTGATCTCGCGAATGCCGGTGGGCGAGGTGACATTGATCTCGGTAAGATATTTACCAATCACGTCAATGCCGACAAAGATCAGCCCCTTCTGTTTCAGGAACGGGCCAAGCGCGGCGCAAATTTCGCGCTCATGCCCGGTTAAATCCGCCTTTTCGGCCCGCCCGCCGACATGCAGGTTGGAACGCGCCTCGCCCTTGGCCGGAACCCGGTTGAGCGCTCCTGCCGGTTCGCCGTCAACCAGGATAATGCGCTTGTCGCCCCGGCGCACATCGGGAAGATAGGCCTGGATCATCAAGGGTTCGCGGTAGAGCCTTAGGTAAAGCTCCAACAGGGCGTTCATGTTTTCATCATCGGGCGTGATGCGAAAAACCCCCTCGCCGCCATTGGAATTGAGCGGCTTGATGATGATATCGCCGTATTCCTTCCGGAAGGCGCGGATATCGGCGACATCGCGCGAGACCAGCGTCGGCGGCATGAACTGCGAAAAATGCAGGGTGACGAGCTTTTCGGGCGAATCGCGCACAAATACCGGATCGTTGACAACCAGCGTTTCGGGGTGGATATGCTCAAGCAGATGACAGGCGGAAATATAGCCCATGTCGAAGGGCGGATCCTGGCGCATGAGGATGGCGTCAAAGCCGGAAAGATCGCGTTGCTCCTTATCCTGGGCGGTAAAATGATCGCCCTTGACATCGCGCACTTCCACCGCGTTTCCTCTCGCGGTCAGGATTTGCTTTTGAAACGAAAGCGCCGCCGGGTGATAGACAAACAGCGAGTGGCCGCGGCTTTGCGCTTCAAGCATCAGGGCAAAACTGGAATCGCCCGCTATGGCGATTGATTCAAGAGGGTCCATCTGAACGGCAACAGCTAGCGCCATGGCGGTATCCTTTAATATTTCTCCGCCGCAAAGGCGTTTTCAATGTGGCGCGGTCGGCGCCGGGGCGCAATCAGAATAACGTCAAATCTTTTTGTATGATAGCCGGGTTTATCAAAGTTTTGCAGCCAGATTCTGGCGGCATTTTCAATTCGCCGCTTCTGATGCGGACCCAGCGCCCATCTGGCTTCCTCAAGTGAGCGCCGCGCCTTGACCTCGACAAAGCAGAGCACGCCGAAGCGGGCGGCGACAATATCGATCTCGCCACAAGATGTCTTATAGCGCCGCGCCAAAATCCTGTAGCCCTTCAGCCTGAGCCACACAGCAGCGCGCGCCTCGGCGCTGTGGCCAAAAAAATAGGCGCGGCGGCGTAAGCTCAAGGCCCTGATCTTTTTAAATCCGGGTTTTTCAACTCCAGCGCCCTTGCATAGGCCGTCTTTTTGCTCACGCCGCACAGCCGCGCGGCCTCGGCGGCGGCATCGCGCACCGAACCCGCCTTCAACTTATGCAGCAAAACCTCATCAAGATTGATTTGCGGCCGGCTTTGCGGCGGCCCGGTGACAATAACGACCTCGCCCCTGGGCGATCCGGCGGCGGCATAATGCTCCGCCAGTTCCGCAAGCGTGCCGCGGCGCACTTCCTCATGGATTTTGGTCAACTCGCGGGCGATGGCGGCGGAGCGGTTGCCCAGAACGTCGCTCATATCGGCAAGGCTGCGCGGCAGGCGCTTGGGAGATTCAAAAAAAATCAGGGAGGCGGGCGCCGCCCTGGCCTGCTCCAGCGCCTTGCGCCTTGCGCCCTGCTTTGAGGGCAAAAAGCCGCAAAACATAAACCGCTCCGGCGGCAGACCGGACAAGGTGAGCGCAAGAATACCGGCCGAGGCCCCCGGCGCGGCGCTGACATAACTCCCCTGATCACACGCCGCCCGCACCAGCTTGAAGCCCGGATCCGAGACCAGCGGCGTCCCGGCATCGGAAATCAGCGCGATGGCCTCCCCCGCCTCCAGCCGGGCCAGAACGCGCGGGCGCACCCGTTCCGAATTATGCTCATGATAAGCCAGCAGCGGGGTTTTAATCGCATAGCGCTCCAGCAGCCTGCGGCTCACCCTTGTGTCTTCGCAAAGAATGACATCAACCCCGCTCAGGATCTCAAGCGCCCTGATGGTGATATCTTTTAGGTTGCCAATCGGCGTCGCGACAAGATGAAGCCCCGCCCGCGCCGGGGCGGCTTCCATGTCGTGTCCGGCAATCCGGTATCCGCACGCCCTGCCGCCTGTCATGAAAACCCTGCCCCTGTCATGCGCTTCTTGTTCCCGCCACATTTGCCGACATATATACAATTCCTGATGGAAATTTGCGAGACATGGGCGCGAAAAAGAAAGTCTTCTTGTTTTCAACCGGCCGCAAGGCTCGCAATTGCGGTTTACCTGCGGCCTGCATCAGGCTAATCTCGTGCATGATTTGAATGTTAAACCTGTTGAAGCCGTTTTGCATCTTTAAATAAGGCATCACGCATCATTTCAGTCAGGCGGTGGGGAATATCGGTGGTGATGCTTATGGCCCGGACGGGTGATCAAAAACGAGGAATTCTACGGCGCGGTTTTATTATCGCGGCGGTCAGTGTGCTTGCGCTCTCGGTAGCGGCCTGCGGCGGGCGGCGGTTTAATTTTTCCGGCGGCTCGCAGCCATCTGAATCCGACATGGCGGGGGCCGACAAGATTTTCGCTCCGGGCGCTGAAGACGGCAAGGCGACGCGCGTTGCCCTTCTGCTGCCCCTAAGCGCCCGCGGCAAATTCGGCCGGGTGGCCAAATCGCTCAAAAGCGCCGCCGAACTGGCGCTGTTTGATTCAGGAAGCTCCGATATTCTGCTGATCCCCAAGGATACCGGCGGCACGCCTGAAGGGGCGCGCAAGGCAGCAAGCGAGGCGCTGTCTGACGGCGCCGAGATCATTCTCGGGCCGCTTTTTGCCGGCTCCGTGACCAGCGCCGGCGCGGTGTCGCGCGCCAGAAACGTGCCGGTGATCGGCTTTTCCACCACCGCCAGCGTGGCCGGAAACGGGGTCTATCTGCTCTCCATGACGCCGCAGGAAGAAGTTGGCCGCATCATTGATTATACCATGAAGCGCGGCAAGTCGCGCTTTGGCGCTCTCATCCCCAGGGGCGGCTATGGCGATGTTGTCCTGAGCGCCTTTGAGCGCGCCGTGCAAAGGCGCGGCGGCGCGGTGGTCGCAGTTGAGCGCTATGCGCCCAATGCCGGCTCCATGACCGAACCAGCGGCTAAACTGGCGCGCTACGCCAAGGGCTCCAACCCGAAAATCGACGCGATTTTGCTGGCCGAAGGCGAGCCGCTGCTGCGCTCGCTCGCCCCCTTGCTGCCCTATAACAATGTCGATATCAAACGCGTCAAGCTGATCGGCACCGGGCTGTGGGGCAATCCGGCGATTACCAGCGAACCGGCGCTGCTCGGCGGCTGGTTCCCGGGCGGCGATCCGGCGCAAAGGCGCAATTTCGAACGCCGCTACAAAGAAGTTTACGGCGCCCGGCCCGTCGCCATCGCGGCGCTGGCTTATGATGCGGTCAAGCTGGTCTCGCGCCTTGCCGCCGATGCGCCGCGCGGCCAGCGCTTTACCCCTGAGCGGCTGGAAAACCCGCAAGGCTTTACCGGCGTAAACGGCCTGTTCCGCTTCAATTCCAGCGGCCGCCCCGAACACGGCCTTTCCATTCTCGAAGTGACCTCAAACGGCTTCCGCGTCATCGAATCGGGCCGCAACCATTTCGGCTCCGGACTGGCGTTTTAAAATTAATCCCTTGTTATCCCGCGAAGGCGGGAATTCATACCGAACCATCCACTTGCCGTCAGCCCGGCCCGGATTCCCGCCTTCGCGGCAATGACGTGAAAAAAGAACAATACGCTCCCATCCGTCATTCCGGCGAAAGCCGGAATCCAGTAGGCAATCCGCAGTGAATCTCCGGCCCCGCAATGGATCCCGGCTTTCGCCGGGATGACGAAAAAAGCGTTTATCGATACCGCTTGACCTCCCAGGTCGTCCCTTCCGGGCCATCTTTGAGAACGATCTCCATCGCATCCAGTTCATCACGAATCCGGTCAGCCTCGGCCCAGTTC
>CAZIVB010000154.1:0-6146 GCA_964542565.1 uncultured Hyphomicrobiales bacterium | reverse complement strand
CCGCGAGGATATCGGCCGCCACAACGCACTCGACAAAATGATCGGCGCCAAAGCTTTAGGTAACCCGGATCGGACCGAAGGCTTTGCTCTGATCTCCAGCCGTTGCACCTTTGAGCTGGTGCAAAAATCCGCCCTTGCCGGCATAGCCGTTCTGGCCAGTCTTTCAGCCCCTTCCGAGGCGGCTATTCTAACGGCGGAGCGCTGCAATCTGACTCTGGTTTCCCTGGATAAAGGCTATGGCAACTGCATTGTCTTCACCGCGCCGCAGCGGATTGGAAGCTAAAAGGCTTATGATTCTTCGTCCTCGAAACATTCGGTGAAGACCCGGGCCGGGCAGTCCTTGCATCTTCCTTGTACCCGCATGAGACGGTGCAGGGTTTTGATCGCATCGGCCTTGTCGTCAAAAAAGTGATTATTGCCGATCTCGCACACCAGATGCGCCTTGCCGATGGACTGGTAAACCGCCGGTTTGATCCCGGCAAAATAAAGCCCGCCGCCTTCCTCTTCCAGCCTGTGCGCCTCTTCATGCAGCATTTCCATACCGCTCAGATCGATGAAATTGATCCCCGAACCGATAATCAGAATATGATGCACCCCTTCGGCGTTGGAGACATTGAACAGTTTTTTCTGGATATGGTTGAGCGAACCGAAATAGACCGACATGTCAATGCGCAGGATTTTCAGATCCGGGCATTCGCGCAGCGGTTTGACGGTCACATCGGTGAGGACTCTCTTACCGTAGCGCCGGTCAACATCGGGCGCCAGGGTCACGATCTCCGGCGTTGAGGTGCGGGCGAGAAACAGCACCAGCGACAGCAATACGCCCATATAGATGGCGAACTCAAGCTCCAGAAACAAGGTGGCGAAGAAGGTGGTGAGAAGGATCGTCGTTTCGGTGCCACTGGACGTGAAAACATGCTTGATCTTGGGAAAGTCGATCAGGTTATAGGCAACCATCAAAATCACCCCGCCCATGGCGGCCACCGGCAGATAGGCGGTGAGCGGCGCGATCAGCAACACGATCAGCATCAGGAATATGGCGGCGAAAATGGCCGACATCGGGGTTTGGGCCCCCGAAGCGTAATTGATGCCCGAACGGGTAAAAGAGCCCGAACCGGCATAGCTGGAAAAGAAGCTGCCGACGATATTGGACAGTCCCTGACCGATAAATTCCTGATTGCCGTCAATACGCTGATGCGATTTTGAGGCAATGGAGCGGCTGATGGAAACCGCCTCGATCAGCCCCAGCAGCGCCACCGCGAAAGCTTCCGGCGCCAGCAGCCTGAGCGAGGACATGGAAAAATCAGGCAGTGAAAAGGGCGGCAATTGCGCCGGGATTTTGCCCACCAGCTTGATCCCGTGCGCATCGGCGCTGAGCATCAGGGCGACAAGAGAGCCGGCGACAAGCGCAATCAGAAGATTGGGGATTTTGGGGAAAAAGACCTTGCTCGAAATGGCCACGGTCAATGTGACCAGCGCAACCAGCAGAATGAACAAATTGGTGCTGCCGATCCCGTTCCAGATCGCCACCCAGGTATGAAGAAAGGATTCGCCCCTCGCCACCTCCACCCCCAGTATGTTTTTCATCTGGCTGGTGGCGATAAGGATGGCCGCCCCGGCGGTAAAACCGATCACCACCGTATGGGAGACAAAATTGACCAGCACCCCCAGACGCGCCAGCCCGAAGGCAAGCTGATAAACCCCGGCCAGAAAGGTAATGGTGAGCGCCAGGGAGATAAACTCCGGCGTCCCGGGTGTTGCGTGCTGCGAAACGGCGGAAAACACCACAATGGAAATCGCGGTTGTGGGACCGGAGATCAAATGCCGCGATGAGCCGAAAAGGGCGGCGATAATGGGCGTGATCATGGCGGTATAAAGACCGTATTGCGGCGGCAGGCCGGCGATAATGGCAAACGCCACCCCCTGGGGCAATACAATCACGGCGCCGGTGATCCCGGCTATAAAATCGGCGCGCAAACTCTCCTTGGAGACAAGCGGAAGCCAGGACAAAAAAGGGAATATGGTTTTTGGATCAATTCGCATGAGCAAATACCTGAACACCGGCCGGCATCAGGCCGTATGGATTTTAAGGGCTTTAAGATCATAAAGTCATGGCGGAGAGGGTGGGATTCGAACCCACGGTACGCGCAAGCGCACAACGGTTTTCGAGACCGCCCCGTTCGACCACTCCGGCACCTCTCCAGACTTGCAGCGTCAGCCCGGCTGACCTCAAGACGCGGCGCGAACCTAACCCAAAGCCCCTTTCGCCACAAGGGGAAACCTTGCCGCACCTTGCCGCGCTTGCAACCGGCCGGGCCGCCATGGCGGCAATGGCGGATTTCGGCGGCTTTTTTACCCAAAACGGCAGGAGCGGACCGCATAAGGCGCTTTGGCCTCTATTTCCTGCAAAACGCATTGACTCGGGACTGATCCTGACTATATTGCCCACTCACACGCGGGATGAAGAAAACCCCGCGCGATTTATCATGCGCAGCCCGAGGCCTGTTCCAAAAGTCCGTTTTATTACAAAAGCGGCGCCGCAGGGCGCGGTATAACGAGGAATAATCATTATGTTTGCAGTCATTCAGACAGGTGGCAAGCAGTACAAGGTCAGCGAAGGCGACATTCTCGACGTTGAAAAACTCGACGGCGAGGAAGGCGATCAGATCGTACTGGACAAGGTTTTGATGCTCGGCGGCAGCGAAACCCTCATTGGCACGCCTTTTGTCGAGGGCGCCAGCGTCGCGGCCCGGATCATCAAGCAGACCCGCGCCGCGAAAATCATCGTATTCAAGAAAAAACGCCGCAAGAACTATCGCCGCAAAAAGGGCCACCGGCAGCATATTACGGTTTTAAAAATTGCCGATATCCTGACCAAGGGCGCCAAGCCCGAAAAGGCGGCCAAACCGGCGAAGGAAAAAGCCGCCAAACCGGAAACCACAGCCGCGCCCGCAGCGCTCTTTGCCGCCCCGGAAGGCGCGAGCGATGATCTGAAGAAAATTTCGGGTGTTGGTCCGGTGCTTGAGAAAAAGCTCAACGCGCTTGGCATCACCACATTTGCCCAGGTCGCCGCTTTTAGCAAGGAAGACATCGACAAGGTCGATGACGCCTTGAGCTTCAAGGGCCGCATTGAACGCGACAACTGGCTTGATCAGGCGAAAACCCTCGCCGCAGAGACAAAATAATACATAAAGGAGAAACGTTATGGCACATAAAAAAGCAGGCGGCTCCTCACGCAATGGCCGCGATTCCGCCGGCCGCAGATTAGGGGTTAAAAAATTCGGCGGCGAACGCGTCATTCCCGGCAACATCATTTTGCGCCAGCGCGGCACCAAATGGCATCCCGGCGCCAATGTCGGCATGGGCAAGGACCACACGATTTTTGCCGTCACCGAGGGCCATGTGCAGTTCCGCACCCGCCGCAATGACCGCACATATGTCTCCGTGATCCCGGCAGAGGCCGCGGAATAACGGTGGACATTATATGACCCGCCGGCTGACCTGATCTCCGGCGGATCGCGTATCTGATTTAGGGGAGACGGGAAACCGGCTCCCCTTTTTTCTTGGCATGGAAAAACCCGGGCCAAACATGATAAAGTAAGCACATGAAATTTCTTGATGAAGCCAGGGTCTATATCCGTTCAGGCAATGGCGGCGCGGGAAGCATCTCCTTCCGGCGCGAAAAATATATCGAGTTCGGCGGACCCGATGGCGGCGATGGCGGCCGCGGCGGGCATATCTATGCCCGCGCCGTGAACGGTCTCAACACCCTCATTGATTACCGCTATCAGCAACATTTCAAGGCCGGGACCGGCATTCACGGCATGGGGCAAAACCGCACCGGCGCGGCGGGCGAGGATATTGTTCTTAAAGTCCCGGTCGGCACCCAGATTTTTGAAGAGGACAAAACCACCCTGATCGCCGATCTTGATGAAGAGGGTCAGGAGGTCATGCTGGCGCGCGGCGGCAATGGCGGCTTTGGCAATGTGCGGTTCAAATCCTCCACCAATCAGGCGCCGCGCCGCGCCAATCCCGGCGCGCCTTATGAAGAGCGCTGGATATGGCTGCAATTAAAGCTGATCGCCGATGCCGGACTGGTGGGCCTGCCCAATGCGGGCAAATCGACTTTTTTATCCGCCGTTAGCGCCGCCAAGCCCAAGATCGCCGATTACCCCTTCACCACCTTGCATCCCAATCTGGGGGTGGTCAAGGCGGGCGCAGACAGCTTTGTGCTGGCGGATATTCCCGGCCTCATCGAAGGGGCACATGAGGGCACCGGTCTGGGCGATAAATTCCTCGGCCATGTCGAGCGCTGCCGGGTTTTGCTGCATATCATCGACGCTTTTGAAGATGACCCGGCGCAAAGCTACCGCACCATCCGCCGCGAACTTGCCGCCTATGGCGCCGGACTTGCCGAAAAGCCTGAAATTGTTGCGCTCAACAAATGCGACACGCTGGGCGATGAGGAACTGAAACTAAAAAGCGCGGCGCTGGAAAAGGAATGCGGCCAAAAACCCCTTCTGATTTCCGCCGCGACGGGGGCGGGCAAAATGGCGGCCGTCTATGCGCTTTACGCCCAAATCTCCGGCCGGGACGATCTTGAGAAAACCGACGACGAGACACCTGAATCTGAATGGCGGCCAATCTGAGCGGAAGTATCCATGTCACATCGTTTTAAAAATGCCCGGCGGATTGTCGTCAAGATCGGCTCGGCGCTTCTCAATGACCTTGAGAACCAGCGCTTGAACCGCACCTGGCTGGAGGCCCTGTGCGATGATGTCGAGATGTGCCGCAAACGCGGTCAGGAGGTGGTGATCGTCTCCTCCGGCGCCATCGCGATGGGGCGCAATGCCCTTGGCCTTGGCGCATCCCAACTGAAACTGGAGGAAAGTCAGGCGGCCGCCGCCGTCGGGCAGGTGGCGCTGGCCCATGCCTGGAGCCGGGCCCTGAAAGAGCGCGGCATTGAAGCGGCGCAGGTTCTGCTCACTCTTGAGGACACCGAAGAGCGCCGCCGTTATCTCAATGCCCGCGGCACCCTTTTCGCCCTGCTCAAACTGGGTGCGGTTCCGGTTATCAATGAAAACGATACCGTCGCCACCAGCGAAATTCGCTACGGCGATAATGACCGTCTCGCGGCGCGGGTTGCCGGCATGATCAGCGCCGATTGCCTGATTTTGCTCTCCGACGTGGACGGGGTCTATACATCGGACCCGGCGCTGGGAAAAGGCGGCAAGCTGCTGCCCGAAATCCCCGAACTGACGCCGGAAATCTGGGCCATGGCGGGCGATTCGGGCTCGGCGCTCTCACGCGGCGGCATGGTGACAAAGCTTGAAGCGGCCCGCATGGCGCAAAGCGCCGGCGCCCATATGGTGATCACCTCGGGCAAAAACCTGCGCCCCTTGAGCCGCTTGCAGGCGGGCGGCAAATGCACCTGGATCCCGGCCCGTGAGGCCCCCATGGCGGCGCGCAAGAAATGGATTGCCGGAACGCTTAAACCCAATGGCGCGCTGATCGTCGATAATGGCGCCGCCAGAGCGCTCATGAACGGCAAATCGCTCCTTTCCGCCGGGGTCAGCGGGGTTGAAGGGACCTTCGAGAAGGGCGATGCGGTGCGGGTTCTCGATAGCCGGGACAACGAAATCGGCCGCGGCATCATTGCCTACAGCCATATCGAGGCCGATAAAATCAGGGGCAACAGTTCAGACCGGATCGAGGATATTCTGGGCTATGCCGGCAGAACGGAAATCATCCACCGGGACGATCTGGTGATTACAGGGAGGCAGGGCTGAAAATGACGGATACGGCAACAAAAACACAAGATGACATCACCGGCCTGATGCATGACATGGGCGTCCGGGCGCGCAAGGCGGCGCAGGTTCTGGCGCTGGCCTCAACGGCGCAAAAAAATGCCGCCCTTGAAGCCATGGCCACAAGCATCCGGGAAAATACGGCGCAAATCCTTGCCGCCAATCGCAATGACCTTGAGGCGGCGAAACAACGCGGCACCAGCGGCGCCTTTCTTGACCGCCTGATGCTCGATGAAGGCCGCCTTGAGGCGGTAGCGGCAAGCCTGGAGGATATTGCCGCGCTTACCGATCCGGTCGGCGATGTCATCGCCAGCTGGGAGCGCCCCAGCGGTTTGCAGA
>CAZIVB010000153.1:0-6196 GCA_964542565.1 uncultured Hyphomicrobiales bacterium | reverse complement strand
TAGAATGAAAACAAATCGCCAGTAGAGGAATTCCTGGATGTCACAGACAGATATGGCCAGCAAAGACGAACCTCTTTTTGATTCCGATCCGAAAGTCTATCCTCAGAAGGTTCAGGGGACGTTCCGCAATATCAAATGGGGCCTGATGGTTCTTACCCTCGGGGTTTACTACCTGCTCCCCTTTGTGCGCTGGGACCGGGGCGAGGGCGCCCCGGATCAGGCGGTTCTGGTCGATCTTCCCGGCCGGCGGCTGTATTTTTTCTTTATCGAAATCTGGCCGCAGGAAGTCTATTACCTCACCGGGCTGCTCATTCTCGCGGCGATGGTGCTTTTTCTCATGAACGCCATTGCCGGGCGTGTCTGGTGCGGCTATTTATGCTGGCAAACCGTCTGGACCGACATGTTCATGGCGGTTGAACGCTGGGTCGAGGGCGGCCGGCGCGGTATGATGAAGCTCGACAAGGAACCGTTGAGTTTGCGCAAGATCCGCCTCAAGCTGACCAAGCATTTCTTGTGGATTATCATTGCCATGCTGACCGGCGGCGCCTGGGTTTTGTATTTTGCCGACGCGCCGACGCTGATTGATCAGCTATGGCATTTTCAGGCCTCTTTTAACGCCTATCTCTGGATCGCGATCCTGACCGGCACCACCTATCTGTTTGCCGGCTGGGCGCGTGAGCAGGTTTGTGTCTATATGTGCCCCTGGCCGCGCATTCAGGCGGCGTTGACTGATGATGAGGCCCTGAATGTCACGTATCTGGTGGACAGGGGCGAACCACGCGGTTCACTCAAACAGCAAAAACGGAAACTTGCGGAAGGTTTGCCGGCCGGTGATTGCGTCAACTGTCTGCAATGCGTTCATGTCTGTCCCACCGGTGTGGATATCCGCAAGGGGCTGCAACTTCCCTGTATCCAGTGCGGCCTGTGCATCGATGCCTGTGATGCGGTGATGGTGAAGATCGGCAAGCCAACCGGACTGATCACCTATGAATCCGAGGTTAATCTGGAACTGCGCCTTGAAGGCAAGAAAACCAAAAGACCGAAAATCTTCCGGCCGCGCACCCTCATTTACATGTTCGCTCTTTTACTGGTGACCGTCTTGATGGGGTGGTCCTATTTTACCCGGGCGTCTTCCGGCATGAGCGTTCTGCATGACCGTAACCCGATTTATGTCAATCTTTCCGACGGCGGTGTGCGCAACGCCTACACGGTGCGCCTTCTGAACATGAAAATTGAGCATCGCAGTTTCAAGCTTGAGACGGAAGGTTTCAAGGGCATGAAGATGCAAATTGTTGGAAACAAGCCTGACTCATCCGGAGAATATGTTATAGATATCCCGCAGGATTCAACTTTGGAACTCCGGGTTCTTTTAACGTCGCCGCCGGGTCTCAAACTCGCGAAATCCGTACCGGTAACCTTTAAGAGCACGGAGTTGGAAAGCGGTGAGGTCACGAAGGTGATTGATAATTTCAGGTCTTCCGGCAATTAGTCCCCCCTTGAACAAGGCAAGAGCATCATGAGCGCCAAACCCCTGACGGGAAGAACGTTTTTTTACTGGATAGCAGGATTCTTCCTGATCGTGTTCGCATCAATCGGCACCATGATGTATATCGCGGTCAACTCCATGTCCGGTCTGGAAACCCAGGAGCCTTATGAAAAAGGCATTGCCTATAATGAAACCATTGCCCGCGCCCGGGGGCAGGATGCGGCAAATCTCAGTGTTTCCATCGCCGCCGACCCTCAGCCCGACAAGCTGGTGCGCCTGAGTGTCAGAATTCGTGATGCCGAAGATAACCCCTATATGGAAAAATCGGTGGGTGTTTTGTTCTTCCGCCCCACCAAGGAAGGCTTCGACAGGCAGATTGATCTGAAAGAAAAAAAGCCGGGCGTCTATCGCGGCGATATCATGCTGCCGTTGCGCGGAATCTGGGATTTGAAGCTCGAAATCAAAGATGCGGGAAAACTGGTGTACAAGAGTAAGTCCCGCGTCATGCTGAAATAATGCGCAAAAAGCGCGATCTTTCCCGATATATCAAAAAAGGCGACGATGGTTTGTGCCAGCTTGATCTGGCTGTTGACGGGATTACCTGCGCCGGTTGCATGGCCAAGATCGAAAGGGAGTTGAAATCCGTCCCCGGGGTTGAAAACGCCCGCGTGAACCTGACCTCCCATCGCCTCGCCGTCACCTGGCAGGAGGCAAGGGTTGTCCCCGATATCTTCCTCGCCGCCCTTGAGCGGATAGGCTACAGCGCCTTTCCGTTTGATCCCGAGCAGGTCAGCGCCGCCCATAACGAGCGCTCGCGTTATTTGCTCAAGGCGCTCGCCATTGCCGGTTTTGCGGCCATGAACATCATGCTGCTGTCCGTTTCCATCTGGGCCGGCAATGTCAGCGGCATCACGCCCGCGACCCGCGATCTGATGCACTGGATATCGGCCCTTATCGCCATCCCCGCGGTTGCCTATGCCGGCCAGCCGTTTTTCCAAAGCGCCATTACCAGCATCAAATCGCGCAATCTGAATATGGATGTTCCGATTTCCCTGGCGGTGATCCTCGCCGTCCTGATGTCCATCGTCCAGACCTTCACCAGCTCAAGGGACGCCTATTTTGATTCCGCCGTCATGTTGTTGTTTTTTCTGCTGATCGGCAGGTTTCTAGACGAAAACATGCGTCGCAGGACCACCGATCTGGCGCAAAACCTCATTACGCTTCAGGGCCATTCGGCGACCAGGATAGAGCCGGACGGAACCCATATGGAGGTTCCCCTCTCCAGCATCAATCCGGGCGATGAGATCTATGTCGCCGCCGGGGAGCGCATCGGGGTTGACGGCATCGTGACATCCGGCACGGCTCAGGTGGATTTAAGCCTCGTAACCGGGGAAACCATGCCCGAGCAGGTTGAAAAGGGCGGCCGGGTGATCGGTGGAACCCTGAA
This sequence comes from uncultured Hyphomicrobiales bacterium, assembly GCA_964542565.1. Lineage (GTDB taxonomy): Bacteria > Pseudomonadota > Alphaproteobacteria > Rhizobiales > BM303 > BM303. The sequence goes on along the minus strand of CAZIVB010000153.1, from coordinate 3,263 downwards.
CCTTGACGGCAATCTGACGATCAAGACCACAGCCGTTCTTGAAGGCACCATTCTGGCTGAAATCGGCAAGCTGCTGGAAAACGCCGCCCAGGTGAAAACCCGCTATCTGCGCCTCGCTGACCGGGCGGCGCGGGCCTATGTGCCGCTGGTTCACAGCGCCGCGGCGATCACCCTGATCGGCTGGCTCATCGCCGGACAGGGCTGGCAGCCCTCACTGCTCAATGCTATATCGGTTCTGATCATCACCTGCCCCTGCGCCCTTGGACTGGCGGTGCCGGTGGTTCAGGTTGTCGCCAGCGGCGTCTTGTTCCGGGCCGGTATTTTAGTCAATTCCGGCGATGCCCTGGAGCGGCTGGCGCAGGTTGATTATATCGTATTCGATAAAACCGGCACATTGACCTCGCCGGAACCACGAGTGCTCAATGCGGACGAGATTGACAGCGAAGACCTTGTTCTGGCCGGAAAACTGGCCGCCGCCAGCCGCCACCCGCTCGCCCGCGCGGTTGCGGTTGCCGCGGGCGTGGACAAGCCTTTCGCCGATATATCCGAGAGCGCCGGACGCGGCATATCGAGCGTTCAGGGCGGCGCGGAACTGCGTCTGGGCAGCGCCGAATTTTGCGGTGTCAAAACCCCGCCGGAACACTCGAAGGGCTTAAGCTCCACAATCTGGTTTGCAAAAGGAAAATCTCAACCCGTCGCCTTTCACATTGCGCAGAATTTGCGCCGTGACGCCGCAGAGACGATAGCAAAACTGCGCGCCATGGGGCTGGAGATGGAAATTCTCTCCGGTGACGCGCAAGAAGCCGTCGCCGCGGCCGCCAAAACCCTGGGGATTGAAAACTGGCGCGCTGGCCTGAAACCGGCCGACAAGATTAATCGGCTGGCCGAACTCGAAGCTGAGGGTTATAAAGTGGCCATGATCGGAGACGGCCTCAATGACGCCCCGGCGCTGGGCGCCGCCCATGCCTCCGTTTCCCCCGTTTCAGCGGCGGATATCAGCCGTGCGGCGGCCGATTTTGTTTTCATGGGCGATCGTCTCGGCGCGGTTGTCACCGCGCTCAAGGTGACGCGGCTCTCCCGGCGCATGATGTTGCAAAATCTTGGCTTTGCGGCCGTATATAACATGATCACCGTTCCGCTTGCGGTTTTCGGTTTTGTAAACCCGCTGGTCGCCGCTTTCGCCATGTCCGGTTCATCGATTGTTGTAACCTTAAACGCCCTTCGCGCCCGGCTTGTCTTTCGGGAAAGGAACCGCGCTTGAATATCCTGTTATATCTCATCCCCATTGCCCTCCTGCTGGCCGGGCTTGGGCTGGCCGCCTTCATATGGTCGTTGAAAAGCGGCCAGTATGACGATCTCGACGGCGCTGCCTGGCGCGCCATCATGGAGGATGACGAGTTCCCGGAAGAGCCCGGGGAGGCGGAAAAACCAAAGGACGAGGACAAACCAGCCTGACAACAAAAACCGCGCAAGCCGGGATTGGTCTTGCGCGGTTGGATGTGCAGGATCTCGAAGGTTTTACTTCGCCATTTTTTCCAGCTTGTCGGCCTTGATGGTGTTCTGGTGCAGGGCCGCGCCCTTTTTGGCGTCAAGGCCAAAGGCCACCGCCATGAGCTGGGTCGGGAACACAACCGGAATGTTGAAATCGGTGCCGTATTTCTTGTTGATGGCATCCTGATACATTTCCAGATTGGTCTGGCAGAGCGGGCAGGGGGTCGAGACCACATCCGCGCCCGATTCGACCGCCGCATCAAGGATGGTTTTCATCAGATGCAGGGTTTTCTCCGGTTTCATCACCGCCACCGAGCCGCCGCAGCAATTGGTCTTGGGAGCAAATTCAGTCGCCTCGGCGCCGCAGGCCTGGGTGATATCGTCAAGAAACTCCGGGTCCTCGAAGGTGTCGTAATTGCCGCCCTCATCGGTGGCGGCAAAGGGGCGCACCGTCTGGCAGCCGACCCAGCCGGCCACTTTCAGCCCCTTGAGCGGATTGGTCGAGCGTTGCTTGATTTTTTCCATGCCCACATCATTGACCAGAACCTCCATGGCATGGTGAACCTGCAAATCATCCGTGTAGCTCAGACCGCCGGCCTCAAGCGCTTCATTGACCTTGCTGCGCAGCTTGGCGCTTTGCTTGATTTTTTCGTTATTGCCGTGGGTGTTGAGATAACAGGCGGCGCAGGCGGTGATGACATCGCGGTTTTCCTTCTCCTGCGCCTTGGCCAGATTGCGCCCGTTGAGGACGGTCTGCGGCAAAACCCCGCCGCCGATCAGCCCCACCGAGGCGCCGCAGCAGTTCCAGTCGTCAATATCGACAATCTCCCGCTCAAGCTCCGGCATAACCGCCCGGAAAGAGGCATCGAGATGCATGCCCGTGGCTTCAGACGAGCAACCGGGATAATAGGTGTATGTTTTTTTCGTCGTCATGGCTTATCCCTCACGCGCTTCGATTTCTTGCGCCTTCTTCAGCATGGCCTGAAGTCCCTTGCTGTCCTTGATCTTGTGCGGCATGCCGATATGCATGCGCCCCGCCTTGACCATCCCCAAGGCAATTTTCAGATTGGCCAGCGATCTCTTGATCCCCTCGACAAACCCGAAGGAGAAGAAATATTTCATGGTCACAAGGCGTTCATCGGTCTTGCCAAACGTATTGGCGCTCCACCAGAAGGCCCGGGCGAAACTGGCGTTCTCGACCTTGGGCGCATAGCCCTCGCGCGCCGCGACCGCCGCCAGCCCCTGAACGATATAGGTCACCGGCACGCCGCGCGGGCAGCGCACCACACAGCGGTAGCATGATGTGCATTCCCATAACGTCGAGGAGCGCAGCACCTCGTCCCTCATGCCGGCGCGCACCATCATGAACAGCTTGCGCGGTCCCACATCCATCTCCACCCCGTTGGGGCATGAGCCCGAACATGTGCCGCATTGCATGCACATATTCATTTTGCCGCCGCCATAGACATTGTCGCGCACCCAGCGGGCGAACTTCAGGTCATATTTGCGCGAAGCCGTCTCGGGAAGTTGTGCTGTCATCTGCTCATCCTACATCTTGAACGGGTTGAGGCCGATTCCCTCGATTTCGGTGCCGAAATCGTTGAGAAGATCGGTTATGCGCGAAGAATCGGCAATCGAGACTTCCTCGACCTTGACCCGCTCTTCTTCGAGCATCAGGCTTTGCAGGGTCTCGCCCACCTTGGCCATGCGCTCGGTCGCCATGGCGCTGCCCTTGACGAAATGGCACTGGTAATCATCGCCCGATTTGCAGC
>CAZIVB010000152.1:0-6272 GCA_964542565.1 uncultured Hyphomicrobiales bacterium | reverse complement strand
CGTTGACTATTCGGGGCGTTCCGTGATCGTGGTTGGCCCCTCGCTGAAATTGCAGCAATGCGGCCTGCCCAAGAAAATGGCTCTGGAGTTGTTCAAGCCGTTTATTTATTCACGTCTTGACGCCAAGGGGCTGTCTTCGACCGTGAAGCAGGCCAAAAAACTGGTGGAGAAGGAAAAGCCCGAAGTCTGGGATATTCTCGACGAGGTGATCCGCGAGCATCCCATTTTGCTCAACCGGGCGCCAACGCTGCATCGTCTGGGCATTCAGGCCTTTGAGCCGGTGCTGGTGGAAGGCAAGGCGATTCAGCTTCACCCGCTGGTTTGCGCCGCCTTTAATGCCGATTTTGACGGTGACCAGATGGCGGTGCATGTGCCGCTCAGCCTCGAAGCGCAGCTTGAAGCGCGGGTGCTGATGATGTCCACCAACAACATTCTGCACCCTGCCGACGGCTCGCCGATCATTGTGCCGTCACAGGATATCGTTCTGGGGCTGTATTATGTTTCCCTGATGAAGGAAAACGAGCCGGGCGAGGGCATGATTCTCGGCTCCATGGCGGAAATCGAACATGCGCTGGACAACGGCGTTGTCACCCTGCATTCAAAAATCAAGGCGCGTTTCCGCACCGTGGACGCCAAGGGCAACACGGTTTCCCGGATCTATGAAACAACACCGGGGCGGATGCTGATCGCCGATCTTTTGCCGCGTCACCCGGAGGTTCCGTTCGATTCGGTCAACAAGGAGATGACCAAGAAGGAAATCTCCAAGGTGATCGATGTCGTCTATCGCCATTGCGGCCAGAAAACCACGGTCATCTTCTGCGACCAGATCATGGGGCTGGGCTTCAAGCGCGCCTGCATGGCGGGGATTTCGTTCGGCAAGGACGATATGATGATCCCGGACACCAAGGACAAGTTCGTCAATGAAACCCGCGATCAGGTCAAGGCTTACGAAGAGCAATATGCCGAAGGCCTGATCACCCAGGGCGAGAAATACAACAAGGTTGTCGATGCCTGGGCCAAATGTACCGATACCGTGGCCGATGAAATGATGGCGCATATCTCGGCGCGGCATATCAACAAGGAAACCGGGCGCGAGGAGCCGATCAACTCCATCTATATGATGTCCCATTCCGGCGCCCGTGGTTCAGCGGCGCAGATGAAGCAGCTGGCCGGGATGCGCGGGCTGATGGCCAAGCCGTCCGGCGAGATCATCGAGACGCCGATCATCTCGAACTTTAAAGAGGGCCTGACGGTGCTTGAGTATTTCAACTCGACCCACGGCGCCCGCAAGGGGCTGGCCGATACGGCGCTGAAAACCGCCAATTCGGGCTATCTGACCCGGCGGCTGGTGGATGTGGCGCAGGACAGCATTGTGACGGAGGAAGATTGCGGCTCCACGAACGGCATTACCGTGAGTGCGGTGGTGGATTCAGGTGAGGTGGTTTCCTCGCTGGCGGCGCGCGCGCTTGGGCGTGTGCCCTCGGTTGACGTTCTGCATCCCGAAACCGGCGAGGTGGTTATCCCGGCGGGGCAGGAAATTCACGAAAAGGACCTTGAGAAAATCAAGGAGGCCGAGGTTAACGAGATTCTTATCCGTTCGGCCCTGACCTGCGAGACGCGCCGCGGCATCTGCGCCAAATGTTATGGCCGCGATCTGGCGCGCGGCACGCCGGTCAATATCGGCGAGGCGGTCGGCGTCATGGCGGCGCAGTCCATTGGCGAGCCGGGAACCCAGCTCACCATGCGAACCTTCCATATCGGCGGCACGGCGCAGGTTTCGCATCAGTCCTTTGTCGAGACCAACCATACCGGCAAGGTCGTGGTGCGCAATGCCAATCTGGCCAAGGATTCCAAGGGCCGGCTTGTGGTCATGGGCCGCAACACGGCGGTTGTCATTGAAGACAAGAACGGCAAGGAACTGGCGGTTCACAAGATGAGCTACGGCACCCATCTCATGGTCGATACCGGCGATACGGTGGAACGCGGCCAGCAAATTGCCGAATGGGACCCCTATACACGGCCGATCCTGGCGGAAGTCAGCGGTGTGGTCAAATATGAGGATCTGGTTGAAGGCGTGGCCATGAACGAGGTTGTCGATGAGACAACCGGTATCGCCCAACGCCATGTCATGGACTGGCGCTCGACCCCGCGCGGCGTTGATCTGCGCCCGGCGCTGGTGGTTTGCGACAAGGATGGCGAACCCATCCCGCTCACACGCGGCGGCGAGGCGCGCTATCTGATGTCGGTTGACGCCATCTTGTCGGTTGATCCGGGCAAGAAGGTCAGTGCCGGCGATGTGCTGGCGCGTATTCCGACCGAGAGCGCCAAGACCAAGGATATCACCGGCGGTCTGCCGCGTGTCGCCGAGCTGTTCGAGGCCCGCCGGCCCAAGGATTGCGCCGTGATCGCGGAAATTGACGGCTATGTCAAATTCGGCCGCGATTACAAAAACAAGCGCCGGATTTCGATTGTTCCGGAGGACGAGACGCAAGAACCGGCGGAATACCTCATCACCAAAGGCACCCATCTGCATGTTCAGGAAGGCGACTTTATCGAAAAAGGCGAATACCTGATCGAGGGCCACCCGGCGCCGCATGATATCCTGGCGATCAAGGGGGTCGAGGAACTCGCGTTCTATCTGGTGAAGGAAATTCAGGAAGTGTACCGCTTGCAGGGCGTGACCATCAATGACAAGCATATCGAGGTCATTGTGCGCCAGATGCTGCAAAAGGTGGAGATCACCGATGCGGGCGATACCTCCTTCCTCAATGGCGAGCAGGTCGACCGGCTCGATTTTGCCGATGAGAACGACAAGGTGATCGCCGCCAAGGGGAAGAAAGCAACGGCAACGCCGGTTCTGCTCGGCATTACCAAGGCGAGTTTGCAGACAAGAAGCTTTATCTCCGCCGCCTCTTTCCAGGAAACCACACGAGTGCTGACCGATGCCGCCGTTCACGGCAAGATCGATCATCTTGAAGGGCTGAAGGAAAATGTCATTGTCGGGCGTCTGATCCCGGCGGGCACGGGCGGCATGCTGGCGCTGCATCGCCAGGTTGCCGCCAGCCGCGATGCGCTCATTCTGGAAGAGCGCAACAAGGCCGCCGCCATTGCCGCAAAGGAGGCGGCAAAAGCGCAGGCTTTGCTCGAGGCGGCGGCTGAGGCCGAAGCGGCTGCCGGGGAGGGCGGCGAGGAAGCCTCTGGCGAGTAATCGCGCTTTATTTTCAAGGCAATTCCCGCGCCGGGAGTGTTCCCGGCGCCGGTTTTTATTCGTTATATATTTGTTTGCGGGTCTGATTTGGGCTTGACGGGGATAACTCCTGCGCCTATGTTGCGCCCACTTGAGCAGGCAGTAGAATCGTTTCGCGGTTCTAGACGCTGTTTGGCAAAAGCCAAAAACATAAAGAGCTCATGACCTTAGGGCATTAAGTCCTTGAGGTCCTCTGTTTAGGGAAAGCGGATGGCAAGTGGATTTTGCCGTCTCGCCCGGTTTTTATGTTTTGGGATAGGGAATCATTTAAGCGGGGAAATGACCCGCAGGACAAAGGCAAAGGCGAAATTTAAAGATGCCTACGATTAATCAACTGGTTCGCAAGCCGCGGAAAAAGCCTGTCGTTACCAATAACGTCCCGGCCATGGAGGCGTGCCCGCAAAAGCGCGGCGTTTGCACCCGCGTCTATACCGTTACACCGAAAAAGCCGAACTCGGCGCTGCGCAAGGTCGCCAAGGTGCGCCTGACCAACGGTTTTGAGGTGATCAGCTATATCCCCGGCGAGGGGCATAATCTGCAGGAGCATTCGGTTGTTCTGATCCGCGGTGGCCGCGTGAAGGATTTGCCCGGTGTCCGCTATCACATTCTGCGCGGCGTTCTGGATACGCAAGGTGTCTCCGACCGCCGTCAACGCCGTTCCAAATATGGCGCCAAGCGTCCTAAGTAAACTAGCAACAGATCATCGAGACGGAAAAACACCATGTCCCGCCGCCACAGAGCAGAAAAACGCGAAATCAACCCGGATCCCAAATTCGGCGATGTCGTCCTTACCAAATTCATGAATCTCATCATGCTTGATGGGAAAAAATCCGTTGCCGAGCGTATTGTCTATGGCGCGCTTGATGTGGTGGAGGCCAAGGCCAAGCAGGATCCGTTGCAGATGTTTCATCAGGCGCTGGAAAATGTAAAACCGGCCATCGAGGTGCGTTCACGCCGGGTTGGCGGCGCCACGTACCAGATTCCGGTTGAGGTTCGCACGGAGCGCAAGCAGGCCCTGGCAATCCGCTGGATTATCGCCGCGGCGCGGGCGCGCAACGAGGATACAATGGTTGAGCGTTTGTCGGGCGAGTTCCTTGATGCCGCCAATAATCGTGGTTCCGCCGTTAAAAAACGTGAAGATACGCACCGGATGGCGGAAGCCAACCGCGCATTCTCGCATTATCGCTGGTAGTCAATCAGGTTTTTCAGGATCAATTCAAGATGGCACGCGAAACAGCGATAGAAGATTACCGCAATATCGGCATTATGGCCCATATCGATGCGGGCAAGACCACGGTTACAGAGCGGATTCTGTATTACACCGGCAAAAGTCATAAAATCGGCGAGGTGCATGACGGCGCCGCGACCATGGACTGGATGGAGCAGGAGCAGGAACGCGGTATTACCATTACCTCGGCTGCCACCACGACATTCTGGAACGGCAAACGCATCAATATTATCGACACGCCCGGCCATGTGGACTTCACCATTGAGGTCGAGCGTTCCTTGCGCGTGCTTGACGGAGCGATCGCCCTGCTTGACGCCAATGCCGGGGTTGAGCCGCAGACCGAGACTGTATGGCGTCAGGCCGATACTTACGGCGTTCCGCGCATGGTTTTCATCAACAAGATGGACAAGATCGGCGCTGATTTTTACCGCTCGGTGGAGATGGTGGAAAAGCGTCTCGGGGCCACCGCCCTTGTTCTGCAACTGCCGATCGGGGCGGAAAATGAATTTGCCGGTCTGGTTGATCTTATGAAAATGAAGGCGGTTGTCTGGGATGAAGAGACCCTTGGCGCCAAATTTCATGAAGAAGATATCTCCGATGATCTCGCCGATAAGGCGGGGGAGTATCGTGAAAAACTGATCGAGATTGCGGTTGAGGCCGATGAGTCGGCCATGGAGGCCTATCTTGAAGGCGAGGAAATCAGCACGGAGCGCTTAAAAGCTCTGGTGCGCAAGGGTACGGCGGAAGGCCTGTTCGTTCCCGTGCTTTGTGGTTCAGCCTTTAAAAACAAGGGTGTTCAGCCGCTTCTTGATGCTGTGGTTGATTATATGCCTTCACCGATTGATGTCGCCGCCATCAAGGGTATCGACGTTAAAACCGAAGAGGAAGTGGTTCGCAAATCAAGTGATAACGAGCCTTTCTCCATGCTGGCCTTCAAGGTGATGAACGACCCTTTTGTTGGCTCGTTGACCTTTTGCCGGATATATTCGGGCGTGGTGAATTCGGGCGACAACATGATCAATACGGTCAAGGGCAAGCGTGAGCGCGTCGGCCGCATGTTGCTGATGCATTCCAACTCACGCGAAGATATCAAATCGGCCTATGCCGGGGATATCGTGGCGCTGGCCGGTTTGAAGCAGACGACAACCGGCGATACGCTGTGCGATCCCAATCATCAGGTCATTCTGGAGCGTATGGAGTTTCCCGAGCCGGTGATCGAGGTTGCGGTTGAGCCCAAAACCAAGGCGGATCAGGAAAAAATGGGCATGGCCCTGCAACGTCTGGCGCAGGAAGATCCCTCTTTCCGCGTCTCGACGGATGAGGAATCCGGCCAGACCATCATTGCCGGGATGGGTGAGCTGCATCTGGATATTCTGGTTGACCGCATGCGGCGCGAGTTCAAGGTTGAAGCCAATGTCGGCGCGCCGCAGGTGGCGTACCGCGAGACCATCACCCGCAGCGCCGATGTGGATTACACCCACAAGAAGCAGACCGGCGGTTCGGGCCAGTTCGCGCGGGTGAAAATGACCATTGAGCCGCAGCAGCCCGGCGAAGGCTATGAGTTCATCAACAAGATCGTTGGCGGCAATATTCCCAAGGAATACATTCCGGGGGTGGAAAAGGGCATCAAATCGGTTTTGACCAGCGGCAATCTGGCCGGGTTCCCGATTCTGGATGTCAAGGTGACACTCACCGACGGCGCTTATCATGATGTGGACTCAAACGCCATGACGCTTGAGCCCCCAGCACGACACTCACCGACGGCGCTTATCATGATGTGGACTCAAGCGTCATGGC
>CAZIVB010000151.1:0-6285 GCA_964542565.1 uncultured Hyphomicrobiales bacterium | reverse complement strand
CATTGATATTGCTGGATTCCCGCCTGCTCGGGAATGACGAAACCATTTGTGTCGTGTACTGTGATCCAATCAAAACCGGAAGTGTTCTAGCCGCCAAACTGAACAATTGTATCCTGAATTTTCTCGGCTTTAAGGCGATCAACGCTGTTCAGCAGCAAATCGGTTCCGGCCTTGGTGTTGATCTGATTCACCAGATTGTTGTAGTCGGCTTTTTCGGTGACGGAAAGCTGGGACATTTTTCGTGGCGGGGTCAGTTCGCGAATTTGGGTCTGGATATTGCGGATATGGTTGATGGCCAATCTGTTGGAATTGCCGGTGTCAAAATTTTCAAGCAGATTTGCTTCCATGGCGCGCAAACGTTCAAGACGCGATTTTTGCTCTCCCTGAAGCCTGGGTTCCAGCAACTTGTCCACCTTTTGCATCAACTCGCTCAAGGCCCGGTCGTTTTTAACTTCAACATAATCCTTGCCGAGAATCTTGTAGGCATCCCGGTAGAGCTTGGCCCGCTCATCCGCATCCGAAGTGGAAAGCGTCCCATCCGGCCGCACCCGTTCGTTGATGCGGCCAATTCTTTCCTGAAGGCTGGTCAGTTCCTGTTGCTCGCTGGGCGGCAGGTCAACCCGGTACCCGTTCAGACGGTCCAGATCGCGCTGTAAACTTGCGACGATCAGTTCATTGGCCTGAACGCCATTTGCCAATCCGGCGGAAAACAGGGCATCGGCGGTGGCCGGTCCGAAAAAATCCGAAGAACTCCCGAAAAGGGTCGTGCGAACATCCATGGCGCTCTCCTTATGTTGAAAACACCTTAACTAGATCGCGCTGAGTCATTAATAATGGGTAAACAAACAAGGGGTTCGGACATCCGGAACCGATTATCCGGCCAGACCGGCCTTGCCGGAGGCCGCGCCGCTGGGCGGGGATTATTTCTTCCGCATCAGCCTTGCCGCCTTGGGGGCAAAATAGGTCAACACCCCGTCCGCCCCGGCCCGCTTGAAGGCCATCAGGCTTTCCATCATCATCTTGGTCTCGTCAATCCAGCCATTATTCGCCGCCGCCATGAGCATGGCGTATTCGCCCGAGACCTGATAGGCGAAGGTGGGCATTTTAAACGCCTCCTTGACGCGCCAGACAATATCGAGATAGGGCATGCCGGGTTTCACCATCACCATATCGGCCCCCTCGGCCACATCAAGCGCCACTTCGCGCAGGGCTTCATCACCGTTTGCCGGCGACATCTGATAGGTGCGCTTATCGCCCGTCAGAGCGCCGGATGAACCGACAGCATCGCGGAACGGGCCATAAAAAGCCGAGGCGTATTTGGCGGCATAGGCCATGATCTTGATATTGGCGTCGCCGTTTGCCTCCAATGCGGCGCGGATGGCGCCGATGCGCCCGTCCATCATATCCGAGGGCGCAATAATATCGCAGCCCGCCGCGACCTGATTGAGGCTTTGTTTGACCAGAATTTCAATCGAGGCGTCATTGACGATTTCGCCGTCTTGCAAAAGCCCGTCCTGACCGTGGCTGGTGTAAGGGTCCAGCGCCACATCGCAGATAATGCCCAGATTGGGAACCTCGGCCTTGATGGCGCGCACCGCGCGGCAGACAAGGTTATCCGGGTTGTAGGCCTCTTCGCCCCCGGGGGTGCGCAGATCCTTGGGCGTGTTGGGGAAAAGCGCCATTGCCGGGATGCCAAGCTCGGCCGCCTCAACCGCGGCGCGCACCACAAGATCAATGCTCAAACGCTCCGCGCCGGGCATGGAATGGACCGTTTCGCGCGCATTGTGCCCTTCCTGAACAAAAACCGGCCAGATGAGATCATCCACCGTAACCGTGTTTTCACGCGTCAGACGCCGCGACCAGTCCGCCAGCCGGTTGCGCCGCATCCGGATGGCCGGATATCCCGCCCCCATATGTTTCCCCTGAACCATTTTTAAACTCTTGAAAATCCGATACCCGACATCCTGCTAACTTGACGCGCAGGCTTCTCTCTGGCTTCTATCATGCAAGCATGGCAAGGGCAATTCCCCAGGAGAGCCGGATGGTTGATATCATGACGCGTAAAACGCGTGAAACCCGCAAATCCCCCGACGCGCAGACGAAGAGCGCGCCGCTGCGATTTATCACCGCCACCAGCCTGTTTGACGGCCATGACGCGGCGATCAACATCATGCGCCGCATATTGCAGCAGATGGGCGCGGAAGTGATTCATCTGGGCCATAACCGCTCGGTGGCCGAAATTGTCACCGCCGCCATTGCTGAGGATGTGGCGGCCATTGCGGTGAGCTCCTATCAGGGCGGCCATATCGAATATTTCAAATATATGATCGATCTCTTGCGCCAGCGCGGCGCGGCGCATATCCGCGTTTTTGGCGGCGGCGGCGGGGTGATTATCCCCGAGGAGATTGAAGAGCTTGAAAGCTACGGCGTTAGCCGCCTCTACTCGCCCGAAGACGGCCAGAGCATGGGCCTGAAGGGCATGATCGCCGATATGATGCAGCGCGCGGCGGACGGGGACAAAAAACCGCGGAACTATGATTTTGAGGCTTTGAGGAACGGTGACCATCTGGCGCTTTCGCATGTCCTGAGCGGTTTTGAGAACGCGGCGCTGGATGATGAACTCAGCGCCCAAATCCGCCAAAGCGCGCAAAGCATCAATACCCCCGTGCTGGGCATTACCGGCACTGGCGGTGCGGGCAAATCCTCGCTTACCGATGAGCTTATCAACCGTTTCCGCTTTGCCTCCGGCGAGCCGAAAATCGCCGTTCTGGCGATTGACCCCACCAAACGCAAAACCGGCGGCGCGCTTTTGGGCGACCGCATCCGCATGAACGCCATCAGCGCCGGTAATATCTTTTTTCGTTCCCTGGCCACGCGGCAAAGCGTTGGTGAAGCGCCCCCCGTCATCCCGGATATAGTCGCGGCTTACAAAGTTGCCGGGTTTGATCTGATTATCATCGAGACCCCCGGCATAGGGCAGGGCGATGCCGGCATTGTGCCTTTTTCCGATATTTCGCTTTACGTCATGACGCCCGAGTTTGGCGCCGCCAGCCAGCTTGAGAAAATCGACATGCTGGATTTTGCCCATGTAGTGGCGATCAACAAATTTGACCGCAAGGGGGCCGAAGACGCCCTGCGCGATGTCTCCAAGCAAATCCAGCGCAACCATGAGGCTTTTGACGTGCCGGTGGATGAAATGCCGGTTTTCGGCACCATCGCCGCCCGCTTTGCCGATGAAGGGGTCAGCGCGCTTTATCTCAAACTGATTGAGCTGCTTAACGCCCGCGGCTTTAGCGGCTGGACAAGCACCATGGAGCCCAGTTCCCTGCGCGCCAGCCCGGCGGGCACGGCGATTATTCCGCCCACCCGCATCGGTTATCTGGCGGGCATTGCCGACACGGTGCGCGCCTATCACCAAACCATCAAGGAACAGGTCAGGATTGCCCGAGAGCGCCAGCACTTACGCGAGGCGGCACGGATGGTGGCGGAGAAGGGCGGCGATATTTCGGTCTTGAATCAGGAACTTGAAAAACGCGATCAGGCCCTTGATCACAGGGCGAAAAAACTGATCGGGAACTGGCCCGATGTCAAAACATCCTATGCCGGTGACGAATATGTCGTCAGGATCAGGGACACGGAAAAACGCATTGATCTGACCCACACAACCCTCTCGGGAACCAGAATCCGCAAGGTGGTTCTGCCGCATTATGAGGATGAAGGCGAGATTTTAAACTGGCTGCTGAAAGAAAACGTTCCCGGTTCCTTCCCCTATACCGCCGGTGTCTTTGCTTTCAAGCGCGAGGGCGAGGACCCGACCCGCATGTTCGCGGGCGAGGGCGGCCCACATCGCACCAATGAGCGCTTCAAACTGCTTTCTGAAGGCATGCAAGCCAAACGCCTTTCCACCGCCTTTGATTCAGTTACCCTTTATGGCCAGGACCCGGATGAGCGCCCGGATATTTATGGCAAGGTGGGAAATTCCGGCGTCTCCATCGCCACTCTGGACGATATGAAGGTGCTCTATGACGGCTTTGATCTGTGTGTGCCCTCGACCTCGGTTTCCATGACCATTAACGGCCCCGCGCCGACCATCCTCGCCATGTTCCTCAACACCGCCATTGATCAGCAAATTGCGAAATTCAAAACCGAGAACGGCCGCGAACCGGCCGGGGATGAAGCGCAAAAGATCCGGTCATGGGTGCTGAATAATGTGCGCGGCACGGTGCAGGCGGACATCCTGAAAGAAGATCAGGGCCAGAACACCTGTTTGTTTTCCACCGAGTTTTCCTTGCGCATGATGGCCGATATTCAGGAATATTTTGTCCGCGAACAGGTGCGCAATTTCTATTCCGTCTCCATTTCCGGCTATCATATCGCCGAAGCGGGCGCCAATCCCATCTCGCAGCTCGCCTTTACCCTCGCCAATGGCTTTACCTATGTCGAGGCTTACCTGGCGCGCGGCATGCAAATCGACGAGTTTGCCCCCAATCTGAGCTTTTTCTTCTCCAACGGCATGGACGCCGAATACACCGTCATGGGCCGGGTGGCGCGGCGCATCTGGTCCACCGCCATGCGGTTTCGTTACGGGGCCGGGATCAGGGCGCAAAAGCTCAAATACCACACCCAGACTTCCGGCCGCTCGCTGCATGCCCAGGAAATGGCGTTTAACGACATCCGCACCACCTTGCAGGCGCTGATCGCCACCTATGACAACACCAACTCCCTGCACACCAACGCCTATGATGAGGCGATCACCACGCCAACCGGCGAATCGGTGCGCCGCGCCATGGCCATCCAGCTTATTATCAACCGCGAATGGGGGCTGGCGAAAAATGAAAACCCCAATCAGGGGGCATTTATCATCGAGGAGCTCACCGATCTGGTGGAAGAGGCGGTGCTGCGCGAATTTGAGCGCATATCCGAGCGCGGCGGCGTTCTGGGGGCGATGGAGACGGGCTATCAGCGCGGCCGCATCCAGGATGAATCCCTGCATTACGAGCACAAGAAACATGACGGCTCCCTGCCCATCGTCGGCGTCAATACCTTCCGCAACCCCGATGAGGCCGAAGAGCCGACGCCCGAGCTGGCGCGCTCGACAGAAGAGGAAAAACTCAGCCAGCTCAAGCGTCTGGCGAAATTTCATAAGGCGCATGAAGCCGAATCCGGCCCGGCTCTGGAGCATCTGAAAAACGCGGCGACGCAAGGCGGCAATATCTTCGAAGCCCTCATGCACACCACCCGCTGCTGCTCTTTAGGCCAGATCAGCAACGCCCTGTTCGAAGTCGGCGGCAAATACCGCCGCAATGTCTAAAGGCTCAGACGTTATGCCCATATTGACGTCATTCCGGCTTTCGCCGGAATGACGCAAAAAGGGGGGGCAAAATCAGGCAACCCGATACAATCAATAAAATTTAACCAATCCTGGCAATGAATCGTAAAGCATTGTAAAGTAAATGGAAATTAAGCCTGTCGCTTAATCGGATATTCATCTGGAGAGCGTAAATTCACTGCACAAGAAGGGGGGATAACCTTCTTAAACCAAGTGCAGGGAAGTAAACATGACGACAGCTTATTCAACTGTTGGTATTACAGGAGACGAAACGCCCGACGCCAAATCGGCCTATCTCGATTCTTTGATCCTGATAGAACGGTTGCACCGGCATTTGCTCGATGTCATCAAGGATGAGTTCGAGCGGATGGGGCGTGTGGATATCAACGCTGTGCAGGCGCTTTTGCTGTATAATATCGGCGATGCCGAGCTTACCGCTGGCGAATTGCGCAGCCGTGGCCATTACCTTGGATCCAATGTCTCTTATAATCTGAAAAAACTTGTTGATGCGGGCTATATAATCCACAAGCGCTCCGCGGCGGACCGCCGTTCGGTGCGGGTCAGCCTGACGAATAAAGGCATTGAGGTGCGTAACGGCATTGATGCGCTTTATGATCGGCACTTGCATTCTATCGAACAGGTCGGCGGATTGGGCGTGGATGATTTCTCCGCTCTGAACGGCGCTTTAAAGAAGCTTGAGCGCTTCTGGACCGATCAAATTCGCTACCGGCTGTAAAGCCGGCGCGAGGCAAACCGCCTTAAAGAGCGGAGCTTGAACTTTTCAGAGCGGCTTTCGAGCCGCTCTTTTTATGGCCACAATGCTGGTCCATGTCACACATTATTATGGCGGCGCGCGCGTGCTTGTTAATCTGCCGTTTATTGCTTATGGTTAACGTGACGCCTGAAGTCGGGCCGTTCGTTGAAAAAACACACAGAAGTGAACAGGCTTTTCTTGA
>CAZIVB010000150.1:0-6286 GCA_964542565.1 uncultured Hyphomicrobiales bacterium | reverse complement strand
AGATTCGATGCGCGCCCTGGCGGCCGCGAGATCGAAGGCGAAAATAGAGGCATCCCCGCGCAAACCAAGCGCCAGGAGAACAACTTCACGCTCGGCGTTCTTTTGCCCCTCGACCTTGATTTCACGAACCGCAAAACCGGCATCGCGGACAAACCCGTCCGCCAGACGCAAAGCGGTATTGACGCTCTCGCGCACATAGCCACCGGCAAAAATTCCATAAATGATAACAAGGCACAAGAAGGCCACAGCCGAAAATGTCGCTGGGCTCATCGAAACCCTGCCGACCGCCACGTCATCAATCAGCCGGCGCCACAAGCCGCGCGGCTTGCGCGGCGGGGATTTGCCCCGTCTGCGCGCCGCTTTCGGCTTCGCCTTGAATATTCTCAACGCCCGCAAGAAGCGTCCTCCACCATCCAGCTCACTAGCTGTGCAAATGAGTATCCTGAATCTTCAACCAGTTCCGGCACCAACGAGGTTTGCGTCATGCCGGGCTGGGTGTTGATCTCCAGACACACCAGTTCACCATCATTGCCAAAACGATCGTCAAACCTGAAATCGGCCCGACTCACCCCCCGGCAACCCAGCGCACGATGCGCTTTCAATGTTAATTTCTGTATACGCTGGTAAATATTTGATGAAATTTCCGCAGGAATGACATGAGTTGAGCCACCTTTGGTATATTTTGCGTCATAATCGTAAAAATTATTGCCCACAGGTATGATCTCAGTCACACCAAGCGCCACATCCCCCATCACGGCGCAGGTCAGTTCCTTGCCATGGACATAGCGTTCGATCAGGATTTCATCCGGCCCCGGCCAGTTCTCGGCTTTTAGAACCGGCGGCGGCGGGGCGTCCTCATCCATCACCAGATAAATCCCGACGCTGGAGCCCTCGGCGATCGGTTTGATCACGTAAGGCGGCTTCATGATATGCCGGTTTACGGCGTCAAACCGGTTGGCGACAATCCCTTCGACGACCGGAATTCCGGCAATCTTGAACATCCGCTTGGCCTGCACCTTGTCCATGGCCAGCGCCGAGGCCAGAACGCCCGAATGGGTGTAGGGAATGCGCAGCAGCTCAAATACTCCCTGAATGCAGCCATCCTCGCCCCAGCGACCATGCAGGGCATTAAAGGCAACATCGGGCCGCAAACGCTCCAGATCCTGCGCAATGCCCGGGGTTACGTCAATTTCAGTGACCTCATAACCCTGGCTGCGCAAGGCCAGGGCGCAGGCCCGGCCTGAATCAAGCGAGACCTCCCGTTCCGCCGACCATCCCCCCATCAGAACCGCGACATGCTTGTTATTCGCCATGAATTTTCCCCTTTCAAGCCTTGGGAATGCCGATACGGCGCACTTCCCAGTTGAGTTCGATACCGCTTGTCTCTTTCACGCGGCGGCGCACCAGCTCGCCGAGCTCTTCAATATCACTGGCGCTCGCCGCCCCGTCATTGATAAGAAAATTGCAATGTTTTTCAGACATATGCGCCCCGCCAACCCGCAAGCCGCGGCAACCGGCGGCATCAATAAGTTTCCAGGCGCTGTGCCCGGGCGGGTTTTTAAAGGTGCTGCCCCCGGTGCGCGCCTTCACCGGCTGCGAGGCTTCACGCACCTCCATGACCTTCGCCATTTCAGCGGCAATTTCCCCGGGCTCCCCCGGCTTGCCCTGAAACAGGGCTTGGGTAAAAATAAAATCTTCCGGCGCGCCGCAATGGCGATAGGCGTAGTTCATATCCTCAGGCCCGAGGACATGGCGCCGCCCGCGCCGGTCTATGGCGACCGCTTCAAGCAGCAAATCCCTTGTCTCGCCGCCATGAGCCCCCGCATTCATCCGCAAGGCGCCGCCGACACAGCCCGGGATGCCGCGGTAAAACGCAAAACCGACAATCCCCGCCTTTGCCGCCGCCTGGGCCAGAATACGGTCCGGCACGGCTGCCCCGGCGCGTATCGTGCACTCATCTTCAACTGTAATCTTGCCAAAACCGCGCCCCAGCCGCACTACAACCCCCAAGATACCGCCATCACGGATCAAGGTGTTGGAAGCCAGCCCCAGCACGCTCAGCGGCACGTCTTCGGGCAAAGCGGCCAGAAACCGCGCCAGATCATCCTCATCCGCCGGGGTAAAGAGCACCTCGGCCGGACCGCCGACCCGAAGCCAGCTCAGCGGCGCCAGCGGAACCTCCGCCTCAAGACGCCCGCGCACCGCAGGCAGGGTATCTATGAGCGCCGATGGGCTCACCCCGCCTCCTCCAGCCGCTCCAGCTCGCCCGGCAAAGCATAGGCCCAGGCGCTGATCGAACCGGCGCCAAGACAGATCACCAGATCGCCCGGAGCGCTCATTTCCCTGATCATTGGCGCCAGCGCCTGAGGCCCGTCAAGCGCAACCGCATAATGATGCCCGCGCGCCAGAATACCGGCCACCAGCGCATCGCGGTCAGCCCCCTTGATGGGTTCCTCCCCCGCCTCGTAAACCGGCGCGATCACAAC
This sequence comes from uncultured Hyphomicrobiales bacterium, assembly GCA_964542565.1. Taxonomy (GTDB): domain Bacteria; phylum Pseudomonadota; class Alphaproteobacteria; order Rhizobiales; family BM303; genus BM303. Next base: position 3,800 of record CAZIVB010000150.1, on the reverse strand, counting down.
CTTGTCGGCGTCATTGAAACAGGAGCAGAACTCGTCAAACAGATCGTGCAGCCGCGAATAGCGATGCGGCTGCATCACCGCGATCACATTGCCGCGCGCCGACTCGCGCGCCGCTTTGAGCACATTGGCAATCTCGACCGGGTGATGGGCGTAATCATCATAGATGCTGATCTTGTTCCACGCCCCGGTGCGGGTAAAGCGCCGCTTGACGCCGCCAAATCCGGCCATGGCTTCAGCTATCGCCTCCGCGCTCATGCCCAGTTGCTGCGCCACCGCGATCGCGGCCGCTGCATTGAGGGCGTTATAGCGCCCCGGCATGGGCAGGCGGACATCTTCAATGGCCATCTCCTCGCCATTGACCCGCGCACTGACAATAACCGTGAACAGCTGCCCGCCCTCATCCGGCCTGATATCGACCAGACGGAAATCCGCCTGCCGGTTGGTGCCGTAAGTAAAGATGCGCCGGTCCTCAATCCGCCCGATCAGGGACTGGACTTCCGGGTGATCGGAACACATCACCGCAAAGCCGTAAAACGGGATTTGCTCGACAAAGCGGTAAAACGCCTCGCGCGCCTTCTCGAAGGTGCCGTAATGGTCAAGATGTTCAGGATCGATATTGGTGACAATGGCGATCTCCACCGGCAGCTTGACGAATGTGCCATCGGACTCGTCCGCCTCCACCACCATCCATTCGCCGCGCCCCAGCCGCGCATTGGTGCCATAGGCGTTGATAATGCCGCCATTGATCACGGTGGGGTCTATCCCGCCCGCATCAAGCAGCGCCGCCACCATGGAGGTGGTGGTGGTCTTGCCATGGGTGCCCGCCACGGCAATGCAGGATTTCAGGCGCATCAGCTCGGCCAGCATTTCGGCGCGCCGCACCACGGGCAAAAACCGCGCCCGCGCCTCAACCAGCTCCGGATTATCACGCCGGACCGCCGAGGAGACCACCAGAACCCTGGCGCCGCCCAGATTATCCGCCCCGTGCCCCACGGTAACGGGAATGCCCATTTTGCGCAGGCGTTTGACATTGGCGCTTTCGGCCAGATCGGAGCCCTGCACGCTATAGCCGAGATTGTTCATGATCTCGGCGATCCCGCTCATCCCGATCCCGCCGATCCCGACAAAATGAATGGGGCCGGTATCAAGCTGCATCTTCATTAAAACTTTCTCCTTGCAAGGCATGTTTCTCGACCAGATCGGCCAGACGCGCCGCGGCGTCGGGCTGTGCGGCTGATCTGGCTTTTGCCGCCGCCGCCTCAAGGGCGCTCGGCGAATTCATCAACTCGGTGAGCCGCCGTGCCAGCTCTACCGGTTCGAGGTTTTTTTCCTCCCACATCCATCCACCCCCCGCATCTTCAAGCTGTTTGGCATTGGCGCGCTGATCCTGATCCAGGGAATGGGGAAACGGCACCAGAATGGCGGGGCGGCCGATACAGGCAATCTCGCTCACGGTGGAGGCGCCGGAGCGCGAGATCACCAGATGCGCCCGGGCGATCCGTTCCGGCATATCGGTAAAAAAGCTATTAAGCTCCACCTCAACGCCGGCCTCTTTGTAAGCCTTCGCCACCCGTTCAAGGTCTTCCGGGCGGCATTGCTGGACAATTCTCAGCCGTGTCTTTTCCGCCGTATCAAGCGCCTTTATCGCCTCGGGCACGATATCGCTGAACGCCTTTGCCCCTTGCGAGCCGCCAAAGACCAGAAGCAAAAATGGCTCATGAACCTCCGGCGCGCTATATACGGTCTCTCTTTGCGCCAGCACCGCCGCGCGCACCGGCATGCCGGTCAGGGTAAACCTGTTTTTTGCCGCTTCGGGCAGATATTTCAATCCGGCAAAGCTGCCCGCAACCGCATGGGCAAACCCTGCCGTAAGACGGTTGGCCCGCCCCATGACCGCATTGGCCTCATGCAGAATAACCGGAATGCCGCGAAACTTCGCGCCAAAGAGCGGCGGCAGGGTTGGATAGCCGCCAAATCCGGCAATGGCGCGAATATCCTTGCTGCCCATGATGCGCCAGGCCTTGAAACAGCCCTGCGCCAGCCTGAACAGGGCCGAGAACCGCTTTGACAGCGAGCGCCCCGAAATGCTGGCGGAAGGAATGATGAACACTTCATCCACCGGCATGTCATGGTCATAACCGCGCGCCCTCTCGTCAGAAAACAGCACCACACCATGCCCACGCGCCTTTAGCACCCGCGCCATGGCCAGCGCCGGGAACAGATGTCCCCCCGTTCCCCCGGCGGCAATGGCGATCATTCCTCTATTGCGCTCTGGCATGATCTACCCCTTCGCCTCGCTCACCCGCTCACGCGTCAGCGCCAGCACCGCCCCGATGGTAAAGGCCGAGGCGATAAGCGATGAGCCGCCATAGGAAATAAACGGCAGGGTCATACCCTTGGCGGGCAGCAAGGAGACATTGACCCCCATATTGATGATCGCCTGAATGCCGAACAAAATCACCAGCCCCGATACGCCGAGCCGGACAAACGGATTGCTGTCGCGCATGGCCCGGCGCAGCCCGCGCAAAACAATAAAGGCATAAAGAGCAAGCAGAACCAGACAGATCACAATGCCGAATTCCTCGCCAATCACCGCGAAGATAAAATCGGTATGGGCATCGGGCAGGATGCGTTTCACCGTCCCCTCGCCGGGCCCGACGCCGAACCAGCCGCCGCGGGCAAAGGCCTGCAAGGCGGTGTCCACCTGAAACGTATCCCCGGTTCCCGGCTGCAAGAACCGGTCGATACGCGCTGTGACATGGGGCACGAACAAATACGCCAGCCCGAGCCCGGCAACACTCATCCCGGCGATGACGCCGGTCCACATCCACGAAAGCCCGGCCATGAAAAACAGCGCCAGCCACACCAGGGTGGAAAGCGCCGTCTGGCCGTAATCCGGTTGCAGGACAAGCGCGACGACAAAAATGAGATAAAGCGCAAAGGCCAGCGCATTTACCGGCATGTCAGGGTGGTTTTCGCGCTCGGAAAACAGCCAGGCGGTGAGAATGATAAAGGCGGGTTTGACAAATTCGGACGGTTGCAGCGAGAAACCGGCAAAGGATACCCAGCGGGTTGCCCCCTTGACCTCCGCCCCGGTCATGATCGCCGCCGCCATCAGAGCCAGCCCGCCAAAAAACACAAAAAGCGCCACCCGGCGGATCATACGCTTGTCAAGCAGGGAGGTTGCCAGCATGATCAGCATCGCCGGAACGATAAAGATCATGTGACGGACGATAAAATGATGCCCGGGAAGCCCGAGCTTGTGGGCGACCGGCGGGCTGGCTGAAAATGAAAACAGCAATCCGGCCGCCATCAGAACCAGAACCGCGCTCATCATCGCGCGGTCAACCGTCCACCACCATTCGCCAAGCGTGCTGTTATCGGTACGTGAAAACATCTCAGGCCGCCTCATTCTCAAGCTGTGCAACCAAAGCGCGGAACTCATCGCCGCGCACGCCAAAAGACGGATACTGGTCAAACGAGGCGCAGGCCGGGGACAACAATACGACCGGCGCGCCGGGCGCGGCAGTCGCGTCTCTGGCCGCCCGGCCCAGCGCCGTTTTCAAATCGCCGCATTTTACATAAGGCACAAGCCCCTCAAGCGTAGCGGCAAAATCATCCGCCGCCTCGCCGATCAGATAGGCCTTGCGCAGTCTTGAAAACCACGGCTTCAGGGGCGCGATACCGCCGGCTTTCGAGCGCCCGCCGGCGATCCAGAAAATATCCTCAAAACTTCCCAGCGCCTTCGATACGGCCTGCGCATTGGTGCCCTTGCTGTCATTGATAAACAGGACATTCCC
>CAZIVB010000149.1:1628-6287 GCA_964542565.1 uncultured Hyphomicrobiales bacterium | reverse complement strand
GACTGTGGGTGGCCGGGTGGGGGAGCGGGCCGGCGCTGACTAAACACGACATGCTCTATGACTTTTTCCTGAGCGGTTTTTTCTGCTTCGGGTCGGCGATGAGGCCGCGATAAATCTCCACCCGGTCACCATCGGACAACACCTGATCCAGTTTGGCGATGCGGCCGAAAATCCCGGTCCGGTTGCGTTCCAGGTCGATCTCGGGGAAACTTTTCAATATGCCCGAGCGTTCGATGGCCTCGCGCAGGGTTGCGCCTTCGGGAACCTCAAGCTCGATCCATTTATTCTTGTCTTCACGGGCATAGGCAACAGCAATTTTCAATTGACGGCCTCTTCAGCTTTTGGGGATGCGGCGGGTTGGTTCGGGGCCTGAATGCCGGGGGCGATCTTTTCAAGATATTTATCGAAGATGCGCCGGAAAGCGATCAGGAATCCAAGGGCGATAAATCCGCCCGGCGGCAGGACAAAGAGCAAAAACCCCTTGTAATCCGGGATCAGGGTCATCTCCATGAACGAAAAACGCGGCCCCAGCAGGAGCGAGGCATTGGCGAACAAGGTGCCCGATCCAAGAATTTCACGAATCGCCCCGAGCGAGACCAGAGCCACGGTGAAGCCAATGCCCATGAACAGGCCGTCAACAAAGGCGGGCAATACCCAGTTGCGCGAGGCAAAAATCTCGGCCCGGCCCAAAATGGCGCAGTTGGTGACGATCAGCGGGATAAACAGCCCCAGAACCTTGTACATCTCGTGCATCCAGGCGTTCATGCCCATTTCCACAAGGGTTACCAGGGTGGCGATGATGAGGACGAGGGCGGGGATGCGGATTTCATGGGTGATGAAATGACGCCAGATAGAAACCGTAACCCCGGAGCTGGCCAGAACCGCGGTTGTGGCGATGCCCATGCCGAGCCCGTTGGTGGCGGTGTCGGTAACCGCCATGAGGGGGCAAAGGGCAAGCAATTGGGTGAAGACGATATTATTGGTCCAGAAACCGTCCATGGCGATGCGTTTGTAATTGGTGCTCATTTTGCTTCACCTGTTTTGCCGCCGAGCAGTTCCTGGCGATGGGCGTTGAAGAAGACCAGCCCCCCGCGCACGGCCTTCACCACGGCGCGCGGTGTGATGGTTGCGCCTGAAAGCTGATCAAAATCGCCGCCGTCCTTCTTTACTTTCCATTTCGCCGGTGGTGGATTACCCAAGGATTTGCCGTCGAATTTAAGTATCCAGTCGCTTTTGCGCTCATTGATCTTGTCGCCGAGCCCGGGGGTCTCGGTGTGGGAAATCACCCGTACGCCGAGAATGTTTCCGCCTGCGTCAACCCCCATGAGCAGGGTGATCTTGCCGTTATAACCATGCCCCGAAACCTCAAAGGCGGCCCCGACCACCTTGCCTTTTAGCCGGGCGAGATAAACCAGGGTTGGTTCTTGCCCGTTCTCTTGCGCCACGGAGATGGTATCGCGCCACATATCGTTATCATGCAGGTTTACCGGAATGACCTGTTCGAGAGAATTTTGCAAATCCTCGATATGGCGCTGCTTGATGGCGCCGGATGTGGCCATGTCGCCGAGGATCAGCAAAACGGCGGATATGAGGGCGAAACCGGCCAGAAGGGCGGCATGAAACAGGGGGTTGTGACCGTGTTTGCCTTTTATCGAATCAAACATCGCAATCCCTCACGGCCGTTCCGGCGGATCGAGCGGCGCGCCCTTGCGGGTGCGGCCGAAGATGCGCGGTTTGACGTAATAATCGATCACCGGGGTGAGCGCGTTCATCAACAAAATGGAAAACGCCACGCCTTCGGGAAAAGCGGCCCAGCTGCGGATAACAAACACCAGCGCGCCGCAACCGGCGCCGAAAATCATCCGCCCCGTCAAGGTGGAAGGGATGGTGACATAGTCGGTGGCGATGAAGAAAGCGCCGAGCATGAAGGCACCCGAAACCAGATGATAGACCGGGTCGGGATATCTTTCCGGTGAAATCAGATGAAATATGCCGGCGATAACAACCATGCTGGCGATCATGGATACCGGGGCGTGCCAGGTGATGATGCGTTTATAGATCAGGAACAGACCGCCCGCCAGAATGGCAAGGGCGGAAGTTTCGCCGAGGGAACCGTTGGCGGTGCCCAGAAACAGGCTCAAGGGGTGATAAGCGGTCGTCAGGATATCGCTCAGGGGGTGTCCCTGGGAAAGCTGCATGCGCACAAAGCCCAGAACCGAGGCGCTGCTGAGGGAGTCAAAATTGACATTGGATGCAAAGGTGATGTGCAGGCTTTGCACAAAGCCGGGCGCGGCGGCGCTGAATAGCGGGCGGACATCCAGAAACCGCGTCATTTCCAGCGGGAAGGAGACCAGCAGCATGACGCGGGCGACCATGGCCGGGTTGAAGACATTCTGGCCGATACCGCCAAAAATCTGCTTGCCGATGATAATGGCGATGAGCGCGCCCGAAACGCCGATCCACCACGGCGCCCATGGCGGCAGGGTCAGCGCCACAATCCAGGCGCTGACAATGGCCGAGCCATCGGCAAGGTGCAGCCATACCGGCTTTTTGGCGATCATGAGACAAAGGGCCTCGGCGATGAGCGCGCTGGTTATGGTGATGAAAAACAGGAAAATCGCCGGCCAGCCGAACTGATACAGACCCACCAGGGTGGCCGGGGTGAGCGCCAGCATGACAAGGGTCATGGTGCGGGTGACGCTGGATTCATTATGGGCGTAGGGGGCGGCAAGCAGCGGATTTGTCATACTTTTTGCCCCTCTTTAGCCTTGGCGGCGGCGATCGCGGCGGCTTTGGCTCTTTTCTCGGCCATTCTTGCCTTGCGCGCCTCGCGGGCGGCGCGTTTTTCCGCCTCAAGCCGCGCCAGCCTTGCCTCGTGCTGTTCGGCCAGCGCCTTCATTTTTTCCTGATGCGCCTTTTTGCGCCGCGCCTCGGCGAGGCTGCCTCTGGCGTAGTTGAAATATTGCACCAGCGGGATATGGGACGGGCAGACATAGGCGCAGGCGCCGCATAAAATGCAATCGTTAAGGCCGATATCGGCCGCCGCGTCGAGCTTGTCGCGGGCGATGCGAAACGACATTTCCTGTGGCTGCAAGCCGCAGGGGCAGGCGGTGACGCAGGCGGCGCAGCGGATGCAGGGCAGGCGGGCGCCGGGATTGGTCTCGGCTCTGGTGAGCGCCAGAACGCCGTTTGTGCCCTTTATCACCGGGGCGCGCTCATCATGCAGGGGCACCCCCATCATGGGGCCGCCCAGCAGAATGACCTCGGGCCCGGATGCAAGGCCGCCCGCCTGGGCGATGAGGTCGGAGATTTGGGTGCCGAGCAGAACCTGCAAATTGCCCGGATTGGCGATAGCGCCGCCGCTAAGCGTGACGATGCGCGAGATCAGCGGGCGGCCAAAGCGCACCGCCTCGTGAATAGCGAAGATGGTGGCGACGTTATGCATCAAAACCCCGATATCGGCGGGCAGCTTACGCGCCGGGGTTTCGATGCCGGTGACAACCTCGATGAGATGCTTTTCCGATCCCATGGGGTAGCGCGCCGGGACGTTGGCAACCTCGATCGCGGCGCCATCGGGGATAGCAGCGCGCATGGCTTTTGCCGCCTCGGGCTTGTTGTCCTCAATGGCGATGATGGCTTTCTTGATGTGAGCGGCGCGCATGATAATGGACACGCCGTCGAGAATTTCACCGGCGCGCTCGCGCATGAGGCGGTCATCGGCGGTCAGATAGGGCTCGCATTCGGCGCCGTTGACAACCAGGGTGTGCAGTTGATGATCCGCGCCCAGAGCCAGCTTGACCGAAGAGGGAAAGGCCGCGCCGCCCATGCCGACAATGCCGGCCTCCCGCACCCGGGCCGCAAGGGCCTTTGCCCCGGCGGTTTCGGGATCAAGCGCGGCGGGCAGCTCGCACCAGCTCTCCTCGCCGTCCGGTTCAAGGGTTAGGGTCAGGCCGGCAAGACCCGAAGGGTGCGGCGCGATAAACTCGCCGATATCCGCGATGACGCCGGAGCTCGGGGCGTGGACCGGGGCGCTGACAACCCCGCCGCTCTTGCCGATAAGCTGGCCCTTGAGGACATGTTCGCCTTTGCTAACGACGGGGATTGCCGGTTGGCCGATATGCTGGAGCAAAGGCAGATACAGCTTGGCGGGGATAGCGGCGGTTTTGATTGCGCGCTCGCTTGCCGGTTTTTTGTGATCATCGGGATGGACGCCGCCGCGAATGGAAAAAAGCTTCATGATGCCGTCAGCCTTTCCATCTCGGGCGCATCGGGGGCGCCGGGTTTGGGCCAGTGCCAGGTGGTCAGATCCGGCGGCGGGATTTTTTGCGGGATCATTTTGATGCAATCCACCGGGCAGGCCTCAACGCATTTGTCGCAGCCGGTGCAGGCATCGGGGATGACGGTATGCATGAGCTTGTTGGCGCCGATAATGGCGTCGGTGCCGCAGACCTGAATGCATTTGGTGCAGCCGATGCAGTCTTTTTCAATGATCAGGGCGACTTCGGGATGCCTGATTTCAAAGCCCGAGACATCAAAGGGGATTTGCAGTTTATCGGCCAGGGTTTCGATAATGGCGCTGCCGCCGGGCGGGCACAGGGTGATTTCGGCCTCGGCATTGCTCAAGGCTTCCGCCGCGCCGCGGCAGCCGGGATAGCCGCA
>CAZIVB010000149.1:0-1528 GCA_964542565.1 uncultured Hyphomicrobiales bacterium | reverse complement strand
ACCAGTCCTGAAAAGCCCATAAAGGCCATGGAAAGAAGCCCGGCGGTAACAAAGCCGATCGGCGCGCCCTTGAAGGCTTCGGGTACGCCTGAAAGCTCCAGCCTTTCGCGCAGCCCGGCAAAAATCAGCATCACGAGGGTAAAACCCAGCGCCGAGCCAAAGCCGAAAAGGACGCTTTCCACAAAACCATGGTCTTCTTCGACATTGAGCAGCGCGATGCCCAGAACCGCGCAATTGGTGGTAATCAGCGGCAGATAAATGCCCAGAACCTGATACAGCACGGGGGAGAATTTGCGGATGGCGATTTCGGTAAACTGGACAACAGCGGCGATGACCAGAATAAAGGTCAAGATACGCAGGAACTCAAGCCCTAAAGGCTCAAGCAGATAGGTTTCCAGCAGCCAGCTCGCGGTGGCGGCAAGGGTGAGCACAAAGGTTGTCGCCAGCCCCATGCCGATGGCGGCGCCATATTTGTTGGAGACGCCCATAAAGGGACAAAGGCCTAAAAAACGGACCAGAACAACATTATTAACAAGAGCCGTCCCCAGCAGAATGATGAGAAAACTCTCCATGAATCCTCGCTGCCTGTGCTAATATTTCGCTGGTTGATTTGTATTTGTATTGACTGATATACCAAAGTCGGCAAAACGGGAATAGCCAAGACGGCCATAAGCGGCAAAAAGGCGATATGCCGCGCCCTGAACCAGGATGAGCATCAGGCCTTCACATGCACGATCCGACACAAGATTGTAATGCCTATCTTGAGGAAATGGTGGAATCCCACGCCACTGTTACCGCGCATGACGCCAAATGGGCCTATTTGCGCGCCGAGCGCAGATCGAACTGCGCCTCGTGTTCGGCGGCGCATGGCTGCGGCACCGCCGCGCTGGGAAAGCTGTTCAAGGACAAGGGCGTTGAACTGCGCATCGCGAATACTTTCGACGCCCGAACAGGTGAGCGCATCGTGATCGGGCTTTCGGATAATGCGCTGCTTTTTGCCTCGCTGCTGGCCTATATGGTGCCGCTGGGCGGGCTGATCCTCGGGGCTATGCTGGCCTCGGGGCTGGGTTACGGCGAGGGGGTATCGGCAATCGCCGGCATTACCGGGCTGGGGCTGGGATTTTTGGTCGCCGGCCGGCTGCGCGGCGGGGAGAATGAACGTTTCAAGCCGGTGTTTTTGCGCCGCGCCGGTGAGAGCTATGCTGAACAAAATCTTTAATCTGGCCATTCTTGCGCTTGTTCTTGTGCCGCTGGTTTCGGCCTGCCAGCAACCGGAGAAGGAGCTGCGCGAAAAGCTCTATGTTTTCGGCACCATTGTCGAGATTACCATCCGCGACAAGGATGAGGCGGCGGCGAGGGCGGCGTTAAAGGATGTCACGGCTGATTTTCGCCGCATGCACAAGGACTGGCATGCCTGGAAACCCGGTGAGCTGAGCACTCTGAACGCGGCGATCGCAGCGGGAAAACCGGCAAAGGTCAGTGATTTTCTCCTGCCGTTGCTGCTTCAGGCCAAACGCTATGAGCAGAC
>CAZIVB010000148.1:0-6302 GCA_964542565.1 uncultured Hyphomicrobiales bacterium | reverse complement strand
CAGCTTTCCCCAGCTTGTTATTGCTGAAATGCACGTGTAGGCTCGGAGCGTTTCGAGGGAGGGTTGAAGATTATAACAAAATACAGCAGACCCGTAATGTTAATGTGTTCGCTGCTAATATACGCCATGGCGGGCGCCATGCCGCTTGGCGCCCAGGAGGCGGGCAAGGTGTACAAGCTGGAGCGTGCCGGGCTCAAGCTTGAGATGCAGGCGCTGCGGCCCGATGTGGTGCGGGCGTTTTTTATCGGCCGCGGGTTTTCAGCCGCCGGGGCTCTGATGATCGCGCGCCAGGGCTGTGTTTTCCGCTCCGCCATCGGCAACGGGGCGGGCGCGGCGGGCGCGCCGGAGATTGCCATTGATTTGCGCCGCTGGCGCATTCTGGCCAAGGGCGGCGCGGGCGCGATGCGCATCCGCGAGGAGTGGCAGAAAATCTGGCGCGAAAGACAGATCCCGGAAAATGCCCGGACGGCGTTTTACTGGGCGCTTTTTCCCACCGAGCAGAATTACGGCCCGACGGATTACAACTGGGGCATGCTGACATTCGGACTTGCGCCGGGGGAGCGCTTTGATCTGGTTCTGCGCTGGGAATACGGGGACAAGGAACAGGAGATGACGCTGAAAGGTTTGCAATGCGCACAATAAGGATTTTGATCACCACGGTTTTTCTCACCGGCCTCCTTTTTGGCTTTGCCGGGCAGGTTCGGGCTTTCGGGCTGTTGCAGGAAATGGCGGGCAAGCCGCAGGCGCCGGAGTTCGCCCTGCCTGATCTTGACGGGGAGACCCATTCCATGGCCCGCTACAGGGGCAAGGTGGTGATCGTCAATTTCTGGGCGACGTGGTGCCCGCCCTGCCGCGAGGAAGTACCTTCCATGCAGCGGGCGTACAAGGCGCTGGAAGGTACGGGCGTTGTCATGCTGGCGATCCATGTCGGCGGGAGCGAGGACCAGATCTGGACCTTTCTCAATGATATGGATGTCACCTTTCCGGTGCTGATTGACAAGGGGGGTAAAACCGGGCGCAGATGGCGCATGCGCGGCCTGCCGACAACCTTTGTGGTTGACCCGCAAGGACGTATCGCGCTGCGCGCCATCGGCGGGCGCGAATGGGATGATCCGGCAATATTGAAGGCTGTTCTGGCTTTGCGGAACTGAGGCCCTCTGTCTGTTGCTGCTACCGTCGCTTAATCCCGCTCCGGATCGCCCAGCCTTGTCTCAATCGGGATAAGACCGGCCCAGACGGGCAGGCTCATATCCTCTTCATCATCCACCGGGCCGCCGGAGCGCTGTTTGGCGGCGACGTTTTTGATCGGGATAGCCAGTATCATGGTGGCCTTGTCCTCGCTCTTGTTGGTGGGGCGGGCCAACTTGCTGCGGCCTTCTTCCAGCCGATCAACGAACAGATCAAGCGCTCTGGCCTTGGCCTCGCCCTCAAGCATTTGGGCGCTTGAGTGCAGGATTACCGAGCGGTAATTCATCGAATGATGAAAGGCGGAACGGGCCATCACCAGCGCATCAAGATGGGTAACGGCTAGGGCAAGCGGGATGCCGGAAGCCAGGCGGCGGAATATGCGCGCCTTGCGTGAGCCATGGATGAGCAGCCGGGCGCCGTCGCGAATGTAATAGATCGGGATGATCGCCGGGGCGCCTTCATCCTCAAAGGCGATATGGGCGATATAACCCTCATCGAGAATGGCGTGCACGGTGTTTTCGTCATAAGCGGCCCTTTGCGGGGCCTGTTTTATGCGGTTCTTGCCGGTTTTGGGATATTCGCTCATCGCGTTTTGGCCTTTTTTCTGTGTTTTGCTGATTTTCATTACGCGATCGGCAGCAAAAAGCAAACGCTTTTGCCGCTCCGGTTGTGTTTTGGCTCCAACCTGTTCAGAATGGCCGTCATGTACACACTCTATTCCATGCAGAATTCGGGAAATTGTTACAAGCTGCGTTTGATGATGGCGCAGCTGGGGATGATTTTTCACATCCGCGATATTGATGTTCTGGCCGGGGAGACCCGGGGGGAAGAATTCCTGAAACTCAATCCCAACGGCAAGGTGCCGGTTCTGGTTCTGGATGACGGCCGGGCGATTGCCGAATCGGACGCGGCGCTGTTTTATCTCGCGGCGGGCTCGCCGTGGCTGCCCAAGGGGCGCTACAAGCAGGCGCAGGTGCTGCAATGGATGTTTTTCGAGCAATATTCCCATGAGCCCTATATCGCGGTGGCCCGTTTCTGGCTCTCGCTTTATCCCGGCGGACGCGAGAAAAAGGCGGCGGAGTTACCCCTGTGGCTGGAGCGCGGTCATCATGCGCTCGGCGTCATGGAGCAGCATTTAACCCAAAACGAGTTTTTCGCCGCCAATCGCTACACCATCGCCGATATTGCCCTTTACGCCTATACCCATATGGCCGATGAGGGCGATTTCGACCTCTCCGCTTACCCGGCGATTCTTGAGTGGCTGGAACGGGTGCGTGAGCAACCGGGCCATGTGCCGATCGAATGGCGGCCGGAATAGGGGGGGCGGGCTCAGGCTCCTGACCGGAATGTTTTCAGATCCCGATAAAACGTTCCGGACGCGGTAATATACCCCGTCCGGCGGAGGTCCGGCGGGGTTTTCGCTGTTTCGTAAGTGCTTGTGGTTCAGTAGCTTTCAGGCCTGTATTTTTAACACATTTACCACGGTGTCCATCCAGCATTGCTGTCCGCTGACGGGTTCGGTTTTGTCCGGAATGATCTGATTGGCGTGTGTTCCACCTGCGTCCCACCACATATATTTGTCGTGATGGGCATCTTCAACGGCAAAGGGCGCCGGTTTGCCCGCTGCGTAGCGCCCGCCCGCCTGACGGCCAAAATGAGCCGGAACGGCAATCGTCCCCGGAATGATCGCCGGGGTGAGCTTCGCGGTTGCCCGCACCTCACCGATGGAGGATTTGATCAGGATCGAATCCCCCTCGGAAATATTTCCGGCAACCGCCGTTTGCGGGTTGATCCATGCCGGATTGTCGCTTTCAACTTCATCCAGCCAGCCGCTATTGCCGGTATTTGACAGGGTCTGGACATTGAGCTTGAAGGTGGTCAGGATCAGATCGTCAGCCTTTAAATCCGCATGTTGCGGGATGGCGACAAAGGAAGGCAGCGCTGGCAGGCCCCTGGCGGCAAGAACGGGGGAGTACAATTCAAATAACCCTGTCTTGTTGAAAATACCGGGTTTAAAGCCGGCATAGACAACGCCGCCGATCCTCTGGCCGACATAGCCTTTGCGGGCATCGGGCGTATCGGTGTAACCGGCGGCTCTCGCCCCGGCCTCATCGCCTGCGCCGGTGCGCTTCCAGTTCCAGTACACTCCGGTTTTTTCATCCAGCAGGACGCCGTCAGCGCTCAGGGCTTCGCTTTTTATCTGATCGAGATAACGCGCAAAGACCGGCGCGGCATTTTTATCATGCCAGACACCGCGCTTTTTCATGCCCCGGAAACCACGGGCTTTCTTTTTCACTACCTTGGTTAATTTGCAGGTTTTCTTGATGAATTTCTCGCTTGATTTAAACCCGAGAGGAAATCCCATCCTTGCCGCCAGATCGATACAGACATCCTTGAAATCACGAATCCCGTCCCGGGGGGGCGTCAGGGGCTGGGTGAGCGCATATTCGGCAATCTGGTTCGGCGAGACGGCGTCGTCAACATCAAAACGCTCCAGATAGGTGGCGTCGGGCAGGATCAGATCCGCCAGCGCCGCCGATTCATCATAAAACGGGGTGACCGCCACCGTGAAGGGCAGCAGGGTTTCATCCTTGAGAATATCAACCGTCGCTTGCGTATCGGCATAGGCATAGGCCGGGTTGTGATGATACCACATATAAATTTCTGGCTGATCCCCGCTTTGTTTGATCCGCTTCAAAAGAGGGTAACCCGATCCGGAGAGTGGCAGCGCCGATGAAGCGGTGGTATTGTCAATAAAAGCCATTTTACCGGCGCGGCGCGTGATTTCCGGGCCGGAGGGGAAGCGCCATTGCGGCGTCACCGCCTGGCAGCGCCCCCCTTTGTTGTCGATGTTGCCGGTAATGGCGGCGAGCATCTGGATCGCCCGTTCGGTTTCTACACCGTTATAATGCGCCCCGGCCCCTCTTGAACTGATGACACAGGCCGGTTTTGTGGCGGCGAACCGGCGGGCAATCGCGGTTATTTGTGCCGCGCGGACACCGCTGATCTTCTCGGCCCAGTCCGGGGTATAAGCGGCAAGATGAGTGCTTAAGGCCGCAATTTTTTCGGCGGTTGAGGCTTCCAGATTATTACTTACCCGGCAATATTGCAAAAAATCCTCACCGCTGCCGCGATAAAGCTGCTCTGTCATCACAACATTGCACATGGCCAGAACCACCGCCAGATCGGTGCCGGGCTTTATCGGAATCCATTGATCCGACCGGGCCGCCGTGTTGGACAAGCGGACATCGAAGGTCACTATTTTGATGCCCCGGTCAGTTTTCGACAGCGAAAGGCGCCGGGCAAGCGCAACCTGATTGCTGTGCGCCTCCAGAACATTGCTGCCGAAATTGAGCACAAAGCGGGTATTGTCGAAATCCCAGTTGTCGCTCTGGCCGCCCCAGGTTAATTCAAGCGCGGTTTGGCGGGCGCTCTGGCTTTGGCAGCTCTGATCGATAATAGATGCGGTGCCATAGGCCGGCAGAAAGATTTCGGTGATCAGTTTGCGGGCGCTCGCTGAAATCCATCCATGATTGAAAACAAATTTTTCCGGGGTCCCCTTGTCGCGAAGCGCCGCGAGGCGCGCGGCCAGATCACCTAACGCCTCGTCCCATGAGATGGTTTTCCACTTGCCCTCGCCGCGCCGGCCGGTTCGTTTCAGCGGCGTCATAATGCGGTCGGGGTCATTGATCTTGGCGGCCCCGGCCTGTCCCTTGGCGCAAATCCGGCCAAGGTTTCTTATGGATTTGGGCTGTCCCTCGATTTTAACCACCTGGCCGCCGTCAACAAATCCCAGGACGGCGCAGCGGCTCGGGCACTGGCCGCAAATCGCCGGGATGGCTTCAAGCCGGGTTCCGCTGAGATGTGAATACCCCTCGCCGCCGTCTTTTAACGGGTTTTCGGTCCTGGCGAGCGCCGGTGAGGCGTAAGCCAGCGGCAGGCTCGCGGCTGTTGCACCGCCGAGAGTGAGGAATTTTCTGCGATTGATCATGGGTCTCTCCTCGCTATTCTCAGGACGCGGCAACAGGCTAAAGTGCTGCCGGGGCGGTGATCTGCCCGGCAACCACAATGATATAACGCAGGGCAAAGCCGCCGATCAGGATGGCAATCGGCGCGGCGATTTCAGCCGCCAGAATGGTCTTGAATTCCTTGCCATAGAGCATTTTCGGTATGATCTGGCCCAACTCGATGAGGAACGGCAGCAGTAACCCCAACACGATGACCAGCCCCCAGAAGGCCAGCGCCAGATGCCCGCCCGGCAGAATCGTGGCCACGGCATAACGGACATCGCCGATGGTCAGATGGGCAAACATCAAAAACAGGAAAATGATCACCAGTTCGCCGCCCAGCAGCAGAGCATCGGAGGCAATCAGCAGATAGCTGCTGTTCTCGTAATCGGCGCGGATGGCGGCGTCACGGTTGTTGCGGCGGAAGAAAACCCCGAGCAGGATGATTGCCGCGGTGCCGGTGGAAAGCGCCGAGAACACAAACAGTCCGGCCAGAATCGGCGAGTTCCAGAAGGGCCGCGAGGGCATGGCGCCAAGCAGGACGCCGGTGTATATGGCCACGCCGATCCCGAACGGCACACAGATCCAGGCCAGGGCCTTGCGGATGGGAGAGAGCCGGTCGCCCGGTTTTGCCGAAGCCGGCAGGAAGGTGAGGGCATAGAGAAGGCTGAGGACAATGAAGGTTGCCAGCATCCATGTGCCGATTGACATCGGCGAGAGGTTGAGAACCTTGAACAGGTTGAGCGCCCGGAAGGGCTGGCCAAGCTCGAACACGATCAGGAAGGTTCCGAGCATGACCGGAAGCGGACCGATCAGGGCGCCGCAACGGGCGATGGCAAAACGTGAAGCGCCAAAACCGCCCTTGCGCAGCAGCACCGAGCCGCTCACCGTCACCGCGCCGGCCCCAAGACCGGCCAGGAAAAGATACAGAATAACCGGCAGACCCCAGTTCAGCTCTTCCATTGCCTATCTCCTCTCCTTTTGCCTGCGGTGCGTTGTGACCCGCACATCGTACCAGCCGTGTTCATTCTCACGCTCGTCGGTGTGATCCGCGCCGATATAATAAACATTCTGCTCGGTTCCTTTTCCCGGTCGCCGGACCGTGAC
>CAZIVB010000147.1:0-6339 GCA_964542565.1 uncultured Hyphomicrobiales bacterium | reverse complement strand
CTTGCCCTGCGCCCTGGCCTCGCGCGCCAGGGTTTCAAAGGCCAGGACGATATCGCCAAGATGCACCGGCTGGCCCGGCACAGGCGGCGCACCGTCATATCCGGGAAAGGATAGCACATTGGTCGGGCTGTCCTTGCCGCGAAATTCCCGGTTCAGCTTCCGCATGGCGGCATCCGAGGTGAGCACGATGCTCAGCTCAAAATCTGCCGGGGGTCCGGCATCTTCCTGCGCGGCAGTAATGAGACGCCGGACAAAACGCTCCGGCTCCCGAAGCTGGGCCCAGTTCCGGTCATCAATCCGGATATCGATCTGGCTGTTGGCCATATTTATTGTTCTGCTTTTTTCGCCGCGTCCGCCTCATCGTAAGCCTCGACAATGGCGCTGACCAGCGGGTGACGCACCACGTCGGCCTTGGTGAAGCTGATCCGGGCGGTGTCCTCGATATCGCGCAGCAGGGCCATGGCCTCCACGAGGCCCGATTTGCCGCCGCCGGGAAGATCGATCTGGGAAGGATCACCCGTCACCACCATGCGCGAGCCCTCGCCCAGCCGGGTGAGAAACATTTTCATCTGCATCGGGGTGCAGTTCTGGGCCTCGTCAAGAATGGTGTAGGCATGCGCCAGGGTGCGGCCGCGCATGAAGGCGAGCGGGGCGATCTCGATCTGGCCGGTTTCGATGCCGCGCTCCACCTGGGCGGCGCTCATGCAGTCATATAACGCGTCGTAAAGCGGCCTTAAATAAGGGTCCACCTTGTCGCGCATATCGCCGGGCAAAAAGCCGAGCCGCTCGCCCGCCTCCACGGCGGGGCGCGAGAGGATGATGCGGTCAACCAGGCCGCGCTCCAGCGCGGCGACGGCGGAGACGGCGGCCAGATAGGTCTTGCCGGTTCCCGCCGGACCGCCGGCAAAGACGAGGGTCTTGTCTTTCAGGGCGCGCAGATAGTCCTCCTGCGCGGGCGAGCGCGCGGTGACGGTGCGCTTGCGGGTGACAAGGGTCAGGGAGGATTTGCCGTTACCGGATCTTGTGCTCATGCGTATCGCTCCCTCCACATCGCTCAGGGTAATCTCATGGCCGGTATCAAGGCGGTCATGCAGGGTGTTGAATATGGTTTTTGCCCTTTGCAGCGCCTGTTTTTCGCCTTTCAGGGCCAGCAGATTGCCGCGCGGGGTGGCTTCGATGTCGAGCCGGTCCTCGATCAGGGCCAGATAGCGGTCATGGCCGCCAAACAGGGCGCTCAGGATATGGTTGTCCTCAAAGCGCAGGGTGAGGCTGTCATTTCCGGTTTTCAAGCGCCCGCACCTGCCGCCGTGGAGGTGATTTCACCGCTCAGGCTTTTTGCCCCCGCCGAAGAGATGGTGACAGGAGCAAAGCTTCCCATCAGCGCGGCGGGGCCTTGCACATGCACCGCTTGCAGATAGGGCGAGCGGCCCGCGATCTGACCCTCCCGGCGTCCGGGACGGTCAAACAGAACATCCATGGTCTTGCCGATCCGGGCGCTGTTAAATGCGCTTTGCTGGGCGTTGAGCATATCCTGCAACTCCGCCAGCCGCGCGGTGCGCAACTCTTCAGGCACCTGATCTTCGCGTTCCGCCGCCGGGGTGCCGGGGCGTTCGGAATATTTAAACGAATAGGCCTGGGCGTAACCCACCTCGCGCACCAGGGCCATGGTTTGGGCAAAATCTTCATCGGTTTCGCCGGGAAAACCGACAATAAAATCGGACGCCATGGCGATATCGGGGCGGTATTGGCGGATTTTCTCGATAATGCGCAGATACTCCGCCGCCGTGTGACGCCGGTTCATGGCTTTTAAAATCCGGTCGGAACCGGACTGGACCGGAAGATGCAGGTAAGGCATGAGCTGGGGCAAATCCCTATGCGCCTCAAGCAGCTCGTCATCCATATCGCGCGGGTGAGAGGTGGTGTAGCGCAAACGCTCCAGCCCCTCAATCTCGCCCAGCGCATGCAGCAGGCGGCCAAGCCCCCACGGCTCCCCCTCGCCTTCACCGTGCCAGGCATTGACGTTCTGGCCCAGAAGGGTGATCTCCCTTGCGCCTTTTTGCACCAGCTTGCGGGCTTCATCGATGATATGGGCAACGGGGCGGGAATATTCCGCGCCTCTTGTATAGGGCACGACGCAAAAGGTGCAGAACTTGTCGCAGCCCTCCTGTATGGCGAGAAAGGCGGTGACCGGCGGATTTTTGGCCGCGATATTGATATCGGGAAGCTGATTGAATTTGTCCTCGGCCGGGAAGTTCATCTCGATCACCCGCTCGCCCTGCCGGGCGCGTTTTTCCAGCTCGGGCAGCAGATGATAGGCCTGGGGGCCAAAGAGCAGATCGACAACGGGGGCGCGTTGCATGATATGCTCGCCCTGGGCCTGGGCAACGCAGCCGGCGACGCCGACAAGCATCCTTGCGCCATCGCTTGCCCGCGCCTCTTTGAGCGCGCGCAGACGGCCAAGCTCGGAAAACACCTTCTCGGCGGCCTTTTCACGAATATGGCAGGTGTTGAGGATCACCAGATCGGCATCCTCGGGCGTGGTGGCGGGCTCATAGCCTTCCCCATCAAGCGCATCGGCCATGCGCGCGCTGTCATACACGTTCATCTGGCAGCCGAAGGTTTTGATAAAGAGTTTTTTCCGCCCGGGCTTTTGGGACTCGTTCATAGATGTCAGCTGAGGCTCGTTGTGAGTTTTAATATTCAGGCTCGTTGAAGTTATTTTGGACCTTTCATGGCCACATGTCTATATTTGCCTGCGTACAGAATCAAGCTATGGACACTGGATTATGAAAAAACAACTGCTTCATATGGTTATCGGCGGCGAGGTGGCCGCGCTTGACGGGGTTGAGCTTGCCAATCTCGACAATGTGGATTTCGTCGGCCTTTACCCGAATTATGAAAAAGCCTATGAGGCGTGGAACGCCAAGGCCCATTCCACGGTTGATAATGCCCATATGCGCTATTTCGTCGTTCATCTGCACCGCCTGATCGACCCGGATCACGAGGATAAAAAGTAACGCCCCGGTTTAAGGCCCGCGCCAGACAGAAAAACAAAGAGAAAAAATATGCAAAAAATCAAAGTTGAAAACCCGGTTGTCGAGCTTGACGGTGATGAGATGACCCGGATTATCTGGCAGCTTATCAAGGACAAGCTGATCCTGCCTTTTCTCGATATCAAGCTGGATTATTTCGACCTTTCCATCCAGTCGCGCGACGCGAGCGACGACCAGATCACGGTGGATGCGGCCGAAGCCATCAAGAAATACGGGGTCGGGATCAAATGCGCCACGATTACGCCGGATGAAGCGCGGGTCGAGGAATTTGAACTCAAAAAAATGTGGCGCTCGCCCAACGGCACCATCCGCAATATTCTCGGCGGGGTGATCTTCCGCGAGCCGATCATCATGAAAAACGTCCCCCGCCTGGTGCCGGGCTGGACCAAGCCGATCATCGTCGGGCGTCACGCTTACGGCGACCAGTACCGGGCGACCGATTTCCGCTTTCCCGGCAAGGGCAAGCTGACCATGACCTTTACCGGCGATGACGGCGAGGTGCTCGAATTTGATATTTTCGATGCGCCTTCCTCGGGCATCGCCATGGGGATGTACAACCTGGATGATTCGATCCGGGATTTCGCCCGCGCCTCGCTCAATTACGGCCTGACCCGCGGCGTGCCGGTTTACTTGTCCACCAAGAACACCATCCTGAAAGCCTATGACGGCCAGTTCAAGGATATTTTCCAGGCCATTTACGAGGCGGAATTCAAGGCCGCTTTTGAAGAAAAAGATATCTTTTACGAACACCGGCTGATCGACGATATGGTGGCAGCGGCGCTGAAATGGTCCGGCGGCTATGTCTGGGCCTGCAAGAATTATGACGGCGATGTGCAATCCGATATCGTGGCGCAGGGCTTTGGCTCGCTGGGGCTGATGACCTCCGTCCTGGCCACCCCCGACGGCAAGACGGCGCTGGCCGAAGCGGCCCACGGCACGGTAACGCGCCATTACCGCGAACACGAAAAAGGCAACGAGACCTCCACCAACTCGATCGCCTCGATCTTCGCCTGGACGCGCGGTCTGGCCCACCGGGCCAAGCTCGACGGCAATCAGGCGCTGGCCGATTTTGCCCAGACGCTCGAAGATGTCTGCATCGAGACGGTGGAAAGCGGCGGCATGACCAAGGATCTGGCGCTGCTGATCGGACCGGAGCAGCACTGGCTTTCAACGACGGGTTTTCTTGACAAGGTTGAGGAAAACCTGGCCGCGAAGATGCAAAAACCGGGCTGACGCCATGGGGTTCAAGCGCAATTTGGCCCGGATATTGTCCGCCGCCCTGTTTGGCCTCGCCGTGATGCCGGATGAGGCGGGGGCTGTTTCTTATGCAAGCTACAAGGCGCGTCAGGTTGTTTTAAAAGTCAAGCCGGGAAACCAGCAGCTGATCTCGCCGGCCATCGACCCCAATTCCAACACCGCCAAACGCAAGAAACGGACCCAGTACAACAACAAGATCAAGGCGATCTTCGGCTTCTTCCGGCGTGAAAAAGAGCTGGTCGGCAAGGTCAAGACCATCGCCAGAAAATACAACATCGCGCCGGTTCATATTCTGGGGGCGATCGCCGGGGAACACGCCTTTAACGTCAATGTTTTTGATGACGTGCAAAAATACGCCATGAAATCGATCGTTTTCGGCGGCAACCGTTTCGTTTCCTTCGCCTGCCGCAAATGCGGCCTCAAATTGTCGGAGTTTCTGCAACTGGAGCCGCTGAAAACATGCGACCCCAAAAAAGGATCGCAGCAATTCTGGAGCTGCGCCGAGAATATCTGGATCAGCACCTATTACGACAAGACGGTCGGGAAGATAAAATATCCCCGGTTGCGCTTCAATGAAGCCTTTTTCAACCCCTATTCGCTTGGCCAGACCTATGGTCTTGGTCAGCTCTCTCCCCTCACCGCCTTAAAAGCCACCGATTTAACCAGCAAGCTGGGGGGGCTGAAAAAGCTTGATATTTCCAAACCGGCGGAGGTTTACAGCCATATTCTGGACACGGATAAAAACCTGCACTACATCGCCGCCACAATCCGCCTCGCCATTGACAGCTACCGGCGCATTGCCAATTTTGATATTTCGGCCAATCCGGGACTGGTGGCGACGCTTTATAATCTCGGCCATGTTCGCAACCGGGCATTCCGCCTGTATGAGAGGAATCTGGAACAACTGAAATCGGGTAAGAAACTTCACTACCCCCAGGTTAATTATTACGGCTGGTTTGTGAATGCGCGGCAGAAGGATCTGGAAAAATTGCTGCAATGATTCTGGCCAGAACACTATCTCCTTTGCTGCCCGGAGTGCTTGCCGCTCTTTTCCTGATCGCGGGCGGGCTCTTAGCGGCAAAGGAGGCCAGATCGGACGGCTACCGCCTTGCCCCCTACAAGGATGAATTGTTCGGCTATCCGCGTATATTAGACTCATCCTATGGCGGGGATTTCCTGACAATTCAGTACATCAAGGCGCGCGATCTTTATCAGCGCGACGCCGTGCCCATGAAGCGGGTCAAGCGGCGCTATCTCTCGCTGGCGACCCGCAAGTCAGAGCGCGATTATACCTTGCGCGAGGGCAAGGTTACGGTCAAATTCATCGGGGTGGGCAAGGTTTCGGGCGGCGCCAAAGCCATCGTTATTTTCGTGCACGGCCAGAACGGCACCCGCTTTCTAGGCGCCAACGACAATATGTTCGGCGGCAATTTCAACCGTATCAAAAACCTCATGCTGCGCAATGAAGGGGCTTATCTCTCGCCCCGCGTCAGCGATTTCAGGGCGCGCGGGGCGGCGGAAATCGCCCTGGTGATGAAAACCATGGCCGAGCGCTCGCCCGGCGCGCCGGTCTTTGTCGCCTGCGGCTCCATGGGCGGGGCGATCTGCTGGCGGCTGATCCAGAACCGCCGCACGGCGCAGCTTCTGGGCGGGATTTTGCTGCTGGGCTCCACTTATGATGTCAAATTTCTTAAAAATGCCGCCGCTATCGGCCGCCGCGTCCCGGTCTATCTGGGCCATGGCGGCGATGACAAGGTTTTCAACTGGAAGGGGCAGGCGCGGTTTTTCAAACGCCTGCGCCAGATCGCGCCGGGTTATCCGGTTCGCATGGTCCTGTTCGACACCGGCTCGCACGGCACCCCGATCCGCATGACCGACTGGCGCGAGATCATAAACTGGATGCTGGCGGTCAACGGGCGGTAACGCCCCGCTCTCTTTAAATTTTACCGGGCCTCCTGCTCTCTTTTAATTACCGGGCCTCCCGCTCTCTTTAAATTACCGGGCCTCCCGCTCCCCCTCCCCACCACCC
>CAZIVB010000146.1:0-6351 GCA_964542565.1 uncultured Hyphomicrobiales bacterium | reverse complement strand
TGGGGGCGCGGGCCGGTACAGATTCAATCAAAAGATGAATCAATCTAGTCTTCCCCCTCCTCCTCCCCGGCATCGGCAAGCTCATGCTCCAGCCGTTCAAAGCTCGCCTCAACGGATGCGGCGCTGCGCCCCGAGACCGCCTCGATCGCCTCAAGCTCCAGATCCGGGTTCATCGCCGCGCTGAGGGGGGTGGGCGCCATGGCGACAAAATCACCCTGCTCTTCGGCCGGAATGGCCGAGCGCCGCGTCGAGCGCCACAGGGCGAACAGGGCCACGAGGCCAAGCGAGGCGCCAATGGCGACATAAAACCCGGACGGCCCCATGGCCTCCATGGCAAAGGCGGTAAGCGGCGCGCCGATCGCGGCCCCGATCCCGTTCACCAGCACAACCGCGCCGCTCGCCGCCACCATCTGGCGCGGATCGAGATAATCATTGGTATGGGCCACACACAGCGAGTAAAGCGGCAAGGCAAGCCCGCCCACGAGCCCGATCAGCACATAGAGCCGCCAGCCCTCCTGCGGCGGTGCAAAAGCAGCGAAAAAAGCCACCGCCGCCCCGGCAACACAAGTGGCGACAATAACCTGCCTGCGGCCAAAAACATCGGAAAGCCTGCCGAGGGGAAACTGCATGATCATCCCGCCCATGATCATCGATCCCAGCGCGAAGGAAATCTCACGCACCGGCAGCCCGAGGCTGGAGGCGTACACCGAGCCCATGGAAAAAATCGCCCCGACGGATACGCCGGTAATGAGCAATCCGCCAACGCCCAGAGGCGAAATCCGGTAAAGCTGCGCGATACTGACCGATTCCGCCGTTTCAAACGCCGGCGCCCTGGCAGCCGAGGCCAGAATGGGAACCAGCGCCAGAGAGACGAATACCGAGATCAGGATAAAAAGCTTGTAGGAGGAAGGATCGGCGATATTGAGCAGAAACTGCCCCCCCGCCAGACCGCCGAACGAGACCAGCATGTAAAAGCTCAAAAGCTGGCCGCGCGTGTCATTTTCCGAAGCGTCATTGAGCCAGCTTTCCGCCACGATATAAAGCCCCGCATAGGAAAAGCCGGTAACAAAACGCATCACCCACCACACCGACGGATCGATAAAAACCGCATGCACCAGAATGGACGACGAGGCCAGCGAGGCCAGAACCCCGAAAGAGCGCACATGCCCCACATGGCCGACCAGTTTCGGCACCACCGAGGAGCCCGCCAGCAGACCGATATAATAGCCCGACATGACAAGGCCCGTTGTGGCAACGCCAAAGCCCTCAATGGAGGCGCGCACCCCCAGCAAGGAGCCCTGCAAGCCGTTGCCGAGCATGATCAGCGCCAGCCCGAAAAACAGCGCCCAACTGTTTGAAACGACTTTCAACATGTAAACAGCGCCTTTTACCAATGCACGGATGGCATGAAGAATCGAAAAGCACATATGAGCCATAAAGCGCAATCGGGCAACACAGTGTTTGCCGCCATGTCGCATATGAGATAGCCGGATGCCGCCGTCAGGTTCAAGAGACCTGATAAACCCCATCCCCTCTCCTACGGGGAGAGGGAGAGGATGAGGGGGGCACGCAAATAATTGCTTTCCAGGCCAGGGTAAAGACGGGTAATCGCGAAAAAACAAAAACCAGGCATAAGACAGCTCTGAACAAGACCCGGCAATCTCTTGCGGCGTGAAAAGCAATAATACCGGACAAAATGACGTAATCGGAAAAATTAATGCCGCTCATCACTCCCGCAACTTTCAGACCCTATGTTTTACTCAACACAATATTTCTTCTGCCTGCCGGTCATGCTCTGACCGGGCGTTTATTACTGTTGATCCGGCGCAAGGAGGCAGTTTTCAGCCCCCGCAACGATGGGGCGCAATTTAAACGGGGAGGAGACTATGTCCGATCACAGCAGAACCGACTATAAGGTCGGTCAGGACAACATCACGCCATTTGGCCTTGATATTCATAATCCGGTATTCATGATATCCGGTTTGTCGATTGTCGCTTTCGTTATTGTCACCTTGATGTTTCAGCAGGGTGCAACGGATTTTTTTGGCTGGCTGCGACCATTTTTAACCAGCACATTTGACTGGTTCTTCCTTCTCTCAGGCAATATTTTTGTCATTTTCTGCTTTGCCCTGATGCTCTCGCCGCTGGGCAAAATCCGCCTTGGCGGCGATGACGCAGTGCCCGAATACAGCTATCTGGGCTGGTTCGCCATGCTCTTTGCCGCCGGCATGGGCATTGGCCTGATGTTTTTCGGCGTCTCCGAACCCATGTCGCATTTTGCCTCGTCGATGGGCGGGACAACAATCGAAAACGGCGTGCGCACCGACTGGGCGCCGCTGGGCGGTGCCGCGGGTGATCAGATTGCGGCCCGCAATCTGGGCATGGCGGCAACAATTTTCCACTGGGCCCTTCACCCGTGGGCGATTTACGCCGTTGTGGGGCTCTCACTCGCCTTTTTTGCCTATAACTACAAGCTCCCCCTCACCCTGCGTTCGGCGTTTTATCCCCTGTTCGGCGAGCGGGTCTGGGGCTGGACCGGGCATATTATCGACACGCTGGCGGTTTTCGCCACCTTGTTCGGCCTCGCCACATCGCTGGGCTTTGGCACCGAGCAGGCCCTGGCGGGCATGAACTATCTGTTCGGAACCCCCATCAACAATCTGGCCCGGGTTATCCTGATCACCATCATCACGGCAGCGGCCCTGATATCGGTCCTGCGCGGCCTTGACGGCGGGGTAAAAGTCCTCTCCGAAATCAATATCGCCCTGGCGCTTTTGCTGATGGCCTTTATCTTTATCGTCGGCCCGACCGGGGCAATTTTTGACAGCATTGTTTCGGGCGGCCTCGCCTATGCAAAAGAGATCATCCCGCTCTCCATGCCCTTTGGCCGCGAAGACGCCAATTTCGCCCAGGGCTGGACCTCCTTTTACTGGGCCTGGTGGATTTCATGGTCGCCCTTTGTCGGCATGTTCATCGCCCGGGTTTCAAAAGGGCGCACGGTGCGCGAATTCCTGTTTTGCGTCATCATCATCCCCACCATCGTCAGCATTTTCTGGATGGGCGCTTTTGGCGGCACCGCCATTGAACAGGTGATCGCCGACCCGGCGGCAGCGGTTAAATCCGCCGCGCTGGAGCTGAAACTGTTTGAAATGCTCAAACATCTGCCGCTCGCCTCGGTCACATCTTTCCTCGGCATTGTTCTGGTGCTGGTGTTTTTCGTCACCTCATCGGATTCCGGCTCGCTGGTTATTGACACCATTACCGCCGGCGGCAAAACCGACGCCCCGGTTGCCCAGCGTGTTTTCTGGTGCACATTTGAAGGCCTTGTCGCCGCCACCCTTCTGCTGGTCGGCGGCTCCAGCGCCCTGACCGCCTTGCAGGCCATGGCGGTCTCGACAGGCTTTCCCTTCACCATTGTCCTGCTGCTGCTTTGCCTCTCGCTTCTGATCGGCCTGCTGAAGGCCAAAAGGAGCAAATAACCAAAACCCCGCTGCGCGCCCCTCGCGCAGCGGCGCTTTCTTGCGGTCTTGCGCCCCGATTGCGGAAAACCGATTGATTCATACAGCCCGCCCTCACTATTATCGGCCACTCCGCCGCGCCGGCGAGCCCCCCGCCACAACAAGAGAACAACCGATGACAGACAGATATATGGCGGGGATTGCGCTCGCGGTGCTGGCGGCCATCGGTTACGGCATCTCCCCGCCCCTGATCCGCCTTGGCTATGACAACGGGGTGCCGACACTGGAATCCATTTTGTGGCGCATCGCCACGATCACCATTCTTCTGGGCGCGGTGCAGCTTTTTTCAAGGCGGCGCTGGCGCCTCACCCGTGCCGCCGCGCCCGCCCTCATGCTCCAGTTCCTCGCCACCACCTCGATATCCTTTGGTTATCTGGGTTCGGTTCAGTTCATTCCGGTTTCCCAGGCGGTGATTATCTTTTTCATGTTCCCGATTTTCATCCTCCTCGCCGCGCCGCTGGCCGAGGGCATGGCGCTGAGCTTCAGGCGTCTGGCGGTGGCGGCACTGGCCTTTTCCGGCCTTGCCATTGCCATCGGCCCCGGTTTTCACAAGCTTGATCTTTTCGGCGTTGCTCTTGCCGCCATCGCCTCCATCGGCGCGGTTTTGCAATATTTTTCCGGCCGCGCCCTTGCGGCCCATTTCCCGGCCGGCGCCATCGGCTTTCTGGTGCATCTGATGATCCTGCCCCTCACCCTGGCCGCCGCGCTCTATGCCGGCGGCGGCGAGCTTGTCATTTTGCAGCCCGGGCAGGTGAGCGGTGCAGGTTTCGCCGCCCTGATCATTTTGGGCCTTGCCTATGTCTGGGGGTATTTTTGCCATATGAAAGCCCTCTCCCTCGCGCCGCCTTCGCTGCTGGCGCCGTTTTCCAATCTTGAACCGCTGATCGTGATCGTCACCGCCTATCTGGTTCTGGGCGAAACCTTGCAACCCGACCAGTATATCGGCGGCGGCGTGGTCCTCACCGCCCTTGTTCTTTCCGGCTATATCGGCACAAGGCGCAAAACCGCCTGAGCGCAAATTCTGCTTAAACGCGGCGATTGCGCCCGCGCCTTTTGGGCTTTGCCGCCGCCGTTTTTTTAGCGGGCAAATCCACCGATTTGCGCAAACGGGAAAAAGGCGCGGATTGATGCGGGATCGCCATCGCCGCGATAAAATGCTCCTGAAAATCCGGCTCCAGCGCTGTTTCGATTTTTTCGATGGATTTGACAACCCGTTCAATCTCCGCCCGCGCCCCCTGGTTCAAAAGCGCAATCCGCGCCCCCGTTCCGGCGGCGTTTCCGGCCGATGACACCGCCTCCAGATCACAATCGGGGATCATGCCCAATATCATGGCGTATTTTGCATCAATAGTGCTGCCGAACGCCCCGGCCAGCACAATCTTGTCAATCCGCTCAACCCCCAGCTTGTCCATCAACAAGCGCGCCCCGGCATAAAGCGCCGCCTTGGCAAGCTGGATGGCGCGCACATCGCTCTGGGTTATGGTTATGGTGATGCCGCCTTCATGCAGAATAAAGCCGTGAGTCCGCCCCTGCGATACAATCCGCCGCGTTTTTTGCCCCGGAACACCGTCGATAACCCCGTCGGCGCTCAATATCCCGGCCAGATACATCTCGGCCACAGCCTCGATTATGCCCGAGCCGCAAATCCCGGTAACGCCCGTTTCGGGGAGGCTTTGAGCAAACCCGGCCTCGTCCGACCACAGATCAGAGCCGATGATCTTAAACCGCGGCTCCAGCGTTTGCCTGTCGATGCGCACCCGCTCGATCGCCCCCGGCGCGGCGCGCTGACCGTGCGAGATTTGCGCCCCCTCAAAAGCCGGCCCGGTGGGCGAGGACGCCGCCAGCAGCCGCTCTTTATTGCCCAGAACGATCTCGGCATTGGTGCCCACATCGATCAGCAGGCAAATCTTTTCCCCCAGATGCGGCCCCTCGGACAGCACCATCGCCGCCGTATCGGCCCCCACATGCCCGGCAATGCAGGGCAGAACATAAACACGCGTATTAGTATTGACATTGTCAATTTCCAGTTCATCCGCCCGTAAATTAAGCGCCGAGGCGACCCCCAGCGCAAAGGGCGCCGTACCCAGTGGTACAGGGTCAAGCCCCAATAAAATATGGTGCATGACCGGATTGCCGACAAAACTCAGGGACAAGATATCCTCAGAGCATATTCCAGCCGCTGCCACCGCCTCGCCGATAGCCTGTTTCACCCCCTCCCTGACGCAAACGGTCAACTCCCGCGCGCCGCCTTCATTGAGCATGGCGTAGGACACCCGGCTCATCAAATCCTCGCCAAAACGGATTTGCGGATTCATCAGCCCGGCAGAGCCCTGCACATCGCCGCTTGCCAGATCGCACAAATGCGCCGCGATGGTGGTTGAACCCACATCAATGGCGACACCGTAAGCCGCGTCATGAAATCCGGGCCATATCCGGACGATTTGTCTGCCCTTCCAGAGCGCAACCGTGACCCGCCATTTCCCGGCGCGCAAGGCGTCTTGCAAGGCGCACAAGACGCTGTGATCAATGCCGCCCACATCAATATCCCACTGGGTTTTGAGCGCCTCAGCCAGCCGCTCATAATCGCCCGAAGGGGCCGCCATATCCGCTTCCGCCACCTCGACAAAATGCAGCCGGATAACCGGGTCAACATCAATTTCCCGCGCATCGGCCCGCTTGCGCACAATCTGCCGGTGCATCTGGCTTTCGGGCGGCACATCAATCAGAACATCCCCGGCCAGACGGGCATGACAGGCCAGCCGCACCCCCGGCGCCAGCCCCTCGCGCGCCGCATATAACTGTTCAGGCTCCGTGAGCAACTCCAGATGATCGG
>CAZIVB010000145.1:0-6389 GCA_964542565.1 uncultured Hyphomicrobiales bacterium | reverse complement strand
GGCCGGGTGGGGGAGCGGGCCGGTGCCGATTAAATCAACAAGTGAAACACTCTGGCAAGGGCGAGGTAGATTGAGATGGGAAAAGCAAAACCTTCAGGCCAGACGGCCAAATTCGGGATCGGCCAGGTGGTCCGGCACCGTTTTTATCCGTTTCGCGGCGTGATTTTTGATGTTGATCCGCGTTTTGACAATTCAGAGGACTGGTGGCAGTCGATCCCCGAGGATATCCGGCCCAAAAAGGACCAGCCCTATTACCATCTTCTGGCCGAAAATGAAGAGACGGACTATATCGCCTATGTCTCGGAACAAAACCTGATTTCGGATATGTCCGGTGAACCGGTCAGTCATCCCCAGGTTGAAGAGATGTTCAGCGGACTTAAAGACGGTTTTTACGCCGCCCGTGAGCAAAAACCCAATTAAAACCCTTGTGGCAAAAACTAAAAACCGTTTCTGCCGCAAGGGCTCCGGCGGTTACTTTTTGATTGCAACCTTGCTTTTATAGGTTTTGGTAAAGCCGCTTAAGGGCACAGAGACATTGATCTTCTGGCGTTTGTAGTTAATGAAAATGAGGTTGAGTTCCTTGCCTTTTTTCATTTCCTTGATGAGTTCCGCGCTTTTTTCGATCTGGGAATGGCACCCGTCACGCAGACAGACGGAAAAATCGCCTTTTATCGGATCGTTCTTGTCAATTTTTATCGTATAGCCGAATTGCAACTGTGAGCCCAGGGGAAGCACGATCAGCACAATATCGGTCTTTGCCTTTTCCCGGCTGAGAACGGCAACGCCGGCAAGGCGCTGTTTGTTCGGTTTGGTGACAATGATGTTGACAGCGGTAATGCAATCAGTGCCTTCCTTGGTTTTGCGGCAATTCTTGACCCAGCTGCTGGCATCGGCGTTTTTTGCCTGCGCCCTGGCGGGGGTGGAGGCGGCTGTGGCCATGGCCATGGAGCTTATTGCCAGGCTCAGGCCAAGGGCGACAGCGGTGAATTTCGGGAATTTGGCTCTCTTGATCATCGGAGGTTTCCTTTTTTTTCTGATAAATATCAAAATTATAAACGGGTCTGCTGAGCCCAGGCCCCAGTTTAAAAAACTGTGTGGCGCGAAAATGCGGCATACGCAAGGCATATTTTGGCCCGGGGTGAAAGAATTTCGAGGCACTATGGGCAAATTGCAGTATAAAAAACTATGCATTCTCGTGACGAATCACAACCTGTGAACAAAGGTTTTTTCTCCCTGCGGCGCTTTTATGG
Organism: uncultured Hyphomicrobiales bacterium; assembly: GCA_964542565.1. Classification (GTDB taxonomy): domain Bacteria; phylum Pseudomonadota; class Alphaproteobacteria; order Rhizobiales; family BM303; genus BM303. The sequence goes on along the minus strand of CAZIVB010000145.1, from coordinate 5,139 downwards.
CCGGTTTGCACTGGCGATGGCCGTTTTTCTCGCCGCGCCGGCTTCGCTTTATGCCAAGCCGGTTCAGGGCATCGCCATGCATGGCAGTCCCAAATACACGGCCGGGTTTACCCATTACGCCTATACCAACCCCGATGCGCCCAAGGGCGGGCGGGTCACTTACGCCTCGAGCGGCAGTTTTGACAGCCTTAACCCGCTGATCGTGAAAGGGGTTGCGGCGCAAAAACTGCGCGGCTTTGTTTTTGAAAGCCTGATGTCGCGCGCCTATGATGAGCCGTTTTCGCTCTATGGCCTGATCGCCAACCGTATCGAGACGCCTGAAAACCGCGCCTGGGTAAGTTTTACGCTCAACCCGAAGGCCAAATTCTCCGATGGTGCGCCGGTGCGGGTCGAGGATGTGATTTTCTCGTGGAAAACCCTGCGCGATCAGGGACGCCCGAACCACCGGTTTTATTATGCCAAGGTGAAGCGTGTGGAGAGGCCCGGACCGGGGGTGGTCAAGTTCGTTTTCAAGGATAGCGAAGACCGGGAAATGCCGCTTATTATGGGGCTGATGCCGGTTTTGCCCGAGCACCGCTACAAGGGCGGCGCTTTTGCGCTTTCGGATTTGAAAACCCCGCTGGGTTCGGGGCCCTACAAGGTGGTGGATGTCAAGCCGGGAACCCGCATCACCTATGAGCGCAACCCTGATTACTGGGGACAGGATTTGCCGGTCAACAAGGGGCGGTATAATTTCGATACGGTCAGGATTGAGTATTACCGCGACGCCAATTCGATGTTCGAGGCCTTCAAGAAGGGGCTTTACGATATGCGGCGCGAGGGGGACCCGACGCGCTGGGCGCTGGGCTATGATTTTCCGGCGGCCAGGAAAGGGCTTGTCGTCAGGCAGGAGATTGCGGCGGGCACGCCTTCGGGCATGGCGGCTTTTGTCTTTAATACCAGGCGTAAGGTGTTCGCCGACATCAAAGTGCGCCGGGCGCTCGCCATGATGTTTGATTTTGAATGGGTGAACAAACATCTTTTTCACGGGCTTTATACCCGCACCATGAGCTTTTTTGAGCGCTCCGAGCTTTCCTCCCATGGCCGCCCGGCCAGCGCCCGTGAACGCGAATTGCTGAAACCGTGGCGCGAATATGTCTTGCCTGAAATCATGGAGGGGACGTTTTCCTTTGCCAAAAGCGACGGCTCGGGGCGCAACCGCAAGATCATGCGAAAAGCCATGGGACTGCTCAAAGCGGCCGGCTACAGCATCAAGGACGGCAAAATGCGCCATCAGGCAAGCGGCGAGGCGCTGGAGTTTGAGTTTCTTGCCCTCACCGGGGCGCAGGAACGGCTGGCGCTGAATTTCAAGAAATCCCTGGAGCGGATCGGCGTGAGCATGAAAGTGCGCCAGATTGACAGCGCCCAGTATCAGCGGCGGCGACAGGATTATGATTTCGACATGATTCAAAACCGCTGGTTTGCCTCGCTTTCGCCGGGAAACGAGCAATCCTTCCGCTGGAGCGCCAAGGCGGCCAGAACAAGGGGCAGCTTTAATTATGCCGGGGTTGAAAACGAGGCGGTTGACGCCATGATCAAGGCGATGCTCAAGGCCACAAGCCGCGAGGATTTTGTCGATGCGGTGCATGCGCTCGACCGGGTCTTGCTCTCGGGCTATTATGTCATTCCGCTGTTTCATAAAAAATATCAATGGTATGCAAGCTGGAAGCGGATCACGCACCCCAAAGAAGTGTCGCTCTATGGCAACCGGCCTGATACCTGGTGGTTTGTGGGAGACAACAAATGATATTGTCAGGGCAGGAGCGGATTGAGGCTTATACCGCTTCGGGGATATGGGGCGGCGATACGCTGGACGGGTTGCTCCGCCGCACGGCGGCCGAGGCGCCGGACAGGCTGGCGCTGATCGACCCGCCAAACAAGAAACACATCATGGGCGAGGCGCCCTTGCGGCTTAGCTATGGGCAGGCGGACGCCATTGTTGACCATCTGGCGGATACGCTTGCCACTTTGGGGCTGGCGCGCGATGATGTGGTGGCCATCCAGCTTCCCAATACGGTTGAGGCGGTTTTGACCATTCTGGCCTGTTTTCGGGCCGGGCTGATCGCCTCTCCGCTTCCCGTCATCTGGCGCGAGCATGAGCTGGCCACGGCTCTGCCCAATATCGCGCCGCGGGCGCTGATCACCTCGCAGCGGATTTTTGCGCATCCCCATGCCGATATGATGCGCAATATTGCCGCCGAGCTCATGACGGTGCGCTTTGTGTTCGGGTTTGGCAAGGACCTGCCTGACGGCGTCATGTCACTGGAGGCCCGCATTCCTGAAACGGGGAAGGCGAATGAGGCCCCGTGTCCGCCGGATGAGGAAAACAAGGCCAATGATATCGCCACCCTGACATGGAGCGCGGGCAATTCCGATCAGGATTTTACCGTTGCGCGCTCCCATAACCAGTGGGTGGCGGCGGGGCTGATGCTTATGCTTGAGGCCAAACTCAGCCCCGGATCGCATATCCTGAACCCGTTTCCGCTCACCTCGCTGGTGCCTTTGGGATTGATGGGGGCGTGGCTGCTCTCCGGCGGCACGCTGGTGCAGCATCACCCTTTTGAACCGGAAGTGTTTCTGGAGCAGGTTGAGAAGGAGGAGGTTGATTTTACCTGTCTGCCGCCGGCGGCCGCGCAATTGTTTGACGAGCGGGGCCGGGGCATTCTTGAGCAGAATTTAACCGCGCTGGGATGCGTTTTATACGCGCCGGCAGCGCCGCAATCCCAGGCCTCGCCGCTGGGCGATCTGGCACGATCAATCATTGATATCAATGTGATTGGCGAGTTCGTTTATCTCGCCGCGCGGCGTCTGGAGGGGCGGCTCAAACGCACAATCGCATTTGGCGAGATTAACCGGCCGACCAATTCCCTTGACCGGGTAACGCTGGCGTAAACCTGCGTTTCAGGCTCGGTGTTACGGGGGCATTTTGCCGCCGGGAAGCTGGCTGTCCGCAGCCCGATGATGTTCGACAGTTACTTTCCCCCGGCTCTGGAGCGCAGCGGCGATGAGCGCCTGAGTTTTGACAAGGACGGCTTTGCGCTAACCGGCATCAAGGCTCTGGTGGTGAATGATGCGGAAAAGGAGATTGAATTGCTGCAAGGCGGCATTGAAACTTTCCAGCATGGCGGTGTGCCGGTCGCCGCGAGCGAGCTTGACACTCTGTATTGCGCCTGCGAGGCGCTTTCAGATGCCGCGGCTCTTCCGGTTGATGATCCGGTTATGGGGAGCCGGATTCTGGCCGCTGTGGTGCCCAATCCGGGGATGAGCATCAGCTTTGAGGAATTCAAGGACTATCTGATCGCGCGCAAGGTTGCGCCTTACAAGATTCCCGATCGTCTCATTACGGTCAAATCCATCCCGCGCGGACGGCGCGGCGAGGTTTTGCGCGACAAGGTTCTGGATCAGACATGATGAAATCCTACCCCCTGCCGGTTCTGGGTGTCGCCGGTTACAAGAATTCGGGCAAAACCACCCTGGTGACCCGGATTGTGCGCGAGCTGACCGGGCGCGGCTATGCGATTTCGACCATCAAGCATGCGCATCACGGCTTTGATATCGATCGGCCGGGGCGGGACAGTTTTTTGCATCGCGGCGCCGGGGCGCAGGAAGTGGCGATTATTTCAAATTCGCGCTGGGCGCTGATGCGCGAGTTGCGCGGGGCGCAAAAGCCGGTATTTGACGAGGTTCTGTCCAAAATCAGCCCCTGCGATCTGGTTGTCGTTGAGGGCTACAAGCAGGAACCGCATCCCAAGATCGAGCTGCGCAGCGTAAATTCAACCCGTGATGATCTTGCGCCGATGGACGATACTATTATCGCCATTGCTTCGGACCATCTGCTTGAGGGGGAGACATTGCCGGTTTTTGAGCGCGATAATATCCCGGCGATTGCTGATTTTATTGTGTCCCATTTCAAGTTGTGAGGTCTCTCTTGCGGCTTTGGAACCAGATATGAGCCAACCGGTCCAGCCACTTCAGGGGATTAAAATCCTTGATTTTTCAACCCTGTTGCCCGGCCCGCTGGCCAGCTTGATGCTTGCCGAGGCCGGGGCGGAGGTTTTAAAGCTTGAGCGCCCCGGCTTTGGCGAGGAAATGCGCTATTACCCGCCGTTCTGGGACGGCGAATCGGCCACCTACGCGCTGCTCAACCGCGGCAAGGATGGGCTTGAGATTGATTTGAAATCAAAAACCTCCAAGGCGGTTCTGGAGCCGCTGATCGCCGGGGCCGATATCGTGCTGGAACAGTTCAGGCCCGGGGTCATGAAGCGGCTCGGGCTTGATTACGGCCAAATGCGCAAGATCAACCCCAAGCTGATTTATTGCTCGATTACCGGCTATGGGCAAAACGGGCCCAAAGCCGACCGGGCCGGGCATGATCTGAATTATATCGGCGATTCGGGTCTGCTCAATCTGAGCCATGGGCCGGATGCGGCCCCTGTCATTCCGCCGGTTCTGGCGGCGGATATTGCCGGGGGAAGCTACCCGGCGGTGATGAACATCCTGCTTGCCCTGCGCCAGCGCGATCTGACCGGGGAGGGGGTGTATCTGGATATCGCCATGGCGGAAAACCTTTTTCCCTTTGCTTTTTGGGCCTGGGGCGCGGGGCATCTGGACGGCGCGTGGCCCGCACCGGGCGAAGGGCTGCTCACCGGCGGCTCGCCGCGCTATCATCTTTACCGGGCAAAATGCGGCCGGTTGGTCGCTGTCGCCGCGCTTGAGGACAAGTTCTGGCACAAATTTTGTGACATTATCGGCCTGGCGGCGCGGGATGGGGATCATGACAAGCTGATTGATGCGGTTGCCCGGCGAATCGGGCAAAGAAGTGCGGCGGCATGGGAGCCTTTGTTTGCAGCGGCCAATTGCTGCTGCTCAATCGTCAAAACGCTTGAAGAGGCGATGCGGGATGCGCAGTTTGTATCCCGCGGCCGGTTTGATCACCAGGTGCAAAACAGCGCCGGGAAGACCATGAACGCCCTGCCGGTTGCGGTTGCGGATGTGTTTCGCAAATCCGCCAAAGACCCGCAAAAAGCGCCGCAGATAAAAAAGACGTAATACCGGCGGCATTGATTATTGCTCCTGCCCCCTCGTCATACCGGCGAAAGC
>CAZIVB010000144.1:0-6433 GCA_964542565.1 uncultured Hyphomicrobiales bacterium | reverse complement strand
ACATTTACAGGTTCAAGCATAATAAACCGCCACGGCATGCCCTGCCGGCCGGTTCGTTTAGTGCTGCCGCTTATAATCGGGTTGGAGGGGCTTTGCAAGCGGCTTCTCGGGTGCTCTTATCAGTCTGTTGGTTTTTGATTCCTGATCATGCCGCATCAGGCCTGAGAGGTTTTTGAAGGGTTTTTCAAAATGGCGGAATTAAGCGGAATTATTGATGAGTTGCAGGCGCTGCTCGGCAAGCGGCTCTCTCTGAATGAAAGTATCCGTGAGCAGCACGGGCAGGATCTGACCTGGCACAAGGGGGCAGCGCCCGATGCGGTGGCGTTCGCGCAGAGCACGCAGGAGGTGGCGCAGATTGTCAGCCTTTGCGCCGCGCATGATATTCCGGTGATCGCCTATGGGACGGGAACCTCGCTGGAAGGGCATATCTCGGCGCCGTTCGGCGGAGTTTGCATTGATCTTTCGGGTATGGACACAATCCTTCAGGTCCATGCCGGGGATCTTGATTGCACGGTTGAGGCCGGGGTGACCCGCAATCAACTCAATGAACATTTACGTGATACGGGGCTTTTTTTTCCGATTGATCCGGGCGCTGATGCCTCACTGGGCGGCATGGCGGCGACACGGGCCTCGGGCACCAATGCGGTGCGCTACGGCACCATGCGCGAGAATGTGATCAATGTCACCGCGGTGATGGCGGACGGCACGGTTATCCGCTCGGCGCGGCGGGCGAAAAAATCGGCGGCCGGGTATGATCTGACCAAATTGCTGGTGGGTTCGGAAGGGACTTTGGGCATTATTACCGAGGTGACCTTGCGGCTTTACGGCATACCCGAAGCGATTTCGGCCGGGGTGTGCGCGTTTGAAAGCGTGGAAGGGGCCTGTGATGCGGTAATCCTCACCATCCAGTCCGGCATTCCGGTGGCGCGTATCGAGCTTCTCGATGCGCTTCAGGTGCAGGCGGTGAATGCCTATTCCAAACTCTCGCTGGCCGAAAGTCCGACCCTGTTTCTTGAATTCCACGGCTCGGATGCCTCCGTGAAGGAGCAGGCGGAACGCTTTGCCGAAATTGCAGATGAATTCGGCGGGAGCGAGTTTGAATGGGCGACAAAAACCGAAGAGCGCACAAGGCTGTGGAGCGCGCGCCATAACGCCTATTATGCCGCTCTGGCGCTTCAACCGGGCAAAAAAGGGCTGTCCACCGATGTTTGCGTTCCCATATCGCGTTTGGCCGAATGCATGGCGGGGACCCGCGAGGATATTGCAAATTGCGGCTTTACGGCGCCGATTGTCGGCCATGTGGGCGATGGCAATTTCCATGTTCTGCTGCTGGTTGACATGGACAACGAGGCGGATATCGAGGCTGGCAAGGCGTTTCTGGACCGGTTGGCGCGGCGCGCAATCGCCATGGACGGCACCTGCACCGGCGAGCACGGGGTGGGGATGGGAAAAATGAAATACCTGCCTTTGGAGCACGGCCCCGCATTGCAGGTCATGCGGCAGATCAAAAAGGCCCTCGATCCGAAAGGGATTCTCAACCCGGGCAAGATCATCGCGCCGGAAACAGATTGAAAATCAGGTTATTGCGTTTACCTATATGATGCGGCATCACTTGCCCGTCCGGAGCTTTGTGGTAAAACAAATTGCAGGGCATGAGGAATGCGTTTTAGCGGTTATCGGTCTTCGCAAGGCGGGGATGATCAGGAGATGCGGTTGTGGGTAAGATACTCGTCACATTAGGCGGCGTGGTTGTCATTATCCTCTTTGCGGCGCTTGTTGCCCCTTATTTTATTGACTGGAATCATTACAAAGACGAAATTGAAACACGCAGCAGCGCCTTTTTTGGCCGCCCGATCCATATTGAGGGCCAGATTACCGTTCGCTTGCTGCCGCAGCCGGTATTGCGCATTCATAATGTGCGGATCGACAGCGTAAAGGGCGAACGTTTTTTTGAAGCCAAGGCCATTGAGGCCAGACTTGCGATTGAGCCGCTTCTGAGAAAAAATATTGAAATTACCCATATTGAGCTGGTCAAGCCGGTTCTAAGACTCGTTCGCGGCGAAAACGGCGGTGGCAACTGGAAGCCGGGGGCAGGGGAGTCTCCGGCGCTTGCCGGTACAGACCATGTTTCGGTGCAAAACCTTCATATACAGGACGGGCGCATCATCTATCGCGATGCGAAGCGCAAGCTGGTCAAATCGCTTGAATGGATCAATGCGGATCTGAATGCCACCAGCCTGCGCGGCCCTTTCAAGGTTTCAGGCACATTCGGGGAAGCAGGCTCGGCCTTCAAGATTGCAAGCAGCCGGTTGGGGACGGGCGGAAGCCTGCGCCTCACCAGCCGGATAAGCGGCGCGTTTGGCGACGGGCGTTTGAGCGGCCAGTTGCAAAATCTGTTCGAGGATGCCTCGTTTTCGGGAAAAATTACCTACCGCCGCAAGAAAAGCCGTAACAACCGGCTTTCCCTGAGCGCCGAATCCAGGGTGTCGCTGATTGATTCCGTTTTAAAATTTGAAGATCTGGCGGGAACCATTGGCGAGGGCAGCGCCGCCATGCGCTATCAGGGGGCGCTTTCGCTGGCCTGGAAAAATGCGCCGCGCTTTACCGGCAAATTCTCCGCCCGGCGGGCCGATCTCGATGCCCTGCTGGGGGCAACCGGCAATGCGGATAAGGCCGGGCTGCTGACGGCGCTTGTTACGGGCGCGCCGGCGGCCTTGCCCGAAGGGCTTGGCGGGGTGCTTGATCTGAACATCGCCGGCGGGCTCATTGGCGGCAAGAGCTTTTCCGACCTTGCGCTGAAGCTTGTATCAAGCGGCGACAAGCTGAGCATAAGCCGGCTGAATGTGATGCTGCCCGGTCAATCCGGCCTCAAGCTGGCGGGTGATTTTGAAAAGGAAGGGACAACGCCGCTATTTACTGGCAATTTTGAGCTTGATACACCGGATTTGCGCCAGTTTCTGAACTGGGCGGGATATGACGGCGCCTTGAAGCCGATGCGCGGGGCCTTGCGCTTTTCGCTCACCAGTCAGATCAGACTGGGGCCGCAACGCATTGAGTTGAAGGAAAGCTCCGGCAAGCTGGGAAATGCCGGTTTCAGCGGGTTTTTCATGCATGACTATGGAACCCGCGCCCTGAAGCTGAAAGCCTCGATCGCCGCGCTTGATCTTGACCGCTATTTCAAGGCCGGGAAAGATGATCCCGGGTTTGCGCCCCTGAGCTTTTCTCTCATACGGCCATCAAAATGGGCAAAACGCTTTCCGGCCCTGTTGCAGGGAAAGAGCGATCTGTCGCTGAAAATCGGCGAGCTCAGGCACAAGGGCCGGGTTTATAAAGGCTTTGCGGGTGATTTGCGGTTTAATAATGGCGATCTTGCCATTCATCAGATTGCCTACAACACGGAGCTGGATGAAAGCGTCAGTTTAAGCGGCAATATCGCCAATTTACCCACAAAACCGCAAACCTACTTGCAGATAAAACTGGTAACGCCCTCCCTGGCGAGGGCTGTTCCGGCTTCTGTTTTGCGTGCGCTTCCTGAATTTGAGGGCGGTCTTGCGGGGCTTGGGGCGGCTGATCTTGATCTGCGCTTTACCGGGGTGGAGGACGCCAAACAGGTACGGATGTCGCTGCGCGGCAGCGGCGAGCTGGCTGGCGCCGGGGCGCAGATTGAAGCTGAATTTTCCGGCGTCCCGGAGCGCGCCGGCGACGGGCAGCTCAGTTGGCGCTTGCGGCTTGAAAACGCCTCGGCCAGGGACCTTCTCGATCAATTGAAAATTCCCAAAATCGGCGAGCCCTGGGGCGCGGGCAAGGGTAAGGGAGTCTTTGAGTGGGAGGGAAAAGGCGCTATCAATCTGCTGCTGGCTTTTTCGGCCCGTCTTGATCTGCCGGGGGCGAAATTCTCGCTTAAAGGTACGATTGAAAAGGACAAAAGCTACCGGTTTTCCGATGTCCGGTTTAATCTCAAGGTGGAAGATTCAGCCGTTCTGGAAAGTCGCCTGACGGGGAGAGCCGGCCGCCACGGCGTCAAAATCCCCCTGACCCTGAGCGCCTCGCTTGACGGGGGCAGGAGCGATCTTGTCATTGCCGGCGCCTCCGGTGCGGCGGGCGGTGCGCCCTATACGGCTTACGGGCGGGTGAAACTGGATGGCAAGAGGCCCGAAATCAGCCTCAATCTGAAGCCGGGACGCTTTGATCTGCCGCTGTTTCTGGAAATCATGTTCGGCGTTGAAGGCGCAGACAATGATGCCGGGCGGGCGTCTGGCTTCCCTTCATCGGTGCTTGACGCCTCGCGGCTGAAACGTTTTGCGCTCAAGCTGGAGGTGGAAACGCCGCAGATGGCTTTAAATAAAAACCTGTTTCTGAAACAGGCGGTTTTAAGCCTGCGCACGGGGGGCGGGGTTTTTGAGGTCCAGACCCTTTCGGGACAATTGATGAGCGCATCCTTGCTGGGTTCCGTCCGGCTGGAAGATGACGGCAACGGGATCCTCAGGGGGCAGGCCGGGCTTGTTCTTGAAAACCTTCGCCTGAAAGATATCCTGAAAAGCGCGGATGGGCGCGAGGCGGTAAGGGGCGTTGTCTCCCTCAAGGCCGATCTGGAAACCGACGGGCGCAGCCTCGCCGGGCTGGTTTCAACCCTGCGCGGAAGCAGCGATATCCAGATGACCGGGGCTGAAGTCCTGATCCCGGATCTTTTTGCCTCCTCGCTGATTGCCGGGGCGGCGCAAAGCGCCGATGAGCTGGAAAAGGCGATGAAGAATTCCATTGGCTGGCGTCTGACGCCTTATGCGCCCGGAGCCCTGCGGGCCAGGATATCAAATGGTGTTCTGCGCATCGATAACGCCGCCTTTGCCATGAAGGGGGGGACGGGTAATTTTAGCCTGCTGACGGATTTCACGGCGCGAAAGCTTGATGCCAGATGGCAATTTCCGCTGCCGAATCTTAAAGGCGCCCCGCCGCTCGGCATTGCCTATTCAGGGCCCTATTCCCGGCTTGCCGCGCAGGTCGATTACAGCGCCCTGATGCGCTTTATCACCGGCAGACAGATCGAGCGCGAAGCCGAAGAATCGCGCAAGGAGGCCATCAAAAGCAAAACGGACGCCTTGCCGGCCGGAGTGGTTAAACAGAATGTTATCGACCTTCCGGGACTTGCCGGTAAGGCGGCGCAGTAAGGGGGGGGGATTTTAACCACAAAAACAATATGTAAATAATATTAATGAGCCATATTGCCTGCCTGCCTGCAAATGTGCTAGTTCTTATGTGGAATAAATCTAAAAACACAAATGGAGGCAAATATGAAATTCATGCGAATGATTGCATTAATCGTAACGGCTATGGCTTTTGTCACGGGCTCTGCGATCGCGGGCGAGTACGGCAAACAAAAGGTTGTTTATCATATCAACTATGACTCTCCCAAAGCCCAGGCCGGCGCCCTGCGCAATATCCAGAACCATATCAACGCGGTCGGCAAGGACAATCTTGATCTCAAGGTCGTCCTGCACGGCAAAGGTCTTTCCCTGCTTCTGGACCCCGATGCGCTCAAAAACACCAAGCTGAAATACGGCAATGCGACGGATGTAATCACCGCCAAGATTGATGGCCTGAAAGAGCAGGGCATCGCCTTCCAGGTCTGCGCCAATACGCTTAAGGGCAAGAAGATCAGCTATGAAGAAGATCTGTATGATGTCAGCAAGGGCGATATCGTGCCGAGCGGCGTTGCCGAGTTGGCCAAGCTTCAGGCGATGGGCTACGCCTATATCAAACCATAAAGGTCAAATACAATTCCCTCCCGGCTGTGCACCGGGAGGGGGCTTGCGGCGATAATGGTTCAGAATATAGATACGGATAGCGCTGGAGAGGCCGCCGGCGCGGCGCGATTTGTCGATTTCTGCCACAAGGGCGTTGATCGAGGTGTTTTTTAAAGCGGCGATATCTTTCAGAGCGTCCCAGAACGGGGCCTCCAGGGAGATGCTGGTTTTATGGCCCTTGATGGTGACGGAGCGTTTGATCTGGCCGGACATGGGGCTATCCGGCTGCGAAGAGGAAGGTCCGGTGCGTCATTTCGGGCCGGTCATGTCTTCCGGGCGCACGGCGGCGTCGAATTCCTCTCCCGTTACAAAACCCAGATTAACCGCTTCCTCGCGCAAGGTGGTGCCGTTTTTATGCGCTGTCTTGGCGACCTTTGTGGCGTTGTCATAGCCGATTTCGGGCGCAAGGGCCGTCACCAGCATTAGCGAGCGGTGCAGAAGGTCATTGATATGGCCTCTGTTGGGCTCAATGCCCTCAACGCAGTTTTTGCCAAAACTCGTCATGCCGTCCGCCAGCAGGCGGATCGATTGCAACAGGTTGTAGATGAGTACCGGTTTAAAAACATTGAGCTCCATATGGCCTTGTGAGCCGGCGAAGGCAGTCTCTTCTGCCTGAAATTTTCTGGCGCATG
>CAZIVB010000143.1:0-6452 GCA_964542565.1 uncultured Hyphomicrobiales bacterium | reverse complement strand
TCATGACCGTGCACGGCGCAAAGGGGCTTGAGGCCAATATTGTCTTTCTTCCCGATACCTGCGCGGTGCCGCGCAAGCAGGATCTGCCGAAACTTCTTGATTTGCCGCAAGAGCCCGGAACGGCGCTAAAACTACCCGTCTGGACAATCAACAGGAGCTTCCGCGATCTGCTTCTGACCGATATTTATGAACTGGCCGCCGATCGGCAGATCGAAGAATATAACCGCCTGCTTTATGTTGCCATGACCCGGGCGCGGGACGAGCTTTATATCTCCGGTTTTGAGAAAAAACACAAACCCCGGGAGTATTGCTGGCACGGCCTGATCCATGAGGCGCTGTTGCCGGTTGCCGAACCTGTCCATGATGAGGACGAAACCCCGGCCGTCCGGCGGCTTGTCCACAAGGCGCCCGCGGCGCAAGGGGATAAGCAGGATGCGCCCGAACCCGCCGCCGGAGCCACAGGTCTTCCCGTCTGGGCCCGAAGCAGTCCAGCGGCTGAAAAACGCCGTGCCGCGCCCCTTTCGCCCTCGCGCCTCGCGGCGGCGGAATTTGGTGCGGGGCAATATCCCCTGCCCGCGGCGCTCTCGCCGTTTGAAGGGGGGGACACGAAGCGTTTCAAACGCGGCAACATGATCCACACCCTGCTGGAGTATCTGCCGCAGATCGCCCCGGAAGAGCGCAAGGCGCGCGCGGCGGCGTTTCTCATGCGGCCCGGCAATGCTCTTGCGCCCGATGAGGCGGATGAAATTATCGGCGAAGTTGCCGCCATTCTTGAAAATCCGCAATTTGCCCCCTTCTTCGGACCCGGCAGCCGCGGCGAGGCGCCCTTTGCGGCGCAACTCTCCCCGCCGGCGGAGGGGGAGACCGAAACTCTCGTTTTTGGCCAGATTGACCGGATCGCCATTCTGGAAAGCGAAATTCTCATTCTTGACTACAAGACAAACCGCCCGCCGCCGCGCGAGGTTGAAGATGTCCCTGAAATCTATTTGCGCCAGATGGCCGCTTACGCGCAGGCGCTGGAGGGTATGTTTAAAGGCCGTAAACTGCGCTGTGCCCTCTTGTGGACCGATGCGCCGCGGCTTATGGAACTGCCGGGCGAATTGCTTTTGCGTTATATGACGCGAGATACCCGATGAGTGTGATAATTTGCCGCGGTATTTACGATAATTTAAACCGGTTTATCTACACTCCGGCGCATGTTTTTTATCGCCGCCGGCATATTCATCGGCCTGAGCGCCTATTCCCTCTACTCCACAATCATGTCCTGGAGAGCGGTGCGCACGGGGCGGGTTCATATCGATGTGATCCGCGACCTTACCGGGCGGATTGACAAGAGCGAAATTACCGGGCTGTTCGGTAACCCCGATGCGGCGCTGTCTTATCCGGTAAGCCCGGGCGGGATCAAAAAGGCCAGAGCGCCGTTTTGCGTATTGCTTTCCAGCGAGATTGCCCAGATAATCCTCATCGCGGCATTGGGCTATGTGCTTTTTGAGGGCTCGACGCCATTGGGCTGGATTATTCTGGCGGCCGCCGGGGCCTATATTTTAACGGGCTATATTCTGGCGGCCTATCTCATCGCCGCGCATATGGAGCAGCTTGAAGACGAAATCGAATCCGGCTCATTCTCATGATGGATTTTGCCTGAATTTTACTTTATGCCTGCTGTGGATAACAACAAAATCATTTTAAGGCACAGATGAAACAGCAGCACAAAGGCGCGGTTGCGGCAGGACATGAGCTTACCGCGCAATCCATGGCGGAAATCCTGACTGAGGGCGGCAACGCTTTTGATGCCGCGATCGCCGGCGCATTCATGGCCTGTGTCGCCGAGCCGGTGCTGGCGGCCCCTGGCGGCGGCGGCTTCTGCATGATCCATGATGCGTCTCGCTCCTGCATCCGCCTGATGGATTTTTTTGCCCATACGCCGCGCAACAGGCGCCCGGCGGCTCAACTGGAGTTTTTCCCCATAACGGCTGATTTTGGCACCGCGACGCAGGAATTTCACATTGGCGCCGGGGCGGCGGCGACGCCCGGATTTGCCCAGGGCCTGTGCGCGCTGCATGAGCGTCTGGGAAAGCTGCCCCTCATGCGCATTGCCGAGCCCGCGCTCGCGGCGGCGCGCAAAGGCGTCAAGGTCAGCCGGTTTCAGGCCGGGCTTTTTCAGATCATAGCGCCGATCCTGCTCTCCAACCCCTGCGCACGGGCTGTTTTTGCCCCCGGAGGACGGCTTCTTGAAGCAGGTGAAATCCTCTATAACCCGGCCCTTGCCGATGCGCTTGAGGCTCTGGCGGCGGAAGGCGATATCGTCTTTACCCGCGGCGAGATCGGGCAGGCCATGCTGGCCCAGTCGAAAGCTCAGGGCGGCCATCTGACGGCGGAGGATTTATCAGGCTATGAAGTGAAGTGGCGCCAGCCGCTGCTGCGCCGCTACCGGGGGCTTGAAATGTTCCTCAATCCGCCGCCCTCGGCAGGCGGCACCCTTATCGCCTTTGCGCTCGGGGTTTTGTCGGGTCTGGAAAACGGGCGTGAGGATTTTACCCTCTCCATCGCCAGAGCGCTTGATCTGAGCGATGCGGCCCGGCGCGATGCCGGGCACTGCCTGGAGACATTGAGCAATGATGCGGCGCTAAGGGCCTGTCTTGAAACAGCGCAGCGTCACAAGGCCTCAACCCGCGGCACCACCCATGTCAGCGCCATTGACGGACAAGGCAATGCCGCCGCCCTGACGATATCAAACGGCGAGGGCAACGGCTACATGCTGGGCAAATACGGCTTCATGCTCAACAATATGCTGGGCGAGGAGGATCTTAACCCGCATGGTTTTCATAACTGGCCGGAGAATTCGCGCCTTTCCTCAATGATGGCGCCCAGCCTTTTCCGCACCCCGGACGGGGGGCTGACCGCTCTGGGTTCGGGCGGCTCCAACCGGATCCGGAGCGCCATCGCCCAGGTGATCGCCAGAGTGGGGGCCGGTCATGAACTGGCCCGGGCGGTGCGCGAGCCGCGCCTGCACCCGGAACACGGACATCTGGATTTTGAAGATTTTTTCAGCGATGAATTGCGCGCCGCTCTCACGGCGGCTTTTCCCGATCACCGCGCCTGGAGCGAGGCGAACATGTTCTTTGGCGGCGTTCACGCGGTTTGCCGCAAGCCGCAAGGTGAATTTATCACTGCGGGCGACCCACGCCGTTCCGGCGCCGGTTACATCATTTAAAAACCTCCTGAAAGAGTAAAACCGCCGCTGCAAAGCAGGGGGCGGGCCGGATTATACCGGCGGATTTTGGTATAGCCCCCGGGCGGCGGATGTGTATCTGCCGGTTTATACGATGTTTTAACCTAATTTACGTTTTGTGTTACTTACATAGATAAAGTATTAACCATTAAGTAATCCATTTAAAACCATGTATTCAATTAATATAGCTGGCAACATATCTTATGATTAATGGATGGTAACTATATTTATTTCTTGATGTTAACTTGATGGTAATTTCTGCGATGTAAAGTCCTCCACAGTTTGGTCCTGCTAGACCTGCTGGAGATGGCGAACATGGCAGGAGAACTGTCAGGAAAGTCTAACATTAGGAGAGTAACATGAAAAATCTGGTTCTTCGTTTCGCCAAGAATGAATCTGGCGCAACGGCTATCGAATATGGGCTCATTGCCATGCTGATCGCGATTGCGATCATCGCCGCCGCGACAACGCTCGGCACCAGCCTGAGCTCGACCTTCTCATATATTTCCGGCAAGCTGAAATAAAATCGGCTTACCCGAGGGTATGACAATCGGAAGTTCCCGGTTAACGCATTGCAAAAAGCCCGCTTCGTGAAAAGAAGCGGGCTTTTTATATTCAATTTATCAGTTACTTAAGTGTTTTTCAGTTTACTGGGGCAGGGAAAACACGGCAAGAATGAAGCGGTGGGAAAAACATGGATTACGCATCGGACAGGACAAGAACTGGTAACCGCAAGCCCGGATTTGTCTGGCTGAAATCCTTCCTCGCTCATTTTACCGCGGCATTTGGCTCGCACCGCATCGGATATCAGCTCTCCTTATCGGCGCTGGCGATGGCCTTGATCGCCATCTGGGCGACGGACCAGTCCATGGGGGTGTTTTTATTCTTCTCGATATCGCTGCTCATGGTGACGATCATCATTATCGCGGTGGCGGCTCTGGTGAAGTTTACCCGAATGATCCTTTTCGAGCATCCCGAAAGTCCGATAAGGGAATTTGTCCGCTGGTTCAGATTTACCGTCATGGAGCCGGAGCGCCTCTCAAACGGCCTGCACGCCATCTTGATCATCAATTTCATGGGCATGGCCTATGGCTTGCTGAAATCTTCAATTCCCGTGCTTGTTCCCTTTTCCTGGGACACAAGTTTCATGGAACTGGACAAGGTTTTGCATTTTGGCTGGCATCCATGGGAAATCCTGCAACCGGTTCTGGGCTATCCGGCCGTGACCTTTGCCATGAATTTTATCTACAATATCTGGTTTTTCATTATTCCGGCGTTTTTTGTCTGGGTCGGATTTATCATGCGCGATCAGGGTTTGCGCATGCAGTATATTGCCGCCAGCATCATCACCTGGATCATTGGCGGCAATCTGTTTGCGACATTGTTCTCATCCGCCGGTCCGTGTTTTTACGCCCTGCTCGGCAATTCCAGCGACCCCTATGGCCCGTTGATGAGCTATCTGAACGCCGCCAACGGGCAATATGATATCTGGGCGCTGGGGGTTCAGGAGACGTTATGGAAAAATTACACCGCCGGTGAGATGTCGGTCATCTCGGCCATGCCGAGCATGCATATCGCAAGCTCCACCCTGCTGGCCCTGGTGGCCTATGCCCATAACCGCCGTTTTGGCCTCTTGATGACGGCTTATGCCGTCCTGATCTTTCTGGCCTCCATTCATCTGGGCTGGCATTATGCCGTTGATGGTTATTTTGGCGCCTTGATCGCCTTTGCAAGCTGGCGTTTTGCCGGGTGGCTTGTCCGCCGGGACAAGACAAAACGCGAAGCCGTCCAGAGTGTTCCGGTCTGATGTTCCAGAAACGCTCTCCAGAGCCTGTCAAGCCGGTGGATTTACTCTCATTGCCGGAAAGATCCGGCCAGCCGGAGGGACAGGTTTTGAACACCGCCGCCGCTTCATTGCGCAAGGCCATGTTTTTGCCGCCTGAAAAAACCATGCTGATGGTTGCGATGGCTGCGGCCGCTATTGATATTGTTTTGATTGTGGTTCACAACTCACGCATTGACTGGCCCGCCTATGGCGGCATACTCGCCCTGATCGGCGTCCTTTTGATGACCGGTTTTTTCTACCGGATAACCGGCAGAAGCGAGCGTATCGGCGCCGCCACGATCGGCGCCGCCCTGTTCATTTTCTTCACACTCTGCCTTTCCATGTTCAATTATCAGCTCCTGCCGTTATGGCGTGCGCCCATTGACGCGCAGCTCAGCGCCATCGACCAGATATTCGGATATCACTGGCCCTCCGTTATCGAGTGGGCCTCAAGACACCCGGTTTTCAACACGCTTGTCCGCTACGCTTATCTGGCCACCTTGCCCCTGTTTGCGCTCACCGTTGTCATTCTCGGTTTGACGGGCCGCATCCGCGAGCTTCATATTCTGATGACCGCGTTACTGATCACCGCGACATTCACCATATGCCTGTGGGGATTGTTTCCCTCCCTGGGCGCCCAGTCGCTCTATGAGTTGCCGGCGGCTGTGGAAAAACTGGCGAAGCCCGAACTCGGCACAGCTTATGGCAAGCTTTTATTGCAGCTCGCCAAGGATGGCCCCGGTCTGATCAGCCCGCAAAATATCAAGGGACTGATCGGTTTTCCCTCCTATCACATCGTCCTCGCCATCCTTGTGCTTTACGCGGTGCGAAATATGAAATGGGTCTTTGCGGTCTTTTTTCTTCCAAGCCTTCTCGTCGTACCCGGCATTTTCATGCATGGCGGGCATCATCTGGTGGATTTGCCGGCCGGCATTCTGGTCGCGGTGTCCGGCATTTATCTGGCGCGCAAATCCGTATGCGGCTATTACCGCAAACATGATCGGCCTGAATTTATCCGGTAATCCGCCCGCCCCCCCCGGCGCGCTCAAGAAGCATTCACCCGCCGCAGGGTCAGGTTAAAGCGGCCGCCTTCTTCAAGAAGCGAGGATGTGCCGGGATAAATCCGGTCAACCCCGTGATAGGAACGCCGCGCCGGCCCGGCCATGATCATGATATCGCCGGACCCGATCCGCACCGAGCGGGTGGGGTCCCTGCGGCCGGTTCCGCCCATGCGGAAAAGCGCCGTATCCCCGAGCGAAATTGACACAATCGGCGCCTTCATGTCGATTTCATCCTTGTCCACATGCAGGCCAAGGCGCGCTTTTGCGTCGTAGTAATTGATCAGACAGGCCTCGGGCAGGGCGCTGTATCCGGCCAGACCGGCCCAGATATCGA